>CAZJOA010000031.1:0-7792 GCA_964547515.1 uncultured Faecalibacterium sp.
CTGCCGGGGATGGTGACGCTTTTCAGCGAAGGGCAGAGGCGGAAGGCACGGTCGCCGATGACCCTGACCCCGTCGGGGATGACATAGCTTTCCGCCGTCAGCGCATAGAGGTAGCAGATCAGCTTGTTCTCCGCCTTGTCAAGGAGCACACCGTCCATGAAGGTCAGGGTCGGATGGTCAGCGGACAGGTTGATGTGTTCCAGCTTTGTGCAGCTGGAAAAAGGATTCGCGCCCAGGCGCGTGACGCTGTCCGGGAGGGTGATGCTGGTGATGTTCGTGTTGAAGAATGCCATATCCCCAATGGTGGTCACGCTGTCCGGGAGGGTGATGTCGGTCAGCTGGAAGCAGTTGCAGAATGCAGAGTCGCCGATGACCCTGATCCCCTGGGGAATGGCGTAGCTGTTGGCCGGGAGTCCCTTGGGATAGCAGATCAGCTTCTTTTCCTGCTTGTGGAAGAGCACGCCGTCGATGATGGCGAAGGTCGAATGGTCGCGGGGCAGGGTGATGGTGGTCAGCGCATTACAGGTTTCGAAGGGGTTGACTCCCATGTCTGTCAGGCTGGCAGGCAGGGTGACGCTGGTCAGCGCACTACACCAGGAGAAGGCCTCGTCCCCGATGGCGGTGATCCCCTCCGGCAGGGTGACGCTGGTCAGCGTCGCGCACTCTTTGAAGGCCTCGTCCCCGATGGCAGTCACGGTGTGTCCGGCCAGCTTCGTCGGGAGGGTCAGGTCCGTCGCTTCACCCGTGTAGCCGGTGATCTTCGCCGTGCCGTCCGTTTGCAGGCTGTATTCGAAATCCCCGCTGGTGTAGACCTTGCTTGTGTCGATGGTGGGGGTGGGGGACGGCGAGGGCGTGGGGGACGGCGAGGGCGTGGGGGTCGGCGTGGGGGACGGCGAGGGCGTGGGGGTCGGTGTGGGAGTCGGGGTCGGCGTGGGCGTGTCCGTCGGGATGTCCGTCGGGGAGGAGGACACATAGTCCGTGGCGGCGGGTGTGTCAGCCGGGTCGTCAGGCGTGTCCGACGGCGTGCCGGGGGTCGTCAGCATGGAAAGCAGTGTCAGCCAGGTCAGCAGCTTCTTCATGAAAATCATGGGCGATGTCCTCCTTCATGGATGTCAAAACAGGGACAATGGGCGTTGATGGCATGACCGGCGGCGCGAAGGCTCAGTCGAGCAGCCAATCATAGGTGTCGGTATAGACGTAGGACAGGCCGTTGTCGATGCAGTACTGTTCGGCGAAGGAGCCGCGGGTGACGGTGACGGTCTTCAGCGCGGAGCAGCCGTCGAACGCCCACCTCCCGATGGTGGTGACGGTGTCGGGGATGGTGATGCTGGTCAGCGAGGAGCACCGGGAGAACGCGCTGTCCCCGATGGTGGTCACGCTGTCCGGGATGGCGATGCTGGTCAGCGACTCGCAGCCGTAGAACGCATAGCCCCCGATGGTGGTGACGGTGTCGGGGATGGTGATGCTGGTCAGGGACTCGCACGAAGAGAACGCGTTGTCCCCGATGACCCTGATGCCCCGCGGGATGGCGTAGCTCTTCTCCGTGAAGGCACACGGATAGCAGATCAGCTTCTTTGTGGCTTTCTCAAAGAGCACGCCGTCAATGGTGGCGAGGGTCGGATGATTCAGGGAGACCTGGATGTCCGTCAATACAGCGCAGAACGCGAAGGGGTTCGTGCCGATGGACGTGACGCTGTCGGGGATGGTGATGCCGGTCAGCGAGGGGCAGCCGTAGAACGCCCCGTCGCCGATGGTGGTCACGCTGTCGGGGATGGTGATGCTGGTCAGTTCCCAGCAATACTTGAACGCCTCTTCCCCGATGGTGGTCACGGTGTGTCCGTCCAGTTTGGCCGGGATGGTCACTTTCTTGGCACTCCCCGTGTAATCCGTGATCTGCGCCGTGTCGTCCGCTAACAGGATGTACTTGTAATCCCCACTGATGTAGGTGGTCGGCGTGTCCTCTGCAAGGGCGCAGGTCAGGCAAAGCGTCAGCAGGAGCGTCATGATCGTCAGCAGTTTCTTCATTATATATGTCCTCCTTGGCGTGTATTCGAAAACAGGAAAGGGGCGCTGCGCCTTATACGCGCTCCACGCCGTCCGCCGTGACGATGGCATACCACAGCGGCGGACGCTGCACCGGGGCATCCCCGATGGTGATGGCCGCGCGGATGGCGCTTTCGGCGCGGTCGGCATCCGATGCGCTGCGGGCATAGAGCGTGCACAGCGGGGTGTCCGCCGTGACATGGTCGCCGATGCGCACCGGCAGGATGAATCCCACGGAATAGTCGATGGTGTCGGTCTTGCGGACGCGCCCCGCACCCATCGCCTGCGCGGCATACCCCAGGGCGGTGGTGTCCATGCGGGTGATGTAGCCTTCCCGGCCGACCTTGACCTCACGGATCAGCGCGGGCTGGGGCAGTCGGGACACATCCGCCACGCAGGCGGGGTCGCCACCCTGCGCGGCGATCATGGCGCGGAGCTTCTCCAGACCCGCCCCGGATGCAAGCGCTTCGGTCAGCATGCTCCGGGCGGATGCGGTGTCCGCCGCCTTGCCCGCCAGCACCAGCATGTGACTGCCCAGCAGGAGCGCCACGTCCAGCAGGTCGCCCTTCGTCCGCCCGGACAGCACGTCGATGGCCTCCTTCACCTCCAGCGCATTGCCCACATGCGTCCCGAGGGGCTGCTCCATGCCGGTGACGATGGCGCGGACGGGCTTGCCCGAGAGCTTGCCGATCTCCGCCATGGTGCGTGCCAGGGCGATGGCATCATCGACGGTCTCCATCAGCGCACCCGAGCCGGTCTTCACATCCAGCACGATGGCATCCGACCCGGCGGCGAGCTTCTTGGACATGATGGACGAGGCGATCAGCGGTAGACTGTCCACCGTGGCGGTCACGTCGCGCAGGGCATAGAGTGCCTTGTCCGCCGGGGCGAGGGAAGCCGTCTGCCCGATGACCGCCAGGCCGATGTCGTTCACCTGACGGATGAAGGCCTCTTCCGTCAGGCTGACGGACAGTCCGGCGATGGATTCCATCTTGTCCAGCGTGCCGCCGGTGTGTCCCAGGCCGCGACCGCTCATCTTCGCCACCGGCACGCCGCATGCCGCCACCAGCGGCGCGAGCACGAGGGTCGTGGTGTCCCCCACACCGCCGGTGGAATGCTTGTCCACCTTCACCCCCGGAATGGCGGACAGGTCACACACGTCACCCGAATCGCGCATGGCGAGGGTCAGGTCGGTGGTTTCCCGGGCGTTCATGCCATTCAGGCGGATGGCCATCAAAAGTGCTGCCAGCTGATAATCCGGGATGCTGCCGTCCGCCGCACCACGGGTGAATTCGGTGATCTCCGCCTGGGTCAGCGCCTGGCCGAGCTTCTTGCGGGTGATGATGTCGAGCATGCTCATATGCTGCGTCCTCCTCTGAACGAGAGATTCGATAGGAACATTATAGCACAAGAGAAAATGCAGCACAAGAACCATTCTAATAGGAAAGAATGGTTGCACGGACGGACGCTTTTGTGTATAATAAAGGAAGACGCTGCCCTGCGGCAGATGGTGAATCAGGAGGATGAGGAAAATGAAAAGACTGCTTTCGATGCTGATGGCACTGGCGATGCTGCTTTGCAGCGTGGCCATGGCCGCGACGGCGGACTGCACCGGCACATGGGTGCTGACGGGCGTGGAGGTCGACGGGATACAGTTCGGCCCGAATGGGCTGGCGTACCTGGAGATCAGCATGGAGCTGATCCTGAATGCGGACGGCACGATGGAGATCGACTCGTCGGTCGGGTATCAATCGGGCACATGGCGGTCGAGCGTGACCGGCATCTTCATCAACCTGGGGGATGGCGAGAACCAGCTGACCTATGCGGACGGCGTGCTGTCGATGGCAATGAACGGCGGCCTGTATATGTTCACCCGCGAGGGCGCTGCACCGGCCATCGACGACACACCCAAGCCGGTGACGATCCTGTCGGGGGTGCAGCCGTCCGCCTTTGAAGGCACATGGCTGATGACGGAGATGTCGGTGTACGGGGTGACGGCCTCTCCGCTGGACTTCGGGCTTGAGCTGACCCTGGTGCTGTCCGGCGGACAATGCGTGCTGACCATGCGCTATGACGGGGACACCGATGAGGACACGCTGACCTACACCGTGACGGAAGTGCCGGGGGTCGGCACGGTGCTGACCATCGTTGGGGCAGGGAAGTACATCAGCGGCGGCGCTGCGGACAGTCAGCTGAATCTGCTGGCGGACGGTCGGCTCTACATGAAGGAGGACGGGAACGAATACATCTTCACGCGTCAGGGCGGGAGCATCCGCATCGCGGGGGATGCCAATGTCGATGGACAGGTGGACGTGGCGGACGTGACCGTGACGGCGCAGCACGCGGCGGGCGAGCAGATCGCCATCAGCCTGGCGAATGCGGACGTGAACGCGGACGGTCGGGTCGATGTGCGGGACGTGCTGCTGCTGATGCAGTTCGCCGCCGGATGGGATGTCAGCCTGCAATAAGACAAATGGTTCAGGAAATGCGCCCGGGGGCTTGCATCCAGCCCGTGTTTCGTGTATAATGCTGTCAACCGCACTCCTTGCGGAAAAACGATCGGGAGGATATATCAAATGAAGAAACTGCTTTCCCTCTTGGTGGCGCTGACGATGCTGCTGGGCTGCATGGCCTTCGCCGAGGGCGTGGACTACACCGGCACTTGGGTGCTGACCGGCGCTGAGGCTTCCGGCATGCAGATGGGCCCCGCCACCCTGGCGATGTTCGGCATGGACATGACCATGGTGCTCAATGCGGACGGCACGATGACCATGACCATGATGGGCATGGAAGAAACCGGCACCTGGACGGTCGCCGAGAACGGCATCAACGTTGACGACGGCACGGATGTGCAGCTCTTCACCTATCAGGATGAGGTGCTCACCGCGGCTACCGAGGAAGAGACGATGATGTTCACCCGTGAGGGCGCTGCCCCCGCGATCGAGGAAGCGCCCGCTGTCGTGTCGCTGGCCAATGTCGATCCCGTCGCCTTCGAGGGCGAATGGGTGCTGACCACCGCGTCCATGTTCGGCATGGAAATGAGCGCCGAGGAGATCGGCAGCATCCTGGTGCTGAACATGGCTGAGGGTGCTTGCGAGTGCACGACCATCGAAGAGGGCGCTGAGCCCTATGTCGAGGCGCTGACCTACACCGTCGCTGAGGTCGAGGGCGAAGGCACTGTCCTCACTCTGTCCGGCGTGGATGAGGCCGGTGAAGCCGTCGTGCTGATGGAGCTGACCATGCTGGAGGACGGCCGTCTTCAGGCGCTGATGGATCTGGAGGGCCTGGAAGTGGGCTACTACTTCTCCCGTCCGGTGGAGGAGACGCCTGCCGAGTAAGGATACCCTCCATGTGGGCGGTACATGCAGATTCCGTAGACTGTAAAGGTCGCGCTGTCAGCAGGAGTAATTCGCCGTCTGCAAGACTCTCATCGTATCGCCCGGCTTTGCCGGGCGGGGCGTTTTCCGTAGCAAAATATATTTTGCGGAGGAAAACATTCCTCAGTATTCCTCACAAAAGTGGCTTTGCCACTTTTGCGACACCCCGAGGGGGGCTGCACATGCAGCTCCCTTTTTTCTGTCCGCCGGATGATGCGTCCCCCCCTTGCATTTTCCCTTCCTTCCATATATAATAGCTCCGTACCGAACCCATGAGGAGGCATCCACCATGCAGCAGATCGTCAAGATCGTCATCACCGGCGGGCCGTGCGCGGGCAAATCCACCGCCATGAGCTGGATTCAGAACCACTTCAGCGAAAAGGGCTGGACGGTGCTCTTCGTCCCCGAGACCGCCACCGAGTTCATCTCCGGCGGCGTCGCCCCCTGGACCTGCGGCAGCAACGCCGAATATCAGGTGGTGCAGATGAGCCTGCAAAGGGAGAAGGAACGCCTTTTCGAACAGGCCGCCCGCACCATGCCCAAGGAGAAGGTGCTCATCGTCTGTGACCGCGGCATGCTGGACAACCGCGCCTACATGAACGAGGAGGAAACGGAGTGGGTGCTGGATCGCATCGGCGAGAGTGAGGTCGAGCTGCGGGACAGCTACGACGCGGTCTTCCATCTGGTGACGGCGGCGAAGGGCGCGGAAGCCTTCTACACCACGGCGAACAACGCTGCCCGCATCGAAACGGTCGAACAGGCCGTCGCCCTGGATGACAAGATCATCGCCGCATGGACGGGGCATCCGCATTTCCGCGTCATCGACAACGAAACCAATTTCGAGGACAAGATGAAGCGGCTGATGCAGGAGATCGCGTCCTTTCTGGGCGGGCCTGAGCCGGTGGAGATCGAGCGCAAGTTCCTCATCGAGTACCCCGACATTGCCTGGCTGGAGAGTCTGCCCAACTGCTCCAAGATCGATGTCCTCCAGACCTACCTCACCGCGAAAAACGGCGAGGAAAGGCGCGTCCGCCAGCGCGGCAGCAATGGACACTACCTCTATTTCCAGACCGTCAAGCGCGGCACGGGCATCAAGCGCGTCGAGATCGAGCGCCGATTGACCAAGGACGAATACCTCGCCGCCATGATGGATGCGGATGTCAGCCGCCGTCAGATCCGCAAGACGCGGTACTGCCTCACCTGGGGCATCCAGTATCTGGAGATCGATGTCTACCCCTTCTGGCACGACAAGGCCATCGTCGAGGTCGAGCTCAGCGACGAAGACGCGCCGGTGGAGTTCCCGCCCCAGCTGCACGTCATCTGCGAGGTGACGGACGACCCGGACTACAAGAACAGTCAGCTGGCGAAATTGTGACGCGGACAGTCCCCCGCCGCAGAAGATCGGAGTATGTCAGCTCCGGTCTTTTTTTGTCGGTTTTCCATCCGCAGCGCCCATCTGTGCTATACTGACGCGATGAGGAGGGGAGACCATGGAGGTTGTGGTGCTTGCGCCGACGGGATCGGCCGGGCGGCGGATACAATACGCAATGGAGGATCAGGGGGCGGACTGGTGCTGCCGTGTCGCGACCCATGCCGGGCAGGCGATGGCCATTTTGCAGGATGCGGAGGTGCTGTACCTCCTGCCCTGCGGGGAGAGCGAGGCGCTTCTGACCGCCTGGGAGGAGCGTCCGCCCCTTGCGCCGCCGTACATGTTCGGTTCGCATGCGCCGGATGGTTCGCTTCCCGCGCTGACGGAACTGCCGCACCGGCTTTCCGCCCTGCGCCGTGCCGGGCGACTGCCCATGCTGTCCGCGCGGCATCTCCCCGAAGCCATCCGGCTGGCGGACGCATTGCTCCAGGCCATGGCCGTCCCGACGAAGCTGCACGCGCGGGTCTTCCTGCCGGAAATGCTGGCGCTGACGGCGGTGCATCCGCCGCTGCTGCGTGACCTGAAGCACGGGCTCTACCCCCTCATCGGCGGACGATACGCCATGACCGCCGCCGGTGTGGAACGCAGCCTTCGCCTGTGCGTGGAGTCCACTTGGAGTCGCGCCAGCCTGGACGCACTGGAGCGCTTCTTCGGCGCAAGCGTCGATCCCGAACGCGGAAAACCCACCAACCGCGAGTTCCTCTGCCGCATGCAGGAGCGCCTGACCCTCTCCATGCAGCGCCTCCTGTAGGGACGGGAGGGGCTACGGGAGGGGCTGCGCGCCCCTCCACCCGCGCCAGGGTCTTCGACCCTGGACCTATTTTGCGTTGGAGAGGGATCAAATTGCATGGTGTGCGCGCATGGGGGACGGGGACGGGAGGGGCTGCACGCCCCTCCACCCGCGCCAGGGTCTTCGACCCTGGACCTATTTTGCGTTGGAGAG
>CAZJOA010000031.1:7892-19125 GCA_964547515.1 uncultured Faecalibacterium sp.
GGGATCAAATTGCATGGTGTACGCGCATGGGAGAAGGACGATAGAAGGGAAGAGTCCCCCGAAAAAGCAACGGCATATTGACGTTCCGCGGCGAATCGTGTATCATGGATACGACATCCCGAAAAGGAGCAATCAGCATGGAATCAAACGAACTGGATCAGGCGCGTCTGAAACGCCGCAACCTGATCGTCCTTCTTGCGGTCGTCCTGCTCATCGCGGCGGCGGGGACGATCGCGCTCATTCAGCGCGGTAAGCTCGCGGAAGTCCCCCCCAATACCGCCGCCTATCTGGTCATCACCGTCGCCGGGGAGACCTACGAGCCCATCCGCCTGGACGGCGCGGGCAAATACACCGTCACCCGGGGCGACAAGGTCAATGTGGTCGAGGTGACGGAGGACAGCATCCGCATGCATTCCTCCACCTGCGACAATCAGGATTGTGTCCTCCAGGGCACGGTCACGCTGGAGAACCGCGCCGATCGCGTGCTGCAAAACATGATCCTCTGCCTGCCCAACGAGGTGGTGCTCGAATTGCTGACCGAGACCGAGGCGCGTCAGGATTATCCGGCGGCCTTCACGGAGGCGGCGGATGAATAAGCGCCTGAACACAAAGCGAGTCGCCGTCTGCGGCCTTCTCCTGTCCATGATGCTCATTCTGGGCTGGGTCGAGCACCTGATTCCCCTCAACGCCGCCATCCCCGGCATCAAGCTCGGCCTGAGCAACAGTGTCCTCGTCTTCGCGGTCTACATGCTGGACATCCCCACCGCCTACATCCTCATGGCGATGAAGGTCGTGCTGTCCTGCGCGTTCTTCGGCAGCCCGGCCTCCATGATGATCTACGGCTTTTCCGGCGGACTGCTTTCCCTGACGGGCATGGTGCTCCTCTCCCGGGTGAAGGGCATGCACTGCGTCACCGTCAGCATGGTGGGCGGCGCACTGCACAATGTGGGACAGGTGCTGGCGGCCATGGTCATGCTGGGCACGGCGAATCTGGCCTACTACATGGCGGTGCTGATGCTTGTTGGCCTGCTCGTGGGGATGCTGACGGGCATTTCGGCCAATCTGGTGATGAAGCACATGCGCCACATGCGCCTGTGACGCACCCCTGCCGCCCATCCGGCATACCCTGCCGTTGAGGTGATGCCGATGCCCCGGCTGACATTCGTCCCCCTGCATGCGGTGGACTGCCTGGATGTCCTCCGCCATGCCCATGTGACCCGCGCGGCCTTCACCGACGGGGCGCAGCCTTACCTTGTGCCCATGGCCTTCGCGCTGGACTGCGACGGCACTGTCCCCCTCATCCGCCTGTGCATGCCCGATGAAGGCCGCAAGGTGGACTGCCTCTGCCGCTGCGACCGGGTCTGTCTGGAGTTTGAGTCCCCCGGATGCGCCTGGGTGGACGTGGTGCTGCTGGAGGGGCAGGCCGTGCTGGACGCATGGGAAAAGGGGACGGGGCTGACGCTCCACATACGCGGCGAAACCATGAGCGGACGGCGCTTTTTCCTGCCGGACGGGCGGACGCAATAGCGTTTGTCCGCCTTTTTGTTTTCTCCGGATGGCATGATTTGTAGGTCAACACCTTGCATCCGCCGGGAATGTGGGATATAATGCAGGGGAAGAAGTGTCCGCAAGGGGGGAAACACATGAATCAGGAGCTGCGGCGGGATGCGGAGCAGATCATCCGCTCCGCCATTGAGGCCGTGCTGCCCGATCAGGCGGTGATGCGCGCGCTGGCGGCGGATCGGCCGACGGGCAGGGTGTACCTCGTCGCGGCGGGGAAGGCTGCCTGGCAGATGGCGCGTGCCGCATGCGATGCGCTGGGCGAAAGCATCATCCGGGGCGTGGTGTGCACCAAATACGGGCATGGGATGGGCGAATTGCCGCGCTGCACCTGCTATGAGGGCGGACATCCCGTCCCCGATGAGAACGGCATCCGCGGGACGCTCGCCGCGCTGGACATGGTCAGGGGCTTGTCCCCGGAGGACACGGTGCTCTTCCTGCTGTCCGGCGGGGGAAGCGCGCTGTTCGAAAATCCCCTCCTTCCCCTTCCGGAAATGCAGGAGATCACCCGTCAGCTGCTGGCAAGCGGCGCGGACATCACCGAGATCAACACCATCCGCAAGCGGCTGTCCGCCGTCAAGGGCGGACGCTTTGCCCGGGCGTGCAGTCCGGCACGGGTGATGACCATTGTGCTGTCCGACGTGCTGGGTGATCCGCTGGACATGATCGCATCCGGCCCGGCGGTGGCCGATCAGTCCACCTGCGAACAGGCATTGGACATTGCCGCGCGGTACGGCCTGCGCCTTTCGGAGCAGGCGATGGCGCTTTTGCGAACCGAAACGCCCAAGCATCTGCCGAATGTCACCACCCGCATCACGGGGAGCGTGCGCGAATTGTGCACCGCCGCCGCCCGGGCATGCGAAGCGCTGGGCTATCGCGCGTGCATCCTGACCGACCGGCTGGACTGCCATGCGCGGGACGCGGGACGCATGCTGGCCGCGATCGCCCGGACGCATGCGGAGGAGGGGCGGATGGCCTTCATCCTGGGCGGCGAGACCGTGGTGCGCGTGACGGGCAGGGGGCTGGGCGGCCGGAATCAGGAGCTGGCTCTTGCTGCCGCTCCCGTTCTGGCAGGACTGCCCCATGCGGCCGTGTTCAGCGTGGGCAGCGATGGCACGGACGGCCCGACCGATGCGGCGGGCGGCTATGCCGATGGGGACAGCCAGTCTGCCTTGCAGGCGCAGGGCATCCGCATCGCGGATGTGCTGGCGGACAACGACGCATACCACGCGCTCCAGGCCATCGGCGGACTGATCGTGACCGGCCCGACGGGAACGAACGTCAATGACGTTTCCGTCGCGCTGATTGGCGGACGGGGGTGAGGCGGATGACTCATGCGCTCAGCCCCTATATCCGCCGCGCCTGGTATGATGTCCTCCAGCCGGGACAGGTCATTCGGGAACGGGTGATCTTCGACTATGAGTTCCTCTACGTCAAGGAAGGCAAGGCGCTCATCACCATCGGGGACGACCTCTACACCGGCGAACCGGGCGACCTCTTCATCTTCCGTCCGCGCCAGCGACATTCCATCAGCATGACCTTCCATGTGCCGCTGATCCAGCCCCATGTGCACTTCGACCTGACCTATTCGCCGGATCGGGAGGAAGTGCCCATCTCCTTTGACAATCTGGATGCCATCCCTGCGGAAAAGCAGGGGATGTTCCGCGAGGACATCCTGGACAGCTTCCTCTCGCCCTTCCCCCAGCATCTGCATCTGCATTCGCCCATGCTCATCGAGCAGCAGCTCTTCGACCTCATCCATGCCTTTGAGAATCCCGGGCTGTATCACGAGATACGCCTGTCGTATTTCTTCCTCCGCCTCTTTGACACCGTCCTCAGTGAAGCCACCTACACGCGCAGTCAGCGCAGGACGGAAGACCTCCCGGCGCAGATCAAGTTCTTCCTGGAGCAGAATGTGTCCCATGCGGTCACGGTGGAGGAGCTGATCCAGCTGACGCATTTCAGCCGGAGCTACATCTTCCGCAGCTTCCGGGAGAGCTACAGAATATCGCCCCTGCGCTATCACATGCTGCTGCGCATGGAGCGGGCGAAGTCCATGCTGCGGTACACGAACCTGTCCGTCTCGGAGATCGCGGCCGTCCTGGGCTTTGACCGCTTGCAGGATTTCAGCCGCGTCTTCAAGCGCGTCACGGGCGAATCCCCGTCCCAGTTCCGCGCCACCCTCTTCCTGGACGATGCGGACGCAGATAAGTCCACCCCTTAACGAAATCCCTCGCTGCATCTGCGGCGGGGGACTTTTTTGTGCGCCTTCACGGATTTTCACATAAATGCACACCCATGTCCCGATCATGCGCAAATCGGTCGACTTTCGTTCAGATCGGCGGTTTTTTTTGCGCGAATTCCGGAAAAACGCGCGTGTCGGACGTGATTTGTGGACGATCTGCTAATGTTGCGCCATTGTCTGCTAACGACAAACGCGCGGGATGCGCATTACAATAATCATATATGCGCTTCGGGAGGGAATGAATACCATGAAAGCGAAGCAGATGCTCCTGCTGATCGCGCTGCTGATGCCGACACTGGCCATAGCGGAGGACGACCTGTCCGCCCTGCCAAACAAGGCGGATGCGCTGCATCAGCTGTCACGCCCCAAGGTGAAGCTCGTGTCGCAGATCACCGGTGAGGACAGCCCGAACAAGACGCTCTCGCGCTTCCGGGTGTGGGGGACGGATCTGGGTTCGATGGCCGAAATGAACGGCAAGGTCTACATGTTCGGCGGGGACACCTTCGCCAGTGCCAACAGCGATGACTGGCGCAGCAATGTGCTCTTCATCATCGAGGATGACGACCCCTCCGACGGCCTCACCATCACCGATGCCATCACGGATAAGTGGGGTCGGGCGAAGGAGCTGCTCTATTCCGCGAAAAAGGACTATTCGCAGATGACCGTGATCCCCACCAACCTTTTCGCGGTGGACAACACGCTGTACTGCGTGTACATGTCCGTCAGCCATTGGGGCGAAGCGGGACGGTGGGACTGCACGCATTCGGGGCTGGCGATCTCGGAGGACGGCGGGGAGACCTGGTCGCGTCCGGAGACGCTGCAATGGCCGGGGGACAGCAGCTTCATCCAGACGGCGAACTGCCGCGTGGGGGACACCATGTACCTCTGGGGGATTCCGTCCGGACGGCAGGGCGGTGTGGCGCTGATGAAATGCCCCGTGGATCGGCTGACGGACATGGGGGCGTACAGCTACTTCGTCGGCTGTGACGAGGCGGGTCAGCCGCAGTGGGTGCAGGGTCAGGATGGCATCCGTCAGGCGAAGACCGTCATCCCGGGCCCTTGCGGCGAGATCTCCGTGATGTACAACGAGTATCTCGGCAATTTCGTCATCACCTACCTGAATGAGCGCAAGCATGCCATCGTCATGCGCGAGGGCGTGACCCCCTGGGGCGAGTGGAGTCAGGAGTATGTCCTGGCCGGCGCGTCGGATTATCCGGCGCTCTATGGTGCGTTCATGCTGAACCGGTATCAGGAGGGGAACACCTTCTACTTCGCCATGAGCCAGTATTTCCCGATCTACAACATCATGTGGATGCAGGCCGAGCTGAATATCAAGACCGAGAGCAAGGAGTGAATGCTATGAGGAAACCGCGAATCCTGGTCGTGGGCAGCCTGGTGATGGATCTGATCGTGTCCACCAGCCGCTTCCCGGCCAAGGGCGAGACCGTCATTGGGCTGGACTACACCACCGCCACGGGCGGCAAGGGCGCGAATCAGGCTGTCCAGGCCGCACGTCTGGGTGCGGAGGTGACCATGGTGGGCTGTGTGGGCGATGATGACTTCGGCCGTGCCCTGGTGCAGAGCGCCCGGGACGCCGGCGTGGATGTCAGCCATATCCGCGTCACGAAGGACGCCTGCTCCGCCATCGGCAATGTGCAGATCGAGCGCGCCGAAACCGGCACGAACAACCGCATCATCGTCGTGCCCGGCGCGAATCAGTGCATCCGCCCGGAGGACGTGGCCTTCCTGAAGGAGGGCATTGCCGGATACGACATGGTCATCCTGCAATTCGAGATCCCGATGGCCATCAATGAGCTGGTTGCCGCCTACGCCCATGAGAAGGGCGTGCCGGTGATGCTCAATACCGCGCCGTCCGCGCCCGTGACCGCCGAATTGCTGTCCCATGTCACCTATATTTCGCCCAATGAGCATGAGGCGGCGGACATCACCGGCATCGCCGTGGTGGATGACGCAAGTGCCCGGGCCGCGACCGCGAAGCTGCGTGCGGCGGGCGTGAAGTACGCCATGATTACGCGCGGCAGTGAGGGTGCGGTGCTGGATGACGGCGAAAGCTTCCTGTCCAGCCCCTGCATTTACTGCGAGAAGGTCGCTGATCCCACCGCCGCAGGCGACAGCTTCGTCGGCGCATTCTGCACGGCGATGTGCCTGGGTGTCAGCCATGAGGAAGCGATGCGCTTCGCCAACTGCACGGCGCATATCACCGTGTCCCGCATGGGTGCTCAGCCCAGCCTGCCCTATCTGCATGAGGTCATCGCGCTGATGAAGGATAAGGGCTTCGATACCGCCCATTTTGAACAGGTCTGATCGGAGGAAAGAAGAATGAATGCACTGCAAACCTACATTGATGTGCAGCGTGCGGAGGTCGAGCATGTGCTGCAGGGTCTGGACGAGGGCTTTTTCGCCGACGCGGCACAGCTGATCTGGGACGCGCAGGACAAGGGCTGCCGCATCCACATCACCGGCATCGGCAAACCCGCCCATGTGGCGAGCTACATGGCATCGCTGATGTCCTCCACGGGCACGCCGACCTATTTCCTCCACGGCACGGAGGCCGTCCATGGCAGCTGCGGACAGCTCATGCCCGGCGACGTGGTCATCTGCATCTCCAACAGCGGCGAGACCGCCGAGCTCAAGGCGACCGCCATCGCCGTGCGCAACAATGGCTGCAAGGTCATCGGCGTGACGGGCAATGCGGATTCGTGGCTGGCACGCTTTGCCGATGCGCATCTTCTGGCGCATGTGGACAACGAGGGCGGGCCGCTCAACCGTGCGCCGCGTGCGTCCATACTGGCGGAGACCATCGTCCTGCAAGGGCTGTCGGTCATCCTCCAGGAGCGCCGCGCCATCACCCCGCAGGAGTATGTCATGCGTCATCCGGGCGGATCGCTGGGACATCTGCGCGAGGGCGAGAAGTAATACTAATACTAATTCCCATCTAAACCATATGCATTCGCGCATGGCTTTTCCGCTCTGGCTTTGCTTCGTTCCGGTCAACGTACCTCCAGTACGCCTCACTCCACTCAGCTTTGCCAGAACAAAAAATCCACTATGCTCGGTGCTATGTTTTAGACGTAAATTAGTATAAGCCGGAAAGGAATGCGGCAGGATGGAGAAGCAGAGCCCCTTTGCCGACCTGCGGCATTTCCATATGTGTCAGGCGATCGAGTCGCACCCGTTTCACGGCGGATGCTCCAAATCAAAAAGCGCTGTCGCAGAGGTTGATCTGCGGCAGCGCTTCGTTGCGTTCAGGGGTATGTCATCACTTGATGGCGTTGTTGATGGCGTTCACTGCGGCCTCGGAGGTGACGGTCGCACCGGCGACGGCATCGATGCCCGCGCCCAGGGTGAACGGGCCGGTCTTGCCGATGAACTGCGCGGCGAAATCGTCGCTCTCGCCGACCTTCGTGCCAACATTGGGGGTCTCGCCGGAGGTGTCGAGGACGACGGTGGCGATGGTGCCATCCTCATTCAGGGTGACGGCGGCGGTCACGGCACTGTGGAAGCCCTGCGCAGAGCCGGTGTGGTCGTCGCTGGCGGGGGTCCAGGTGGTCTGGGTCTTCAGACCTGCCGCGTTGGTGGGGATCAGCGCCAGCTCCAGGCTGGTGGGTGCGCCGTAGGCAGCGCAGTACTGATCCAGCATGGGGTACATGCCGGTGGTGTAGTAGCTTTCCACGGCGGCCTTGCCGTCCTCCGTGGCGATGAAGTCCGCCTTGTAGGCCACGAGGCTATCCAGGAATGCGTCGGACAGACCCAGTTCGTAGGCGTACTTGTCCTCACCCTCCTGCACGGCGGTGAAGCGGCTGGCATTGGCCATGGACGGGGACATGTTCATCAGGAAGGGCGCGGTGACAATGATCTGCGTGGGGACGACCTCATAGATGACCATCGCGCCGCCGTTGAGGCTGTTGGTGATGTAGCCCAGCTTGCCCGCGCGGATGTCCTCAGCCGTGGTGGCATTGGCGAAGGTCGCGCTGTACGCGCCCCAGTTGGAGGCCAGGGTGGGGTAGTACTTGTCGAAGAGGTTCAGCAGGGCATCCTGACCCTCCGTGGTCTCCAGGTCGGCGGCGGTGTAGACGCGCACCACGCCGTCAAACTGCACACCGTAGGAGCAGTAGTAGTTGTAGCCCATTTCCTCCTCGGCGATGCGCAGCTGACGGCACCAGGAGATGGACACATGGGGGTTCATCTGGAACTGGATGGTCTTCGACGTGCCGGCCTCGGACACGCCCAGCAGGTGCAGGTTCGCCGCGTCCAGCACCAGCTCCAGGTTGGTGTTGGAGGGGATGTTGTTGTAGCTGGTCGCCATCTGGTACATCTCGCGGTAGTTATAGCCGGAGTCGTCCTGTGCGAAGTCCGCGCTGCCCAGATAGTGTCCGCCCTTGAGGAACTCCTTGATCGCCGCGACCTGCAGCGCCTCGCTCCATTCGATCGCGCCGTAGTTCACGCCGCCGGCCTTGTTGGTCGTCGCGGACGTGATGGCATCCACGCCCGTCTTCACATAGCCGTTCGCCAGTGCCCAGGCGTGCAGCTCCTCGTCGGTCATTTCGGCCATGGCGATGCAGGGGAGCAGCAGCATCATGGCCATCAGGATGGCAAATACCTTCTTCATGGGGTTGATCCTCCTTTTCGGAAATCGTTATGATTATTGTACCATTTCCGATGCGCTGCGTCAACCCGAAATTGGAAAATCGGGAAGCGAATTGGCAAAGAGACGGCAAAAAAAGCGCATGCCGTCCGCCATGGGAAAGCATGCGCCTTTTGTCAGCCGACGGCCTCGTTGGCGGTGACGAGCTGCATGAGCTGCCAGTTCGTCAGCAGCTCGGACAGCGCCTCCTCATCCGCGCGATCCATCGTGTAGGCCTGCGCCGTGGTGGGGTCATAGGTGACGGTCATCTGCACCATGACGGCGGCGTAGGGAGCGTCACCCAGGTCGATGGTGCGATCCAGCCGGGTTTTCGTGCCGCAGAAGCGGTTCGTGCCCAGGGTCTGTGCGGTCAGGGCATCCGTGGCGATGTAGACATTCGCCCGGTCGATCCTGCCGTCCGCCGTCAGCTGGGCGCTGACGGTCAGCGTGCCGTCCAGGACGGAGAAGTACACCTCGCCGAGCCGCATGCCGTCGGAGAGCAGGGGCGCGGTGAACGTCTCCTGATCGAGGGCATGGAGGTCGAGGACGACGGCGTATTTGTGGCTGCTGCCATCGACCAGCTGACGGAGGGTCGCACCCCCGGCGTACACGGACGAATCCGTCAGCCGGGGCATCTGCCGCACCACGGTGAAGGTATGCGCACCGTCACCCAGGGTGAGGGTGACGGCGTATTCGCAGCCGTCGCCCTGCAAGGGCAGATGAATGTCGCCGGAACGGAAGCTGCCGCTGCAAGTGCCGTAATTCCGCTGATAGATGAGGGTGCTCCACTCGTCGCGGACGGTGAGCGTCACGGCGGACGCATCCGTCAGCGTACAGAGCACCCGCAGGTAGGACGCATCGGTGGTGATCCGGCTGACGGTCAGGGCATCCTCCACCACGCAGACATCCTCCGCCATCGCGGGCGCACCCGTCAGGCTCAGGCAAAGCAGGAACAGCAAGAGCATGCGTAACCTTTTGCGCATGGGGAAATCACCTCAGTGAATGTTCTTCAAACACTAAACGATCCGGACGGGGGATTTCTTGCAATCCCTGCGAAAAATGTGGATGAGGCGGACGCTTCACGCGCATATGGCATGAAACGTCCGCCCCCATCGAGCGCGAGAAAAGAGGCGAAGCCCCCCTTATTTGGCGATGAAGTTCACCAGACGGCCGGGGACGAAGATGGTCTTGACGACGTTCTTGCCGGCGAGGATCTTCTGCACCTCGGGGTGGTTGACCAGCTCGGACTCGGCGGCGTCCTTGGTCATATCGGCGGGGATCATGATGCGTCCGCGAATTTTGCCGCAGACCTGCACGGCGATCTCCACCTCGGACTTGACCAGCGCCTTCTCGTCCCACTGCGGCCATGCACTGTAGGCCAGCTCGCCCTCGCAGCCCAGATTCTGCCACATTTCCTCGGTCATGTGCGGCGCAACGGGGTTCAGCAGTGCCAGCAGGGTCTTCAGCTCCCCACGGGTGACGCTGCCGATAGCGTACATCTCGTTCACCAGCGACATCATCTGTGCGATGGCGGTGTTGAACTTCATGGCCTCATAGTCCTCGGAGACCTTCTTGATGGTCTCGTGCATGGAATAGCGCAGCTTGTCGGAATAATCCTCGTCCTCCGTCAGCATCTCCTGCAAGCGCCAGACGCGGTCGAGGAACTTGCGGCAGCCCTTCGCGCCATTGGTCGACCACGGGATCGCCTGATCGAACGCGCCCATGAACATCTCATACAGGCGGAAGGCATCCGCGCCGATCTCGTCGATGATGTCATCCGGGTTGACCACATTGCCGCGGGACTTGGACATCTTCTCGCCGTCCGTGCCCAGGATCAGCCCCTGTGCCGTGCGCTTCATGTAGGGCTCGGGGCAGGACACCTCGCCCAGGTCATACAGGAACTGATGCCAGAAGCGGCTGTAGAGCAGGTGACGGGTGACATGCTCCATGCCGCCGTTGTACCAGTCCACGGGCATCCAGTAGTCCAGCTCGGCCTTGTCGGCGAAGGCCTGGCTGTTGTGGGGATCGCAGTAGCGCAGGAAATACCAGGACGAACCCGCCCACTGGGGCATGGTGTCGGTCTCGCGCTGGGCATCCGCACCGCACTGGGGGCACTTGCAGTTCACGAAGGAAGCGATATGCGCCAGGGGGGACTTGCCATCCGTGCCGGGGCGGAAGTCCTCCACATCGGGCAGACGCAGGGGCAGCTCCTCATAGGGGACGGCCACCACGCCGCAGTGCGGACAGTGGATCAGCGGGATCGGCTCACCCCAGTAGCGCTGGCGGTTGAACGCCCAGTCCTTCATCTTGTACTGCACGCCGGCCTTGCCGCAGCCGAGCTTTTCCAGCTCCTCGACGGCGCGGGCGATGGAAGCCTTCTTGTTGGTGTAGCCGTTGAGGAAGCCGGAGTTGACCATCTCGCCGTCGCCGGTGTAGGCTTCCTTGTCGATGTCGCCGCCCTTGATGACCTCGATGATCTCCACGCCGAATTTGCGGGCGAATTCCCAGTCACGCTGATCGTGGGCGGGCACAGCCATGATCGCGCCCGTGCCGTAGCCCATCATCACATAGTCGGAGATGAAGATGGGCACTTCCTTGCCGGTCAGGGGGTTGATGCCGGTCAGCCCGTCGATGCGCAGGCCGGTCTTGTCCTTGACCAGCTGCGTGCGCTCGAATTCGGTCTTCTTCGCGCATTCCTCGCGGTAGGCGCGGACGGCATCCATGTTGGCGATGCGGTCGGCATACTTGTCGGCAGCGGAAGCCAGAACGTCGGGCAGAATGGA
>CAZJOA010000031.1:19135-20609 GCA_964547515.1 uncultured Faecalibacterium sp.
CATACTTGTCCAGCATGGGATGCTCGGGCGCCATGACCATGAAGGTCACACCGAAGAGCGTGTCCGGACGGGTGGTGTAGATTTGCAGGCATTCATCCGTGCCCTTGACGGCGAAATTCACGAATGCACCGGTGGACTTGCCGATCCAGTTGACCTGCTGCTGCTTGATGTTCTCGGGGTAGTCCACCAGCTCCAGCCCCTGGAGCAGCTTCTCGGCGTATTTGGTGATGCGCAGATACCACACGTCCTTGGGCAGCTGGATGACATCGCCATGGCAGACGTCGCACTTGCCGCCCTGGCTGTCCTCATTGGAGAGGACGACCTTGCAGGTGGGGCAGTAATTGACGAGGGTCTTGTCGCGGAAGACCATGCCCTTTTCGAACAGCTTGAGGAAGATCCACTGCGTCCACTTGTAATAGTCGGGATCGGTGGTGTCCACCTCGCGGCTGTAGTCAAAGGAGAAGCCCAGGCGCTTGAGCTGGGCGCGGAAGTGATCCACGTTCTGCCTGGTGACGATGGCGGGGTGGATGTTGTTCTTGATGGCGTAGTTCTCCGTGGGGAGGCCGAAAGCATCCCAGCCGATGGGGAAGAGGACATTGCAGCCCTCCATGCGGCGCTTGCGGGCGATGATGTCCATGGCCGTGTTGGAGCGGGGATGGCCGACATGCAGGCCATGTCCGGACGGATAGGGGAACTCGATCAGGCCGTAGAACTTGGGCTTGCTGTGATCGCTGCTGGCGGCGAAGGTCTGATGGTCATCCCAGTGCTTTTGCCATTTGGGCTCGATCTCAGCCGGGTTATAGGGCTTGAATTCCATGGTATCAACCTCCAATAGTCGTATTCGGGGGGGACTTTTCCGGGGAACAGAAAACGCCCCGCCCCTGCACAAAACGCAAAGACGAAGCGTGAACTTCGCGGTACCACTCTGCTTGCCCGCAAGAAAGCGAGCCACTCTTGCGCGTGACGTGCGCCAATCGCCGGAGAACCGGTCTCACTCCCGGGCGAGCGGCCATCCCTCCCTGTCCGCGCTTTCACCAGCCGCGCGGCTCTCTGCATCAGGGCGGAAACAGCGTTCCCGTTCATTGTGAATATACGAATTATACCACGTTCGCCGCGGGTTGTAAAGGGTCTTCGACCCATTTTCTCGCGATTGAGGGGACTGACCCGCCACACAGCGCCTGCGTGCAGCTTTGCGAGGGCTTTCCGGTCGCCCTCGCGCTCCTTCGGGTGCGCAGCTATGCGACCGTATTCAGCCCGAGATGATCCCGCATCATCCGCAGGATGATGCCGCCTCCCACTACATTGCAGATGAAGACAACTATGCGCGACGCGAAGCGACCGTAGGGGAGCTGAGCCAAAGCTCACGCAGCCCTAACAAGCATGCGGAGTCAACCATGAATTCATCTTCGACTCAATCGCAAAATGGGTGTCGAGAGGGTCGAAGACCCTTCGCGGGTGCAGGGCAGAGCCCTGC
>CAZJOA010000032.1:0-20130 GCA_964547515.1 uncultured Faecalibacterium sp.
GGAGAACACCAGGGTGTTGGGCAGGACGTATTGCAGGAAGATGGTATCGCGGGTCAGGAGGTTGATGTAGTTCGTCAGGCCGACGAATTCAGGCGTCTGCACCGCATTGTAGTTGGTGAAGGACAGCATGACCGCCATGCCCGTGGGGATGATGATGAACACCGTAAACAGCAGCAGATACGGCAGGAGGAACAGATACGGCGTTTTCTTGTCGGTAATCACTTGGCTGCGCCCTCCTCTGCTTGTGTGGTGGGATGCGCGTCATTCCACGCATCGATGATCTTCTGGACGACATCGGCGGAGGGCGTGGGGAATTCCTCCAGCATCACGCCATCCTTGTAGTAGCCGAATTCCTCCAGCTTGCGGTAGGTCTCACGGTTGATGCGCTTCACGGCGGTGTCCATGGCGCGGCGGGCTTCCACGCCGTCCGCCGTGACCGAAATGAACGCATTGGACAGCTCGCGCTCCAGCATGTAGGTGCCCAGCACCCAGGGCGCTTCGGTCATCCACTCCATCTGCTCGATGATGACCTTCTTGTGTGCGCTGCGCAGGGGCAATTCGGCAAAGGCCTCCGTGTTCGCCGTCGGCCAGATGTACTCCGAGCCATAGGTGGACTGGAGCAGGTTGCCGAACTGGCTCTGCACCTCCGCGGAAGACCACCACTTCAGGAAGAGCCAGCTCTCGTCCAGGCGGTCATGCTTTTCCGCCGCGGACATGATGGCCATGGTCTCCGCACCGCCGGTCGTCCAGCGCTGCACCTCGCCGTTTTCGTCCGTCAGGCCGGGGAACAGTGCGATGTCCCACAGGCCGTCCAGCTCGGGCGCGGCATTGAGCAGCAGGTTGTACGTGGACAGATCCGCTACGCCGATGGGCAGCGTGCCGTCACGGAACTGCTGATAGAAGCCGGGCGACGGCACGTCGATGGGCATGTTGTACACCGTGAACAGCTCGGTCAGCTCGCGGAAGCCGGTCAGGGAGATCTCGCTGTCCAGGGTGGTATCGCCGATGGTGGTGTCGTAGATAGAACCGCCGGATTGGAGGATCAGCGGCAGCGTGCCGGGGAAGACCTTCGTGCCGACCATACCGGCTGTGGGGAAGTAGAAATTCATCGAACGGCGCTGCAATTCGGGGAGGATGAGCTTGACCTCGTCCATCGAATCCGGCACTTCGATCTGAAGGGACTCCAGGATGTCCTTGCGGTAGAACATGACCCAGAAGTTCACCGTCTCGGGCATCGCGTACACGCCGTCCTTGAGGGTATAGGGGATGAACAGGCCGCTGGAGAAGCGCTGGGCGACCTCGCCGAAGTCCTCGAACTGCGTCAGGTCATACAGTGCGCCGCGGATGTTCAGGTAGGAGGGCACGACGTATTGCAGGCTCAGCACCACATCGGGGGCAGTCCCGGCGGCATTGGCCAGGACGAGCTTGTTCGCGTCGGGCATCAGGGACAGGTTGACCTTGATGCCGGTCTCGGGCGTGAACTGGGTGTCGATCATGTTTTGCAGCGTCTCGACATACTGACGGCTGCGACCCATCCACACCTGGATGACGGGCTGCTCCTGGCCGTTTTCGGCCACCCAGGTGGACTCGGTGGCCGCGCCAGCGGAGTAGTCCTCCTTGACGAAGGAGGTGAAGAAGCGCTCGATCCCCGCCCAGGTGCTCTTGAACCAGTTCGCCTTCCTGGGCAGCTTGGCATCCGCCTGATAGAGGTAGATCTGGTCGATGGACAGGTCGTTGTTCGCCATATCGGTCAGCTGCTGGGCGAGCATGCGCGCGGCAGAGTTCGAACCGGTGGAGAACTCGGACATGCGGCGGGGCAGGTTCTCGGGCTCTTCGGCCAGACGGCTGAGCTGATCGGCACTCAGGGTCATGGAGGAGAACGCCGCACCGGAGGCATTGGGTGAGAACTGCTTGGCGTAGGTCACGCTGTCGGAGCACTGCGCCGCCCAGCCCTGGAGGCGCTCCACCAGGTCGGGGAAATTCTTGACCATGTTGTAGGTGCGGTACGCATCCGCCGTCGCGCCGCCCATCAGGGACTTGACATCGTTGGAGAGCGCGTTGATCTCCGTCAGCAGCACGTCGATCGTCTCATAGATGGGGGTCAGGTGCGCCGCGTTGATGCAGAAGGACAGGGTGTGCTCGCCCTTCTCCAGGTAGAGGGTCAGGGGGGACTCCCCTGCCATGGCCTGCATGGTTTTGAAGCTGGTGGTGTAGTCAAACGCCACGCGCTGTGCACCGGCATGGGGGATCACGCCGTCCACATACACATCCACGAAGGTCGGGAAATCCGCGCGGGCACTCTGGCGATAGTACGCGCCGAGGTAGTACCAGCCGCTTTCGGTCACGGTGAAGCTCCAGGTGACCTTGTCGCCCGCCTCGTCGAAGGACGCGCCGTCCAGGAAGTTAACCTTGCGGGTGTCGTTGGAATAGGGGGACAGGCGTGCATTGAATTCGCCTGCGCCGCGGATGGAGGATTCGTTGCGCGCGGCGATCTGCTCGGCCTCAATGACGATGATGGCATCGCCGGAGGCATCGCCCGTCTGCATTTCGGGCACTATGACAGGCGCTTTGAGCGTCACGGCGTACAGGTCGAGTCCGCCGTCCTGCACGGAGAGCTTCAGCACATGCTCACCGGCGGTCAGCTCGAAGAGCAGCGGCTCAGCCGTGCGGTAGGTGGAATCGTACACCGCCGCTTCCAGCATGCCGTCCGCCTGATAGGGCGTGGTGGCGATCTCGTTGCCGTAGCGGTCGGTGGGGAAAATGCCGTCATCCACCCAGACGGAATCCATCTTGACGCGCTGCATTTCGGCGCAGCGGACTTCCCCGTCGATGGACAGGGTCATCTCCGTGGGCAGCGTGGACGTGGTGGTGTTGACGTAGGTCAGCCAGATCTCGTACTGTGCGTCCTCCGGGACGGTGACGGTCACTTCGCCGGAGGTATACAGCGGCAGGCTCACTTCACAGGGAACGGACACGGGTTCACCGGCATAGACCGGCAGGGTGTAGCCCTTGGAGAGCGCGGTGTAGAGCGTCTCCACCGTTTCCGTCCTCTGAACCGTTTCGCCTTCCTCCGCCAGGGCGAAGGAGAAGAGGCACAAAAGCAGCATGACCAGAGCAAGGATCCTTGTGCGCAAGCGATTCACCCCATTCTTCATTCGATGTAGTTGCTATACGCCCGGGTCGCCCAGAGCGAAGCGCCGGAGCCATCCAGCGCGGAGATACAGGTCGTCCAGATGCGCTGGCTCGCGTCCAGCGCGGTGTGCATCACGCCCGTGTAGGGCACGCCGTCCAGGGTGAGGGTGACGTTCACGCCGTCAGCGCAAAGCCATTCGCCGGTGTATGCGCCGGTGATCGTGCCATCCGCATGCAGGGTGACTTCGACGCTCTCGTGCTCCACCTTGTTGATGTCCCGCTGATGGAGCAGCAGCTTGTATGCGCCGCTCATCACGGAGGCATCCACCGGCTGAGGCGTTTCGCCCGCATAGCGCAGCGGCGACACCACCGGCCAGCCCTCGGTGTTGATGTACATCTGGTGGACGCGCACCTGGAAGGATTCGCCCGAATTGGCAAAGCGGGTATGGAAGACGATGAAGTAGCGTCCCGTTTCTTCATCATAATAGGCGCTGTTGTGACCGGGACTGCGGTAGGCCAGGGTGATCTTGTTCTTGTCGCCCTCGGCGGCCAGGAACTCATAGCCGCCCATGAGCTTCACGCCATAGGGCTCGTAGTCCGGGTCGTTGAAGTAAGTGCCTGCGCGGCCGGCGCAGCGGATCATGTTCTGTCCCAGCGCGTCCTCATAGGGGCCGTCGGGGCTCTTCGACCGGCACACGCGGATGTTGTAGCCGTCCTCCGCACCAAGTCCGCCGAAGGACAGGAAAAGGTAGTAGTAATCCGTGTCTGGGCTGTAGAGGATGTAGGGCGCTTCGATGCGGGAATGATTGCCGCCCAGCAGCTTCTTGCCCAGGCCGCTGTTCATCTGGCCTTCCAGCGGGAAGCCGGTCTCGGCGTCCATCTCCAGGATGTAGATGCCCCCGGAGTACGAGCCGTAGACCATCCAAAGCCGCCCCTCCTTGTCGTAGAACGTGCAGGGGTCGACTGCATTGGGATAGACCGTGGCATTATAGCCCCCATAGCCGGATTTGAGGATGAGCCCCTGGTTGACATAAGGGCCTTCGGGCTTCTCCGCGTAGGCGATGCCCAGCGCCGACAGCGGCGACGAACCCTCGCACATGCAGTAGTACATGGCGTAGGTGCCGTTGCTCAGCTGCACCACGTCCGGTGCCCAGAAGGTGGTCGTCCTGGCGTAGGTCAGCCCCTCCTGCATCGCCTCCTGCACGTTCTCCACCAGGGTGCAGCCGCCATTGGTCGCGTCCCGGGAGATCAGCGTCCAGTCGATGAGGTTCTCGCTTTTCGCCGCCGCCATGTGTGAGCCGAAGATGTAGTACATGCCGTCCTCCGCACGGATGATGGACGGGTCATGCACGGCGACATTCTTCATGAACTTGGGCATGGGCAGCTCGGCATTGGGGAGGATGTCCTCCGCATGGGCGAAAACAGGCATGCTGAAAAGCAGCGCCAGGATGCAGACAACGAGCCGTTTGCTCCTCATAGGCACTCTCCTTCGTGATAGCTGACAGATTCCGTTGGGTTGCAGCCTTCGGATTCAGTCAATTTGCACAATTTGTATTCACTCATATCATACACATTTCAGCGCATTTTGTCAAGAAAGCATTCTTGCATTTTGGTCACATTTTCTTCCCTGTTTGCCCATATTCACCCATATTTCGTCTGTTTTTAATCAGATACGGCATTTCTACCCATTTTCCCGTTCATTTGTCCGGCTGACTCCCCTGCCCGCGTCGTCCCTGGCAAATCTTCTGCGCCGCCATGCAGGAAAAGCGTCCTTTGTCCAGAATTATAGGCATTGCAACAATGCACAGAAGGAGGCATCCCTCTATGATCGCACGCACGCCCCCGATGGGGTGGAATTCCTGGAACACATTCGGCTGGCGGATCAACGACGAGCTGATCCGTCAAATGGCGGACTTCATGGTGAACGAGGGCTATCGGGACGCAGGGTACGAATACCTGGTCATCGACGACTGCTGGAGTCTTCGCCAGCGCGGCGCGGACGGACGGCTCGTCCCCGACCCGGAGAAATTCCCCCATGGCATGAAGGACCTGGCGGACTATGTCCACGCAAAGGGGCTGAAATTCGGCATGTATTCCTGTGCCGGCGCACGCACCTGCGCGGGGTATCCGGCCAGCTACGACCACGAATTCGTGGATGCGCAGACCTTCGCCGACTGGGGCGTGGACTTCCTCAAATACGACTTCTGCAACTTCCCTGCCTCGGGTGACTGCAAGGCGCGGTATCTGACCATGTCCATGGCGCTGAAGGCCACCGGTCGGGAGATCCTCTTCTCCGCCTGCAACTGGGGGCAGCACGAGCCCGGCACGTGGATGCGTCAGATCGGTGCACATATGTACCGCTCCACCGGCGACATCTTCGACAACTACGCGTCCTTCACCAGCATCGTCAAGAGCCAGCTGGACAAGCTGTGCATGTCCGGCAGCTATTGCTTCAACGATATGGACATGCTGACGGTGGGCATGGCCGGTCAGGGCAATGTGGGCATGGGCAAGGTCTGCACCTACGAGGAGTATCGCTTGCAGTTCACGCTGTGGTGTCTGTGCGGCGTGCCGCTGATGATGGGCGCTGACCTGCGCACCATCGCGCCCGAATACAAGGCGCTGATGCAGAACAAGCACCTCCTGCGCATCAACCAGGATGAGGAATGCCGCGCGCCCTATGTCGTCCGCCGGGACAGCGTGTGCGTGTCCAACCCCAATCCCGCCCCGGGCGAAGACCCCTGGAAGCACATCCCGGATACGGCCTTCATCCTCCTGCGCCACCTGTCCGGCAACGAATTCGCGCTCTTCTATGCCAATCTGGCGGATCAGGCGGCCGAGGTGCACGGCGAATTTGTGGACATGGGGCTGCCCGTGACCAGCGGTGTGGCGCTGGACATGACTGATGTCTTCACCGGCGAGCACATCGGCGCTGTGACGGACTTCTTCAACCCGCACATCGAAGGGCACGACTGCAAGCTCTACCTGTGCAGGCTGGTGAAGACCGATGCCTGACAGCTGCTGCCAGTGCGGACGCGCCGTCAGCCCCGATGAGATCGGCCTGACGAAGAAGCTCATCAACCGGGGCGCGACGAAATGGCTGTGCTACACCTGTCTGAGCCGCCGATTCGATGTGCCCGTGGACGTTCTTCTGCGCAAGGTGGAGGAGTTCCGCGAGATGGGCTGTCTGCTCTTTGCGCCGAAAGACGGATGATGCCGGATACCATACACGAACGCCTCCCGCGATTGTCGGCGGGAGGCATTTTGCGTGCACGGAAAAGCCGCATGAGCATTCCACCCATGCGGCACAGTTCCTTACTTCTGATGATACAGCAGCCCTTCGTCCGTCTGCGCTTCCTCCAGATCGGCGGCGACGATGGCCACGGTCAGCTCCACGTCGACGTATTCACCGTCGGGCGCGTCCTGGTTCGCCGTCAGGTTCAGCAGACCCTCGGCGCGGTAGACCTTGATCTGCAGCACATCGCCCTCGCTGCACTTGGCGACGATCTGCTGATACTGATCCACCTCGGTGATGATCGTTCCGTTCACCTCGACGATGATGTCGCCCGCCACGATACCGGCCTTGTCGGCAGGGCCGTCCGCCTCGACCTCGGTGATGAACACGCCGTCCGGGATCTGCCCGAGCATGGCGGCGCGGCTGGAGGAGTTCACATTCGCCACGGACACGCCCGTGCGGGGCTTGCCGCGCAGATCGGTGGTCGTGGTTTCCTCAGCCTGGGTCTCCTGGGGCGCGATGGCCTCGATCTCACCCGACAGAACGCGGCTGATGAGCGGCTTGACCGAGTTGATCGGGATGCACATGCCGATGCCTTCCACCGACGCACCGGAATAGTAGCTGCCGGTGTACTTCAGCGTGGGGATGCCCATCAGTTCGCCGGTGACGGAGAACATGCCGCCGCCGGAATTGCCGGAGTTGATGGCAGCGTCCACCTGGATCATGGCATTGGTGACGGTCTCCTTGCGGCCATACTTGTCATACGCCTCGGACTCGATGCCGCGGTTCAGCGCACTGACCACACCCACGGTCGTGGTCTTGGCAAAGCCCAGCGGGTTGCCGATGCAGATCGCCCAGTCGCCCACGAGCAGCTTGTCGCTGTCGCCCAGGGTGACGGCGGGCAGCTTGCATTCCGGCGCGTAGAGGATCGCCGCGTCCAGGTTCTCGTCGTAGGTGACAAGGCTGGCCAGGTATTCGGTGGTCTCGCCTGCGTCATCGGTCACGGTGACCTTCAGGGAATCGGCATCCTCCACCACGTGGAAGTTCGTCAGTACAAAGCCTTCGCCGATCACCACGCCCGAACCGGTGGATGCCAGTTCCTCCCGGGTTTCGGGCTCCTGCTGCTGACCCCGGCCGTAGCCGTAGCCAAAGCCGAAGTAGAAGCTGCCGTAGCCATTGCCATAGCTGCCATAGGTGACCTTCTGATAATTGCTGACACCCACGACGCTCTCGCGCACCATGGGGATCGCGGCGGTGAAGGGCGAGGTGTGGATGACGGTGGTGGTGTCCTCCGCAGCGGCAGAGGGCGTGGCGGACATCGTGAGGGCGGAGCCAATCATGACGCAGCTCAGCGCCAGCGCGACACAGCCGATACAGCGACGAATACGATTGCTCATACAATAGCCTCCTGTGATCGTTGGGATCGATTGAATGGATAAACCGCCTTGGATCGGTTTACGGGACATAGTATAGCAGTCACTTTTGACATGGGTTTGAACGAATGATGAACAAGGCGACGAAATCTGAAAACTTTATCTGAAGATTCTGTGTTCACACAAAAGCAGGAGGATCATCACCGCCGCCACGGCCATGGCGAAGGCCAGGGGCAGGAGGAGCACCCCGGCTGACACGCGGCAGATCACGGCTGACAGGAGGACATAGACTCCGCTGATGCCAGGCAAAGCCAGACCTTGCAGGCTCCCCTGCCCGCGCAGATGCAGCCGTTTGCCGCTCAGGCGGAACGCACAGGCCATCGCGACCAGCACCGTCAGGCATCCGCCGCACATTTGCAGCACCGCATCGGTCTGGGACGAGAGCAGCAGCCTTGCACAGGCCGTTGCGGCGATCAGGCCGATCCATACGCGCGGGCCGGGCTGTTCGCCGTCGTTCCCGATGCCCAGGACGAGCGCGGCATACAGCATCATCACGGCGGACACGGCTGCCGACGGCCAGCACCCGAACAGCACGCTGAGCACCATCGGCCAGCCCAGTAGCAGCACGAAGCGTCGGAGTATCCTTTCCAGCGCATAGAAGCGCTGTCGCATGTCCGTCACCGGTGTGAGGAGGGATTCCCCGGCCATGCGGGTCACGCAGAGAGCCTTGCTGTCCCGCCGCGTTTTTGCGGTCAGGCGGATGTCCTCCCGGGCGTGGTGATCGGGCAGCTCCAGCAGGCGGCGCAGGGCGATGGCATCCTCCTCGCAGCCGTCCTCCGGGGCGAGCATGACCGTCAGCCCCTGTGCACGCAGGGCGGACACATCCTGTGCCGCCTGTAAGCGGACGGACGCCCCCAGACCCGCCATGCCCAGGAACACCGGCGGCTCATTGGCCAGCGAAGTCGCCCAGGCCAGCACATGGCAGTTCCCCTGCGCGATGTACCGCGCGGTGTCCGCCAAACGCGCACGATCCGCGTCGTTCACCGGACGCACCTGACCGTCCCAGAGCATCGGGGTCAGCGCCATTACGGCATCTGCGTCCCCCATATAATAGGTACGTTCCTGTCCGCCGTCGCGGACGGTCACACGGCTGACGCGCCCTTCCTGCACGCGCGCCAGCACGGGGCTGTGGCTGCGCATGCGGTCGGGCTTGATGTTCAGCTGCTGGACGGCGCTGAGGACGGCAGAACGCTCCGCCGGGGACAGCTCGTCCGCCGTGAGGGTCATGGCCGTGCCCAGCAGGAGCGCGCCCGAGCCAAGGTGCAGGGAAAGCGCCTCCGCCGCATCAAAGGGCTGCGCCGCCGCACGCAGACGTGTCCCCTCGCCGATAAGCGACGCATCGATGAGCACCGTTTCGGCCTGTGCATCCCGCGGACGGGGCACGCGCTGGTATTCTGCCCCGAAGGCCAGGCGGCGATACAGCAGGTACAGCCCGACCGTCTCGTCCGCCAGGAGCAGCAGCGCCGTCAGCGGCACGCGCAGGGTCCGCGAGAGCACCGCCAGCAGGAGCAGCAGCGCATTCCCGCCCAGGAAGAGTCCCTTTTTCCATCCATTGGTCAGGCCGTCGCACCAGCGACAGAGCTGATAAGGCTGCAAGTTCATCTTTACCTCCACGATCATTGGGTGACGAGCTGCTGGTTGACCAGGAATTCGCCGCTCCACATCAGGCTTCCGCCCAGCGTGTCCGCCGTTTCGCCGCCGAAGAAGAACCGCACCCGGCGGACATGCAGCATTTCGCCCAGGGTGTTGACCATGGCATATGCCACGAGCCGCTGATCCCAGCCGCTGTCACGAATGACATCCCCATACCGCCGGGACAGGTGGACGAGCAGCGTGTCCGACTCGATGGCCAGGCCGAGAATGTCCGCATCCGTCAACCCGTTGGGCAGCGCACCGACCTGTGCCATGCGCAGCAGCACCGCACGCGGGCTGGAGGCGCTTCGATAGGGCATGGAGAGCGCCACGGCGATGAGTTTTCCGTCGCCGACAAAACAGACTTCGGTCTGTTTTTGCAGCGCGTGACTAAACTTCGGTCGGTTTTGCACCGCTCCCGGGAAGAGGATCGACCCCAGACCATTGCCGTACAGGCTGGTGAGTGCACCGTCCCCCAGGAGGACGCACACCTGCTGGAGCGACGGGACGAAGGTCGTCAGCGTCGTGGTGACGGCGGCGAAATAGCACGCCGGATCACAGCCGGCTGCAGCGATACGCTCCTTCGCATCCGCCCGAAGGCTGAGGGTGACGCGCTTGCCGCCACTCTCCAGATCCGTCACCTCCGGGAGGAAGAGCTGCAGATCGTCATAGTCCGGGAGGTTCGCGATGCCCGTCAGCGTGTCCGCGCCATTGGAGAGCGCCTCTAACAGGGCAATGACCTGCTGCTGGGGATGCTGACCGGGAAAGGCGATGCGCCGGGGCTCGGCGACGATGCCGCTGCCGTCCGCCAGAGGGAAATACAGCGCGGCGGTGGTTGTCAGCGGTGTGGCGGAGGCCAGTTCACCCACCGGCGTGCGGCGGGCAGTCAGCTGCTCCCACAGGACGGGCAATTCCTGACCAACCTCGCTTTTCAGCGCGCCCAGGGGCAGATTGCCGCCGACATCCATCGCGATGGGATTCCCCGCGACAAGCAGGGTAACATAGCTGATGCCGTCCAGCTCGCAAAGCGTCGCCGCAATGGCGAGTGCCGCGCTGTACAGCTCCTGACCGGACAGCTGGAGCGCCCCTGCGGAGAGGTTCACCGTGCAGATCTCGCCGCAGAGCTCCACGGGGTTCGTGCCGGACAGGGACAGGGACACCTCGCCGCCCAGGGGCTGGACGCGCCCGTTCCCGCCATGCGCCAGAAGGCAGCGCAGCACCGTTTCCGCCGGATGCTGGTCGCGGGAGAGCGTCAGGGTCTCATGCAGCGCCACGAGGGTCTGACCATCCCGCGAGGGCAGGTAGAGCGTCACGGTGCGCTCCTGCCGCAGACCCGCATCGCCGATGGGTGCGTCCGCCCCCTGTGCGATGGGCGGCAGCGTCAGCGACGGGAGAACGGCTTCCTCCCGGACGCAGCCCGTGAAGAGAAGTACGATCAGCATCAGGCTGATGATCCGCAGGCGACGCTTCATGGCTGCACCGTCCTTTCCGTCAGCTCTGACAAGCCGACCCGCCACAGTCCCTTTTCGCGCACCAGACGCAGCGTCCGCCCGGAAAAGTCCTGCGCCGTGCTCTGGGTCAGCCATGTGCCGCACAGGGTGAACAGCGCGGACTGCCCATCCGCAGAGATGCTGCCGCCATCCGCCGTTGCATGCAGCAAATGGGGCGTTTCTGCCATCCGTGCGGCGAATGCAGCCGCTTCCGGGCGGGGCTGCCCCGTGGCCGGATCGCGCATCGCCAGGTATCGGTGCAGCCGCACCCAATCGGCCTCCTGCCAGTATTGGAGGATCACCTCTGCCGTGCGTGAAGGCGTCAGCAGGAGCGCTTCGTCCCGGCGGAGGACATCCGCCAGCGCGTTATCCCCGTCCAGGGTGTAGTAGCTCTGCCGCAGACGCAGGCTGTCCGTCACCTCGGCCGGACGCTCTAACAGGATGACCACCTCGTCCACATCGCAGTTCTCCGTCAGCGTCGCGGCGATGCCCTGCATGGCCAGCTTGCGCCGCAGGGGTACTTCCGCCGCCCATGCGGGATCATCGCGCCAGTCCTCCGGCTCGTCCGCATAGGCGTTGAGGATGTGCCAGGAGAGCGTCACGAACATGATCCGCCCCGACTGGTGGACGGATATGACCCGCGTGCCGACGGGGAAAAGGGCGTTCAGCTCGGTGGACGATGCGCTGGGGCCCTGCATGAGCATGCGCAGGAGCGCCAGGGCATCGCCGTCCTCGGCGGCATAGGAGAGCCGCCGTGTCTCCGCTGCCAGATAGGGCTCTTCGCCGAAGCGGAACCACAGCACCGCGGTGCGCTCCAGCAGCGTCGGTTCGTCCGCCGCCGGGGCGGGGATCTCCGCACCCTGAACGTCGGTGGCCATGTCTGAAACGGGGTCGCGCATGCAGCCGGTCAGCAGAAAGCATCCCAGCAGCAGGAGCATCAGCAAGCCGCGGCGCATTACATTTCCCCCTTCCGCATGGGCAGGCGCACGGTGAACACCGATCCCTCGCCGGGCGTGGAGTCCACCGTGATCGTCCCGCCGTGGAGCTGCACCATCTGTCGCACGATGGACAGCCCCAGACCCGTTCCGCCCGTGGCACGGGAACGCGCCTTGTCCACCCGGTAGAATCGGTCGAAAACGTGCTTTGCGTCCTCCGGGGGAATGCCGATGCCCGTGTCGCGGACCTTCAGCAACGCCTCACCGCCGTCATCCTCCAGGCTGACGGTCACGCTGCCGCCCCGGGGCGTGTACTTCACCGCATTGTCGATCAGGTTGTAGACCACCTGACCCAGCTTGGATGCGTCGCCCAGAAGGCACACGTCCCCGTCGATGCATGTTTCCAGGTGCAGGCCGGCGTTCTCCGCCGCCGGAGCAAGGGCATGCACCGATTCCAGACACAGGGCGGAAAAGTCCACCGGGGCACGATGGACACCGGTCTCCTGACTGTCCATCTGCGTCAGCGTCAGCAGATCGGTGATGATGCCGGAGAGCCGGTCGATCTCGTGGTTCATGTCCTGCATGAATTCCACGCGAAGCTCCTGGGGCATATCGGGCTGATAGATCAGGTTCTCCAGCAGGAGCTTCATGGTGGCCAGGGGGGTCTTCAGCTCATGGGAGGCATTCTGCACGAACTGACTGCGGCTGCGGTCGAAATTCTCGATCTTCTCCGCCATGGCGTTGTAGCTTTCCGCCAATTCGCGCATTTCGCCCGATGCCTTCACCTGCACGCGGGCACTCAGGTCGCCCTTGCCCATGCGGCGGATGGCGGATGTCAGCGCCTTCACGGGCGCAGTCAGCGCGACGGCGAACAGGAACGCTGCCGTCAGGGCGGACGCAGCGACCCCGACAAAGACCGTCAGCAGCTGATGCTCCACCGTCAGGATGGCCTGACGCAATTCCGTCACCGGGCTGATGAGCAGCACCGTGCCGATCGTGTGCCCCTGATGCACGACGGCGGCGGCACACAGCGCGGCGTAGTCCCCTTCCGTACCCTTCCCCACGGGGTGGATGCCGTATGCGAGGCTGTCCGAACCCGTCAGCACGGTCACGGCCTCCGGTGCGCTGATGCGCGTGCCCTCCAGGGCAGACAAGGTGTCCAGCTGTACCTTGCCGTCCATGTCCACCAGCAGGACGCGCCCCTCAATGTCCGCCGCAGTCGAATCCAGCAGCGTAACGGCGCGGGACAGGTCAGCCGTGGCAAAAAAAGGCGCAACCGATGCAGCCAGCTTCTCGGCGGAAAAGCTGACCTGACGGGTGCGCTGCGCATAGAGGGTATGGGAGACCAGGCCGGTCATCAGGGCGGCCATCCCGGCAAAGGAAGCGCCCAGGATCACAAGGAATGCAAGGAGAATCTTCCAGCGGATGCTCGTCAGGAGCGGCCGCTTAGTCCTGATCGGTGAAATAGTAACCCACCTTCCATTTGGTCAGAATGAACTCGGGCTGATTGGTGTTGCGCTCGATCTTCTCGCGCAGACGGCGGATGTGCACGTCCACCGTGCGGGCATCGCCGGTATAGTCGTACTTCCAGACATTCTCCAGCATTTCCCGGCGGGAGAACGGCCGACCCCGATTGGTGATGAACAGCTGGAGCAGGTCGAATTCCTTCGCCGTCAGCTTGACATCCTCGCCGCTGAGCTTCACCGTGCGCTTGAGCAGGTTGACCTCCAGATCCCGCACGCGGATGATCTTCTTCTCCTCCATGGGGGACACCGTGCCCGCGCGGCGCAGCACCGTGCGGATGCGGGCGCGCACCTCCAGGATGTTGAAGGGCTTTGTCATGTAGTCATCCGCGCCGTATTCCAGGCCGAGGATCTTGTCCATATCCTCGCCCTTGGCCGTCAGCATTATGATCGGCACATTGGACTGCTCCCGGATGCGCTGGCACACGCTCAGGCCGTCCAGCTTGGGCAGCATCACGTCCAGCAGCACCAGATCGAAGACCTGGGACGCGAATTTCTCCAGCGCCTCCTCGCCGTCCATGGCCATGTCCGTTTCGTAGCCTTCCTGCTCCAGGGTATATTTCAGGCCCTTGAGCATCAAGGGTTCGTCGTCCACCAGCAGAATCCGCTTGCCCATACCTTCACCTCGTCATAATTCGCTCCAGCGCAACAAAATGCTGAAGTTTTTTATATTGTACGATGAAATATGAAAAAAATCAAGCATGATACTTCTGAAATGTTACACTTCCGAAAAAATTATCCGTTTCTTAACCAGGAATGTGTCGGAAAAAGAAAAAGAGGAGGACATTTTGCTGTCCTCCGCGCGGTATTCATCCGATCCGGTCAAAATAGCTGACCAGGTTCTTCCCGGCGATCTTCTCAATGGCGGACTCGCTGAAGCCATGCGTCCGCAGCGCCTGGATCAGGTTACCCAGCTGACCCGGATGATGCAGGTCGTCCGGGGCGATCTCGATGCCGTCGAAATCACTGCCGAAGCCGACGATGTCCTCACCGCCCAGCTGACAGATGTGGTCGATATGGCGGACGAGGGTCGTGCAGTCCGCCTGCCTGTCCTCCGACAGGAAGGCCGGATAGAAGTTCACGCCGATGTATCCGCCGTCGCGGATGAGCATGCGGATCTGCTCATCGGTGAGGTTGCGGAAGTGGTCGCACAGTGCCCGGCAGCAGGAATGGCTGGCCATGGGGGGCTTCGTGCCCTTGGCGAAGAGGTCGTAGAAGCCGCGCTCGTTCAGGTGGCTGACATCCACGGCCATGCCCAGACGCTGCATCTCGCGCACGACCTGCACGCCGTATTCCGTCAGCCCCTCGTCGGCGTTCTCCTTCGCGGGGACACCCAGCGTGTTCCTGTGATTCCACACCGGCGCACCCATGCGCACGCCGCGTTCGCGCCACAGGGCGACCTTCTCCAGCCCGTCCTGGAAGACCTCGCAGCCCTCCAGGCTCAGCAGGTAGTGATGCTCCCCTGCCCTGGCCGCGGCGGGGTCGTCCACCTGGGTGATGCCTGCGTCCTCGAAGTGCTTGCGGGCGGCGTATTCGCCCTCAGCCAGGGCATTGTAATCGCCATCCGGGCCCTTGGGGCCGCTCCACATGGCGAAGGTTTGCAAGGTCACGCCGCCCTCCCGCAGGCGTTCCGGGGTGATGTCCAGCTCGTTCAGCGAGCGCCCGACGGCCAGGCTGAACAGCGTGTCGGAATGGGTATCGGCAATGTACAGCATGATGATCGCTCCTTTATGTCATTTGCGGATGACGGGTCAGTCGGCATCCGTCGTGAGCAGGGTGAAAAGCTGGCGCTTCACCGGGATGACGCGCAGCTGGAACCATTCGGGGTGCTGGCGGATGACCATCTGCCACAATTCCGCCTCCGTCGGCAGGTCGCCGCGTTGGTTGAGGAAGGTCAGGCAGCGTGCCTCCATCTCCCGCGCGAGGGTCAGCACCAGGCCGTCCGGCACGCTGAACATGGTCGGGTCGGGTTCGCCGTTCACCATGGCGATGACGATCCGCTCGGTGCAGACGCGCTCCCAGCGGAAGACCGTCCCGGCGTACAGGGGCACTTGCACACAGTCCGCATCCAGCCAGATGTAGTGGCTGTGCGTCAGCTCGCGATCCCGGGCGCGGGAAAGGATGGATGCCTTCGACAGCGCACGCAGGTGCTGGGGGGCATCCACGGGCAGGTCGATCATGTAGCGCGGCTTGAACTCCATCACATTGGGCAGGAAGTCCGTCATCTGGCGCAGCAGCAGCGGGTCGGCATAGGCCAGCAGCGGCAGATGCTTCAGCCCGGCCATTCGCTTGAGCCAGCGCATGCTCTCCTCCGGCATTTCCGGCGGACACAGCGTCACGCAGAGCGGCTGGGGCGCTTTGCCGCTGGCCTGCATCCGGTGCTGACGCGAAAGCCGCATCCGTTCGCGCAGACGCACCGACATGGGCACGCGCAGGCGGAAGTTCAGCTCCTCGCTGAGCATGCCGCGGCGGCTCTGGGCGCTGAGCGTCCCCGTGCGGAAATCCACGCCGAACACCTGCGCGAAGCCCTCGCAGCGCGGGTCATCCGGCGAAACGCGGCAGGGCGGGGTCTGCACATCCCACACCAGGCGGATGATCGGCTTGGACAGGGCATAGAGATGCCATCCTGCGTCGAAGGCGCACAGGAAGCGCGGATCGTCCGAATCCGCCAGTGCCCGGAAGAACCCCGCCGGTGCAAAGGCGAAGCTCTCATGCAGGAAGGGGCCTCGTTCCGCCCCGGCGGTGTATTTCAGCGGCGTACCGTGGCAGAAGGTCAATTCGCCGTCCACCGTGAAGGCATCCGCACCCACGGGGCATACCGCGTCCAGCGGGTCCTCCCGGACGGGCAGATACCCGGTGAGGGCGCATTGCAAATGATCCGTGCCGGTGCAGCCGCGCAGCTCCCGGATGAGCGCCTTATCCCACGCCCGGGTGAAGCGCATGGCCGGATGCGCCATGAGCACATAGCCCTCGCCCTGCCACAATTCGGGCATGGTACGCCAGGCATCGTCCTCGGGGCACAGGAAGCGGATGCGTCCCAGGGCAGCCATCAGAGCCTGGGACTCGTCGTCCGGCTCGTAGGTCAGCGTCACGCCGAAGGAGAGCTTTTCGGGTTCGGCAGCGTTTTCCCGCGCGGAATACAGCGCGGTCTGCGCATCGGCAAATTCGGCTGCCGACATGAGGATCAGGATGCGATCCATACGGGTCATCTCCCTCCGATCAATGTCATTTCACAAATTGGCGCACGCCCAGGGACACGAAATAGCACGCTGCAGCATAGAGCACGATGGCCGCACCGGCGGAGGTATCCCAGGCATAGGCGCTCAGCAGTCCGGCCACACCGCTGAACATGGCGATGCCCACGCTCCACAGGGCGTGGCTGCGGCTGGAACGGGCGAGGTTTCGCCCCGCCGCCGCAGGGAGGATCAGCAGCGCATTGATGAGCATCACGCCCACCCACTTGATGGACAGCATGACCGCCACGGCCACCAGCACTACAAACACGCATTCCGTCGCCCGGACGCGAATCCCCCGCGTGCGCGCCAGCGAGGGGTTGATATTGCCCAGCAGCAGGCTGTTATACATCGCCGCCCACAGGAGGATGCCCGCGATGAGCGCGATGAGCAGATAGAGCAGGTCCTTCGGGGTGACGGCGAGCACATCGCCCACCAGGAGGGAGGAATACTTCGCGAATCCGCCCCCACGGGAGAGGATGAGCAATCCTGCTGCGATGGACGTGGACGAGAACACGCTGATGACCGTATCGGTGGATGCCGCGCCGGTCTGCTTGATGCGGCAGATCAGCAGCGCCCACACCACGCCGAAGATCAGCATGGCGGCGAGGTCGCTGGACACGCCCAGGATGATGCCCAGGCCGATGCCGGTCAGGGCGCTGTGCCCCAGGGCATCGGAGAAGAAGGCCATCTGCTTGTTGACAGCCATCGTGCCCAGCAGCCCCAGAAGAGGTGTCAGCAGGAGAATGGCCAGGAGCGCGTTCTTCATGAAAGTGAAGGTCAGCGCGTCCAGCGGCAGCAGCGTATCCATGATGGCATAGAGGGTCTGCATCAGGTGTCGCCTCCTTCCGGATGATCGGCATTGACGCGCGGCGACCAGCGCTCCACGCCATGGTGACGCACGGAATTCAGATTCCGCGCCCCCACCGCGAAGACCTGCTGGAATTCCGGCGATGCATACACTGCGTCCGCCGAACCCTGCACCAGCACGGACTTGTCCAGCAGCACCACATGATCGGCGTACTGGCGCACCAGATTCAGATCGTGGCTGACCAGGAGGATCGCCATGTGATGCTGCTCCTTCAGGCGCATGACCGTATCCAGGAACATGCGCAGGCCATTCTGATCCACGCCGGACACGGGTTCGTCCAGCACGAGCAGATCGGGCGCGGGAGAGATCGCCAGTGCCAGCAGGACGCGCTGGAGTTCGCCGCCGGAGCAGCGTCCCAGCGGGCGCTTGAGCAGCTCTTCGCCCTGCACCTCGGTCAGCGCCTCCCGAACCTTCTGCCGTGTCTGACGGCTCACTCCCGTCCACACCGGGCGCTTGGAAAACGCCGCCGCCAGGAAGTCCTCCACCGTCACGGGCATTTCCTTGTCAAAATCCAGATGCTGGGGCACATAGCCTGTCCGCAGTCGCGATACGCTGCGATTCTCGCCGTCCACATGGCGGATGCTGCCCCCGTAGGGCAATTCCCCCAGGAGCGCGCGGATCAGCGTGGTCTTGCCCGCGCCGTTCTGGCCGATGAGCACCGTCAGCTGACCGCAATGGATGTGCATGGACACATCCTGCAAAAGTGCCTGACCGCCCCGGCTGACGGACACCTTGTCCAGCTCGATGCGGCACAGGGAACAAATCTGATTGGGCATTCTGTTTCTCCTGACTTGATGGGTGCAAAAATGGATAAACTGCGACAGATACAGTATACCACATATCGTCAAGAGGGGCGCGAGGAAATGTTGCCCTGCAGCAGGAATTGGCGGAAAAATCGCGTATATATACGGTTGACAGAACATCCGGCAAGCCGGAAACAAAGGAGGACGATCACATGATCGCACTGGCCAGTGACCACACGGGCATTGAAATGAAGAAGGAGATCATGAAGCTGCTGGACGAAATGGGTCTGGCGTGGAAGGACTTCGGCACGAACGAGGCTGTGTCCTGCGACTACCCCATCTATGGCTACCGCGCGGCCAAGGCCGTTGCGGACGGCGAATGCGACCGCGGCATCCTCATCTGCGGCACGGGTGTTGGCATCGGCATCGCCGCCAGCAAGGTCAAGGGCATCCGCGTCTGCACCTGCTCCGACGTGTATTCCGCTGAGCTGTCCAAGCGCCACAACAACTCGCAGATCCTGACCATGGGTGCGCGCGTGGTGGGCATCGACCTGGCGAAGATGATCGCGAAGCATTGGCTGACGGCTGAGTTCGAGGGCGGACGTCATCAGCGCCGCATCGACATGATCGCCGCCATCGAGAACGGCGAGGAGCTCTGATATTTCACTCTCCGGCAGATCGTCGGGGAGCATTTTTTTTGCACAAGTCAGCCGTTTTCGCACAAACTTTTTCAAAAAGCGCATTTTAGGTATTGACAAATCCTCCGAAACACGCTATAATCTTTCTTGTTCGCACGCAAACGCTGCGCTGCAACATAGGGGTATGGTGTAATGGTAACACGTGGGTCTCCAAAACCTTTGTTCTGGGTTCGAGTCCTAGTGCCCCTGCCACTTTTCTTTGTACGGCCTGCTGCAATCAGGTCGTACTTTTTTGTTGCTTTTTACCCAACCACACTTCGCATTTCTTCGAGCGCATCGCCGAAAAGATGGATGTAGACGTTGTAAGTGATCGTGACATCAGAATGACCCAAAAGTTTTGAAAGAAGTTTAACATCGCACCCACGATTGTAACAGTTCGTCGCAAAAGTGTGACGAAAGACATGCTGGCCAAGGTACTCGACTCATGCTTCCTCGCATGCCCGCTGAATTTGATACCGCATGGCCTCATACGAGAGCGGTTTTCCGTCCCCTGCGTCAAAAATGTAGGCATGGGTATAGCCGCCCTTGTTGTACAGGTCAGTCAGCAGATCGTAGGCTGTCTTGCTCAACGGGATCGTTCTGTTACTGGTGTATGACTTCGCGCCTTCCTGAACTTCCATCCGATGCCGATTTGCGATTCGGATCAACGTCTTGTTGATTTGGATCGCTTTCCTACGCCACAGGACATCATCCCAAGTCAGGGCCAGGCACTCCCCCACTCGCATGCCCGTCTCCATCATGAGGATCGCGGCGGCGTATCCAGGGCGGGCCTGAGTTCGCAAGACATGGTTCAATGCTGCCTGATCTCGCGCCGAATACCTCAAGATCTCTCGCTGCTTTTTCTTGACCGCTTGGCGAGTTGGCAAGCGGACGTTATTGTAGATGGGGCGTGGGATGATTCCCTCCGTGTTTGCGAATTTCAGGTAGGCGGTGACCAGATGGTATTGCTTCTTGATCGTCGTCAAGGCGTATCCGTCATCAACCATTTCGTTGATGAAGGTTTGAAGGTCCTTCGTCGTGATCGCCAGAATATCCATGAACGCGATCGGGTAGTTCATCAAGGTGTTCAGTGAGGTCTCCAGCCGGTCGTAAGTAGTTGGTTTTACCGAATTGAATTTGTATTGAGCCATCCACTCCTTAATGGCGTTTGATAATGTCTTCATTTTTCCTCCCATCCGAGAAAAACAAGACTCAACTTAGCACAT
>CAZJOA010000033.1:0-19998 GCA_964547515.1 uncultured Faecalibacterium sp.
GAGGGACGATGCGGGGGCTTTCCGATCGCCCCCGCACCCCTTCGGGTCGCGCCCTTTGACGAAGCTGAAACAAGAAGCAGGATAAGACACTGTAATATAAGGAGAAGATCGTTATGTTTGATCTGCTGAAGAAGGTGCTTTCCCCCATCGGCCCGTCCGGCCTGGAAACGCCCGTGGCGGAGGTCATCCGCGCGGAGATCGCGGACTATGTTGACGAGCTCGAGGTGGACGCGCTGGGCAACCTGATCGCCACCAAGCTGGGCAAGGCGGAGAAGCCGCGCAAGGTGATGCTCTCCGCGCATATGGATCATATCGGGTATATCGTCACCGGCGTGGAGGACGAAGGCTTCCTGCGCGTGACCAATGTGGGCGGCATCGGCATGAACAACAGCTACACGCGCCATGTGGTGTTCCCCAATGGGGTGGAGGGCGTGGTGGTGGCCGAGCCCGTGACCGGTCAGCCGGCGCTGAAGGATCTCTTTGTGGACATCGGCGCTCAGGACAGGGCGGATGCGCTGAAAAGGGTCGCCCTGGGCGATGTGTGCGTCTACGCCAACGATTGCTTCCGCCTGGGCGAGAACCGCGTCGCTGCCCCCGCCATGGACGACCGCTGCGCCTGTGCGCTGCTGGTGAAGCTGCTGCAGACGGTGGGCGAGACGCAGGATACGCTGATCGCGGTGTTCTCCGTGCAGGAGGAGGTGGGCTGCCGTGGGGCGCGGGTGGCATCGTTCGCCAAGTCGCCCGATGCGGGCATCGCGCTGGACGTGACCGGCTGGGGCGACACCCCCGGCACGAAGCTCCCCGAGATCAAGCTGGGCGAGGGCATCGCGGTGAAGGTGATGGATCGCGGCAGCATCTCCAACCCGGCGCTGCGTGAGGCGCTGATCGCTGCGGGCGAGAAGGCCGGCGTGAAGACCCAGCGCGAGGTTCTGCCCTATGGCGGCACCGATGCATCCGCCATGCAGACCAGCCGCGGCGGCATCCCGGTGTGCACGGTCTCCATTCCCTGCCGCTATGTGCACAGCGCATGCGAGGTCATCGACATGCGGGACATGGATGCCGGGCTGAAGCTGCTCCAGACCTATTTCGCCTGATTTGAAGTGTTCGGCAGTGGGGGGACGGCTGACCGCTTCTCCCCGCTGCCCGTTTGCCGATGATGAGAGAATCCGAACCGAACCTGGGAGGTCCACCGAATGATCGCCACCCTCTACCTTGCGGCCTATGTCCTTTGCGGACTCTTCATCATCCGCTGTCTGCTGCCGCGTCAGTCCGTGCTGACCCGCGTGTGGCTGGGGGCGTCCCTGGGGCTGCTGATGCTGATGTGGCTGCCGGTGCTGATGGCCTTCGCGGTGGACTTCACCGTCACGGCGCATGTGCTGGCACTTTTGCCGCTCGCCGCGCTGACCGCCGGTGCGTATGCGCTGCGGGACAGGCGAAAGGTCCGCCGCTGGGACGCGGCCGAGACCCGTCTGGGGCGGCAGATGCTCCTCGTCGTGCTGCCGCTGACCCTCCTCTCCGGGTATTTGCAGTACACGCATAATGTCCGGGTGATGGCGGACGGCTCGTGGTGGGTGGGACAGTCCACCTATGGCGACCTGGCGATGCACATGAGCTTTGTCACATCGCTGAAGAACGCGAGCTTCCCGCCGGACTATTCGCTTTTCCCCGGCATGCAGCTGAGCTACCCCTTTCTCATGGACAGCCTGAGCACCACCCTGTACCTCTTCGGCTGGGATCTGCAGGCGGCGCTCGCCATCCCCGGGACGCTGATGATGGCGCTGTGCTATATGGGCGTGATGTGCCTGGCGCGGGAGATGACCGCCGGAAAAAAGACCGTCATCCTGGCGGCACTGCTGTTCTTCCTCAATGGCGGACTGGGCTTCCTCTATGATTTCGACCTGGCGGGCGGTGTCGAAAGCGACGGCACGCTGACGCTCTGGACGCGCATCGAGAGCATCCTGAATGGCTATTACACCACGCCGACCAATCAGCCCACGCCCAACAACCTGCGCTGGTCGAATGTCATTGCCGACCTGATGCTGCCCCAGCGGACGCTTCTGGGCGGATGGTGCATGGTGCTGCCGTGCTTCTACCTGCTCTGGGTGGGCTTCTCCATACCGGCGGAGGCTGCGGCGAAGGCGGATCGGGCGGCGCGGCTGCGGATCGTCACCCTGCTGGGCCTCTGGGGCGGTGCCCTCCCGCTGATCCACACCCACTCCTTTGTGGCGCTGGCACTGTGCTCCCTGGGCATGCTGATCTACGACATGATCCACCGCAGCGACCGGACAACACAGCTGCTCTGGTACTGCATCTACGGCGGCATCGCCTTCATTTGCAGCCTGCCCCAGCTCTTTGGGTTCACCTTCAATCAGGTGTTCCAGGAGGGGATGCAGGATGCGTCGAATTCCTTCATTGAGCCGTGGTTCAACTGGGTCAATTCCACCGATGGCACGCTGTCCGGGCTGATCGACGGGTACGGCTGGTTCTACGTCAAGAACATCGGCCTGCCGTTCCTCATCCTGATCTTCGCTCTGTTCGAGCGCAATCCCAAGTGGCGGCGCATCTTCGCCGGTGCGCTGCCCATCATCATCGCCGGGGAGTGCATCCGCTTCCAGCCCAATATCTACGATAACAATAAGCTTATGTATCTGGCGTGGCTTTTGTGCTGCATGATCGTGGCAGACTGGTGCGCCATGCTGTGGCGGAAGCTGAAGGGGCTGCGTGCGCGGCCGTTCATCGCGGCGATGGCGGCGGTGACGTTCTTCGTGTCCGCCGGGCTGACGCTCTGGCGCGAGGCCGTCAGCGAATATCAGGCGTTTTCCGCCGGGGCGGTGGAGGTTGGCGAATACGTCCGCGATAACACCGGGGAGCACGCGACCTTCCTCACCGGCACGCAGCACCTGAACCCCGTTGCGTCCATCGCCGGACGCAATATCGTCTGCGGTCCTGACCTGTGGCTGTATTATCATGGTCTGGACACCACCGAGCGCAAGAGCGAGATCCGCGCGTTCTATGCCGACCCGGCGCACAACACGGACACGCTGGAAAAATACGGCGTGGAATACATCATGGTGTCCAGCTATGAGCGCCATGACTACGACATCGACTACGCCGGTCTGGAGACGGTCGCCGAGGCGGTGTTCAGCAACCGGGAAGCCACGATCTACCGCGTCAGGGAGGGCATATGATGGAAAGGCTGCTGCGCTTCTCCCTGGAGCATGAACGGGTCATCCGCCTGATGCTGATGGACGAAAACGGCAGGCTCAGCCAGGTCAACGCGCGCATCCTGCGCTATGACGCGGACACGGTGGACTTCGTGACGACCCGTTCGCCGCGCACCGTGACCGTCCCAAGGGGGGACATCCTGGCCATCGACTTCCGCAAGGGCGACGACGGACAGGTCCTCTGAACGAAAGAACGAATGAACGAATGAACGAAAGAAGGTTGCCTATGCTGATCCTGTTTGCTCTGCTGGTGATCGTGATGAACGTCGCCGCCTTTGTGCTGATGGGCGAGGACAAGCGCCGCGCCCGGGCGGGGGAATGGCGCATCTCGGAGAAGATGCTCTTCCTGGTGACGGCGCTCTTCGGCGGTCTGGGCGGCACGCTGGGCATGCTTGTCTTCCGCCACAAGACGAAGCACTGGTATTTCCGCAAGGGCTTTCCGGCGCTGCTGGTGATCCAGATCGTGCTGATCGTCCTGCTGCTGATCCCCCAGCTGCTGCCCCATCTGATCGAGCAGCTGCTGCCGATGCTGCTCCTGTGAACACTGTGCTGCAAAGGAAGTATCCCTATGACTGATCTGTTTTCCATGGAGGAAAGCGCCCCCCTGGCGGACCGCATGCGACCGCGCGACCTGTCCGAATTCATCGGTCAGGAGCATCTGGTCGGGCCGGGGAGGCTTCTGCGCCGTGCCATCGAGGCGGACAGGCTGACCTCCTCCATTTTCTTCGGCCCGCCCGGCTGCGGCAAGACCACCCTGGCATCCATCATCGCCAGGGTGACGAAGGCGGCCTTTGTCCAGCTCAATGCCGTCACCTCCGGCGTGGCGGATGTACGCGATGTCATCAAGTCCGCCCAGGAACGCCGCAGCCTGTATGGTCAGCCGACGTATCTGCTGCTGGACGAATGCCATCGCTGGTCCAAGGCGCAGTCGGACTCCATCCTCCCGGCCATCGAGCGCGGCACGATCCGCTTCATCGGCTCGACCACCGAGAACCCCATGGTCGCCATGACCCCCGCCATCGTCAGCCGATGCCGCGTGTTCCAGTTCCACGCGCTGACCGAGGCGCATGTCATCACCGCGATGCGCCGTGCCCTTCAGGACAAGGAGCGGGGCTACGGCACGCTGGATGTCCGCATGGAGGAGGATGCCCTGCGCCACATCGCCCGTGTGGCCGGGGGCGACACCCGTGCGGCGCTGGGTGCAATCGAGCTGGCCGTGCTGACCACCCCGGCGGACGAAAACGGCGTGATCCGCGTGGACATGGCCGTCGCGGAGGAATCCATCCAGAAGCCCATGCTCCGCTGCGACGAGAGCCTGTATTACGACATGCTCAGCGCGTTCTGCAAGAGCCTTCGCGGTTCGGACAGCGACGCGGCGCTGGCGTGGTTCGCCCGGCTGATCTACGCCGGGGTCGATCCGCGCCTGATCTGCCGGCGCATCATCGCCCATGCCAGTGAGGATGTGGGTCAGGCGAACCCCATGGTCATGCTCCAGGCGCAGGCGGCAGCGGCGGATCTGGAGTTCGTCGGCATGCCGGAGGCACGGCTGCCCATCGCGCAGGCCATCATCGCCCTGTGCGAGAGTCCCAAGTCGAATTCCGTCAGCGCGGCGGTGGATGCCGCCATGGCCGACGCGGAAAAGGGCGGCTACGGCCCCGTGCCCGTCCACCTGCGCGACACGCATTATCAGGGACATGAACGCATTGGCTCGGGGGACGGATACAAGTATCCCCACAATTATCCCGGCCATTGGGTGCAGCAGGAGTACATGCCCCCGGAGGTCAAGGGCAGGAAGTACTATCAGCCCAGCGAAATGGGGCATGAGGCCACCATCCTCAAGAACCACCAGATCAGGGAGGGACGCAAGTGAAGCTGCTGCACAAGCAGGGGAATCGCGCCAGCGTCCGCAAGGCAGCGAACTACGCCGTGGTCATCAACGGCATGCAGATCGTGATGATCCTGGGGATGCTGGTGGCCATTATCGTCGTGCCGGAGATCGAGACGAGCTATCGGCTGATGCTGGTGCTGACCATCGCGGCATCGCTGGTCATCGTGTGGGGCGGCATCGTGGACATTCGCGAGGCGCTGTCCACCCGAAAGCTGCTGACCCAGCTGGACGACATGGATGACACCATCGACGCGATGGGGGAATTCAACAACACGCTGCGTGCCCAGCGCCATGATTTCCTGAACCACCTGCAGGTGGTGTTCAGCCTGATCGAAATGGCGGAATACGACGAGGCGAATGACTACATCGAGCAGGTGTACGGGAAGATCACCGCCGTCAGCCGTGTGATGAAGACCGCTGATCCGGCGGTGAACGCGCTTTTGCAGGTGAAGGTCGCCGAGGCGGAGAAGGACGGCGTGCAGGTGACGGTGTCCATCACCTCCCAATGGGAAACGCTGGAGAACACAATGCCCGATTGGGAGATGTGCAAGGTGCTGTCCAACCTGCTGGACAATGCGCTGGATGCCATGGAGCATCTGCCGACGGAGCAGAAGCGGCTTTCCGTCAGCCTGGGGGAGAATGTGAAGCAGTACACCTTCCGGGTGGAAAACACGGGCGAGAAGATACCGGAGGACCTCCGGGAGAGCATCTTCATCCCGGGCTTCACCACCAAGGGGGACGGTCATGGCATGGGGCTGCACATCGTCCGCCGGACGCTGAAGGAGCGCGGCGGGGACATCACCGTCACCAGCGACGACGGCCTGACCGTCTTCAGCGGGTATGTGCCCAAATGCGCCGCCCCCGTGAGCGCGGAATGATCGAGTTGCACAGCAAAACCGCCGATGAGGAGCACCCTGCTTTCTCATCGGCGGTTTTCTATGGGGGAAATCAGCTTTCCGTCTCGAGTGCCTCCCATTCGGCGTAGAGGCGTTCGATCTCGTCCTTTTTGGCCTGATAGGCCTTGGCCAGCGCGGCTGCCTTTTCCGGGTCGGCGTAGGTCGCGGGGTCGGCCAGACGCGCCTCAATGTCAGCCGCTTCGTCCTCCGCCGCCGCGATAGCCTTCTCCGCGTTTTGCAGCGCCTGCTTCTGTTCCCGCAGACGCTTTTCTTCCTCGCGGGTCTTCCGCTTCTCCTTCTCGATGGCCGTCCGCGTCATCCCCGCCGTTTCGCTGTCCGGCGCCTGGTCACGGCTGATCTTCTCGAAATAGTCGTCGTAGTTCCCCAGATACTCCCGGATGCCGTCGGTCTCCAGCACGCAGACCTTTTCGGCAAAGCGGTTGATGAAGTACCGGTCGTGGCTGATGGCCAGGATCGTGCCGGGGAAGCTCTCCAGGGCATCCTCCAGCACCTCGCGGGAGTCCATGTCCAGATGGTTGGTCGGCTCGTCCAGCAGGAGGACATTGTCCTTGCGGAGCATGAGCTTGGTGAGCGCCACGCGGCCCTTTTCGCCGCCGGAGAGGGTCGAAATGGGCATGAGCACGTCGTTCCCCGTGAAGAGGAACAGACCCAGCGCACCGCGCACCTCGGTCTGATCCAGCCGGTGGAAGTCGTCCCACACCTCGTCCAGGACGGTCTTGTCCTCATGCAGATGCGCCTGATGCTGATCGTAGTATCCCAGGTCGACCCCTGCGCCGAAGCGGATGGTGCCGTTATCGGGCTTCTGCTCGCCCACGATGCACTTGAACAGGGTCGATTTGCCCACGCCGTTGTCGCCGATGAGGGCGATGCGGTCGCCCGCGCGGACATGCATGCGGACATGCTCGAAGAGCGTCCGCCCGTCAAAGCCCTTCGACACCTCGTCTAACATGAGGACATCGTCGCCCGTGCGGCGGCGGACATCGAACCGGAAGCGGATGGCGGATTCGTCCTTGGGCTTTTCCAGCCGCTCGACCTTTTCCAGGCGCTTTTCGCGGCTCTCCGCCAGCTTGATGGACTTCTCCCGGTTGAACTGGCGATACCGCGCGATGATGGCCTCCTGACGGGCGATCTCCTTCTGCTGGAGCTCATAGGCCTTCATGCGGATCTCGAACCGCTCCGTCCGCTGTGCCATGTAGGCGGTGTAGTTGCCGTCGTAGCATTCCGTCACGCCCAGAAGCAATTCGCACATGCGGTCGCAGACATGATCCATGAAGTACCGGTCATGGCTGATGAGCAGCACCGCGCCCTTGTAGGTGCGCAGGTATTCCTCCAGCCACGCGATGGCCTTGAGGTCGAGGTGGTTGGTGGGCTCGTCCAGGAGGAGGAGGTCGGGCTCTGTCAGGAGCATGCGACCCAGGCACAGGCGGGTGCGTTCGCCGCCGGAAAGGAGGCTCGCCAGCTGATGCTGCTGCTCCTTGCGAAAGCCCAGACCGGCCAGCACGCCCTGCACCGTGGAGCGCCAGCCGTAGCCGTTGCGGCGCTCGAATTCCAGCGTCAGCGCGTCGTATTGGCTGCCCAGGCGGCTGAGGCGGACGGCATCGTCCCCGCATTCGGACATCTGCTCCTCCATCCGGCGGAGCTGCTTTTCCATCTCGACCACCGGCTCGAAGACGGATTCCAGCTCCTCCAGCACCGTGCGCCCTTCGCCCACGATGCCCTGCTGCGCCAGATAGCCCAGCCGCAGCCCCTTCTGCATGGTGATGCTGCCGCCGTCGGAGGCTTCCACCCCGGCGATGATCTTCATCAGCGTGGACTTGCCGCAGCCGTTCACGCCGACCAGCCCCATGCGCTGGCCGTCCTGGAGGACAAGGGATGCGTCCCGGAGCACCTCGTTCGTGCCGAAGCTCTTCTGCACGCCCTGCAAGGAAAGGAGTATCATAAGCTCACCTCATAAACCGGAATCGTCTTTTTGCGGATCGTGTTGTTGGCGGACGGTGATGGCATCGTCAACGCAGTCGTAGGAGAAATACCGTGCGAAGCCCTCGGTCGACCGGCTTTCCTGCGCGGCGGACGGCTGCGTCAGGGCGCGGATGTACGCATATATGATGGAATCCACATGCAGCAGGAGGAGGCGGTGTTCCGCAGGCTGATGCGCAGCGTCTCGGGGTGTCACAGGAAGAAAGAAGCCGCACAGACCGCCAGCGTTGCGGCGGACAGGGCGATGTCCGTGCGCGGCATGGGCGGATGTGCCCTTTTCGGCAGTCGGAGGCCGGTGTGCACCAGCCAGACCGTCAGCATTGCGCCGCAGAGCAGCGCCGCCCACCCGGACGGCAGCCCGGGCACGAACGCGGTCAGGTTATACGCCATATGCGCGGCGATGGGCGCGGCGATGCGCCCCGTGCGCAGCATCAGCAGGGTCAGGAGCAGCGAGAGCAGCAGCAGGCTCGGCAGATTCGCCAGGCGGGTGTGCATCATCGCGAAAAGGATCGTCGTCAGCAGGATGGCTTGCCAGCGGCGTGCGCCGTCCAGCAGCGATGTCAGCACCGCGCCCCGGAAGAAGCATTCCTCCGCCAGCGCAGGGACGATCATCAATGCGGCGGCGCAGAGCAGCACCTCCGGGACGCTGCCCGGGGCAGGGTGCGTCCCTGCTGGCAGGGAAAGCACCCGCTGCCATGCGGCGTCCAGCGCCGCACCGGCCACGCGGGTCAGCAGCGCCAGCAGCACCCCCTCCGCCAGCGCGGCGGTCAGCGGGCAGCGGCGCGTCAGCCGATCCGTCCGCCATGGGTGCATCAGCCATGCGGGCAATGCCAGCATCAGCAGCGTCAGCGCCAGACAAGCCGTCCACCAGGACAGCGGCGAAACGCTCGCGGCCGGGAGCATGCGCTCCAGCAGCCTTTCCGCCATGGGACGCAGAAACGACAATACCAGCACCGTCAGCAGGGCACGCCGCGTCTTTGTCATACATCCGCCTCCAGGGTGTATACGCTGCCCACCTGATCGCGGCGGGCGACATCCAGAAAGAGCTCCTCGCCCAGGCGAATGCCCTCTCGGCGCATCTTCTCCTCCGAGACCCGCCGCGCCAGTGCGGGCGTGTTGTTCTCGCCGCTCAGGTGGCCGAGGATGACATGCTGCGTGCCGCCCGCCACCAGCTGGAGCAGGGCATCGGCACAGGCATCGTTGGACAGGTGGCCGTGGTTGGAGAGAATGCGCTGCTTGAGCCGCGCGGTGTAGTGGCTGTTCATGCGGAGCATATCCGGGTCGTGGTTGCTCTCCAGCAGCACCAGGGACGATCCGGCCACGGCATCCCGCACGGTACGCGGGAAGAAGCCCAGATCGGTTGCGGTGGAGATGCTGACGTTCCCGCCCCAGAGGCGATAGCCCACCGGATCGGCCGCGTCATGGGGGATGGAGAAGGGCACGACGCCGATGTCCCCGAGGTAGAAGTCGGAGAAGGTGTCGAAGCTGCGGCGGCAGCCCTCGGGGACTTTCCCGACCTTCTCCGCCATCGCCTCCCAGGTCGCGGAGGTGGCATACACCGGCAGCCTGTACTTGCGCGCCAGCACCCCCACCCCCGCGATGTGGTCGGAATGCTCATGGGTGACGAGCACGCCGTCCAGCGTGTTGGGGTCAACGCCGATCAGGGTCAGTGCCTCGGCGATCATCTTGCCGGATTTGCCCGCGTCGATCAGCAAACGAGTGCCGCCGTACTGCACGAAAAGGGCGTTGCCGCTCGATCCGGAGTACAGCGGGCAGAAGATCATATCCATATGTACCGTGATTCCTTCGCTGGCCTTTCAGGGGGACATGCCCCGGAAGGCGCTTTGTATTATACGTCCAGATGCTTGGCGACGCGCTCGGATTCGGGCGGGGGCGTCATGTAATCCGGGCCGAAGAGGATGGTCAGCACCTCGTCCCACCTCTTGGGGATGAGGCATTCGGTGTCCTCGAAGGGCACTTTGATCTTCTCGGCGAACTGCTCCGGATGCCAGATGTGCATCATCAGCTCGAACGCGCCGTTGGACATGCACAGGTCATTGCCCTCCTTGACGGAGGTGGACCACTTGTCGTACCAGCGGGCCTTCTGGGCGGTGGAGAAGGGCAGACCCATCAGGTGGGTGGAGAAGAGCAGGAGCTTGTGCTTCCACCCGAACCGGCTGTAGTCCACATTCTTCTTCATCATGCCCTGGAGCATGTGCAGGCGCAGGAACCACAGCTTGCGCTGGAGACCTGCCGCAGGGACGGGGTCAAGGATGAAAAAGTCGGTGAACGCAGCGGCCTTCTCCGGGTCGCGGTTCATCACGCGGGGCGTCCAGGTGTCCAGGTAGGTCAGCTCGAAGCGCTTGTCGCACTCCTTCGGGTACACGACGCGGAATTTCTCGAAATTGGCGCGATCCATCAGCAGGTCGATGTCGTCATCCCACGGGATGAAGCCCTTGTGGCGCACCGCTCCCAGCAGCGTGCCGCACATGAGGTTGTATTCGATGCCGTGACGCTCGCACACGGCGATCACGTCCTTGATCTGCTCCATCAATTCGGCGTGGATCTCGGGCAGGCTCAGCTTCTTTTCTTCCATTTTACTTCTCCTTTTCATATGGGCGGAGGATCATTCGCCGGTCACGTCCGCCGTGATGCGAAGGGAATCCGCCAATGCGTCGCACAGGGCGAGCTGCTCCTGTGTCGGGGCGCTTTCATAGGTGTACAGGGTGATCGATAGGGCATATCCGCCGTGACAGGTCAGGTATTCCACCGAATAGTCCGGCGTACCGTCCTCCAGGGGGGCGGACATGGCGGTGCGGATGAAGCGGTGTCCGCCGCTGACATCGTAAACCTCGCAGGACTGCACGTCAAAGCCGAATGCCTGATAATAATGCGCGAAGCCGGCGCGGGTCGATTCCGCCTCGTCGGCATTCAGGGCGATGTAGTCCCCGTCCTCGGTGGGAACGGCGATGAGCTGTATCTCGACGCTGATGGTTTCATCGGTGAGCAGCGCATATACATGGAGCGCCTCCATCGAAGGGACGACGTCGCGCTGGCTCAGGCCGACACGGCCGAAGACCGATGCGCTGGACTCCCGCGTCATGCAGACCAGCTCCTGTGGCGGGACGAAGGTGAAGGATGCGCCCTCCAGCGCCACGGAATAGCCGGAGCCGGTCATTTCCGCCGATGCAAAAAGGGGCAGCAGGCAGAGCGTCAGCAGGAAAGTGATGAGCTTCTTCATATGCGGCCTCCTCAAGCGTTGAGCCAGTCCAGCGTGCGACGGCAGATGGCCTGATCGTCCATGCGGTATTCGCCCCGCAGGTATTGCTGTGTGCCGACGATGGTGGAATACACATCCTCCATGCCGATGCGGTGGACACGGCAGTCACTGCCGATCCCGGCGATGCATTCGCACACCGCACTGCCGAAGCCGCCCACGACGGAATGCTCCTCCACCGTGACGATGTGGCGGAAGCGCTGTGCCAGGTCGGACAGCTTCTCCTGATCGATGGGCTTCAGGCAGGGGAAGCTCACCACCTCGGCGGAAACGCCCTGTTCGGCCAGGAGCTTTGCCGCGCTGACGGTCTGTGTCAGGATGCCGCCCGCCGACAGGAGCGCCACGTCCCTGCCCTCGCGCAGGGTCAGCGCATGGGGGACGGTGTAATCCGTGATGGGCGCGTCGTGCAGATAGGGCTCGCCGCCGCGTCCCAGGCGCAGATAGCATGTGCCCGGGGTGTTCAGCATGACGGGGACGATGGCCTCCACCTCATGGGGGTCGCCCGGGGTGAAGACCGTCACGCCCGGCAATGCCCGCAGGATGGCCATGTCCTCCGTCGCGTGGTGGGACATGCCCAGGCTGCCGTAGACGAAGCCGCCGCCCACGCACACCACCTTGACATTCGCGCCGTGGTAGGCGCAGTCGTTGCGGATCTGCTCGATGCAGCGCAGGGTCGGAAAATTGCCGATGGAATAGGTCAACACGGTGCGTCCTGTCATGGACAGACCGGCAGCCAGGCCGGTCATGCCCTGTTCGGCGATGCCCGCGTTGACAAACTGCTCCGGATAGGTCTCCCAGAAGGGCTTCAGCACCCCGAAGCCCAGATCACCGGTGACCAGCGTCAGCCGTGGATCATGGGCGGCCTCGCGCATCAGCGCACGGGTAAATGCGTCTCTCATGGCCTTTGCGCCTCCAGTTCCTTTAGCGCTGCGTCGTATTCCTCGCCCTGGGGTGTGCGGTAATGCCAGAGGATGTCGTTCTCCATGAAGGACACCCCCTTGCCCTTGGTGGTCAGCGCGATGATGACGGTGGGCTTGCCGCTCCCGCGATTGGCCTTGGCCTGGGCGAATGCGCCGCGCAGTGCGTCCACATCATGACCGTCCACCCCGATGACGTTCCACCCGAAGGCCGCCCATTTGTCCCCGAAGGGCTCCAGGGCGAGGGTGTTCTCGCAGAAGTCCAGCGACTGCATGCGGTTGTGATCCACCACGGCGATCAGGTTGTCCAGCCCGTAGTGATGCGCCTGGAGCGCCGCCTCCCACACCGAGCCTTCATCGCATTCGCCGTCCCCCAAAACGCAGTAGACGCGCCAGGGGGCAGCGTCCTTCTTCGCGCCCAGCGCCATTCCGGCGGACACGGCCAGCCCGTGCCCCAGAGAGCCGGTGGAGAGCTCCACGCCCGGGATGCCCTTGTGGCTCACATGCCCGGACAGGCGCGAGCCGTTGGCGTAGTGGGTGGACAGCTCCTCCACGTCAAAGAAGCCGCGTTCGGCCAGGGCGGCATAGACCGCCGCGCCGGCATGCCCCTTGGAGAGGATGAGCCGGTCGCGGTCGGGCATTTTCGGCTGATGGGGATCGACATGCAGCACGCCGGTATAGAGGGTGGCCATGATCTCCGCGAGGGAGAAGATGGCGCCGATGTGACTGCCGCGGCTGATGTGGGTCATTTCAAGCCCATGGCGGCGGATGAGCCAGGCCAGCACGCGCGGATCGGAGGTATCGATGGGTGCGCCGCCGAAGGCCGCATGGGTCTTTTCGGTGTAGGTCATGCTGCATTCTTCCCCTTTTCCTGTGCCATCTTTTTCGCCTTGCTGAACACGCCGCCGATGGTCTCAAAGAAGAGCCGCGCATCCAGCGCGAAGCTCTGGTGCAGCGCGTATTCCACCCGCAGGCGGTTCTTTTCCGGCAGGATGTACTTCTCGTAGTTCTCCACCGGGTTTTCCGTGCCGACGATCTCGTCCTGGGCGATGTACACGATGGAGGAACGATCGGTGATGCCGGGTCGCACCCACATGATGCACTGCTGCTCCGCCGTATAGGCATTGGTGTAGAGCAGCAGCTCGGGGCGCGGGCCGACGAAGGACATGTCCCCCCTGATGATGTTGAGCAGCTGGGGCAGCTCATCCAGCTTGAGGCGGCGCATCACCCGTCCGGAACGGGTCACGCGGGGATCATCCTTGGCCGTGCAGCCGCCGGTCTTGTCGGCATCGACCACCATGGTGCGGAATTTCATGATGTAAAACGGCTGATTCTTGTATCCGCCGCGCACCGCACGGTAGAGCACCGGGCCGGGGGAGTCGAGCCTGACCCAGATGGCCAGGGGGATCATCACCAGACTGGCGGGGATGAGCAGAAGGAGCGCGAGGAGGAAGTCCAGCACGCGCTTGACGACATTGGAATAGAAGGGATGGGACAGCGGCCCGTCCCATCGGGGCAGGTCGGGGAGCGGCGGGAGCTTCGCCATGGGGATGCCTCCTATCTTGCGGTCATGACTCTTTGTGCAGCTGCTGGAGCAGGTCGTTCAGGCGCTCCAGCTCGTCCTGGGAGTAGTATTGCAGCACGATCTTGCCCTTTTTGGTATTGCCGGTGAGGGTCGCGCGCATGCCGAAGGCCTCACGGCAGAGGTTCTCCAGCTCATGCAGCTCTGCGTCCAGCTTGCGCGGGGGCTTTTCCTGCCGGGGGAGCTTCGTGCCGTTCTGACGCATCAGCGCCGCAGCGGTCTCCAGCTGACGCACCGACCAGCCCTCCGCCACGGTGCGGTTCGCCAGGCTGATCTTCATCTCGTCCGCATCCAGACCGGCCAGGACACGCGCGTGACCGGCGGACAGCGTTCCCCGGCGGATCATGTCGATCACGCTCTCGGGCAATGTCAGCAATCGCAGGAGGTTCGCCACCGCCGGGCGGGATTTGCACAGGCGCTGGGCGACCTTCTCCTGGGTGTAGCCGCACTGCTTCATCAGCCCCTGGATGCCCATGGCCTCCTCGATGGGGTTGAGGTCCTCGCGCTGGATGTTCTCGATCAGCGCGATCTCCATCTGGGTGACCACGTCCATCTCCCGCACGATGCAGGGCACGGTGCTCAGCCCGGCGGCGCGTGCGGCACGCCAGCGGCGTTCACCGGCGACGATACGGTAGCGTCCGCCGCTGGTGGGGGTGACGAGGATGGGCTGGAGCACGCCCTGCTCCCTGACGGATTGGGTCAGCTGCTCAATGCTCTCCGGGGAGAAGATATGACGGGGCTGATCGGGATTGGGATCGATGTCGCCAATGCTGATCTCCTGTCCCGCGCCGGGAACGGCTGCATCCAGCTCGGGCAGGAGGACGTCAAGCCCCCGGGCAAGTCCGCGCGTCTTTTTCGGCATAATGCAAAACTCCTCTTCTCATGTGTGGCGTGTGCGGCGCGAAGCTGCCGCATCACAGCGTCCAGTGCTTGTCCACCTTGATGCCATTGCGCGTCAGCACCTCGCGTGCCAGGGCGGCATAGGCGATGGTGCCGTTGGAGCGCTTGTCGTAAACATGGATGGGTTCGCCGTGGGAGGGGGCTTCCCCCAGGCGCACGGTGCGGGGGATCACCGTGGCATAGACCTGCTTTTTGAAGTGCTTCTTGACCTCGTCCACCACCTGCAGACCCAGGTTGGTGCGGCCGTCCAGCATGGTCAGCAGCACGCCCTCGATGTCCAGATGGGGGTTGGAGGTCTTCTTCACCCGCTGGATGGTCTGCACCAGGCTCGCCACGCCCTCCAGCGCGTAATACTCGCATTGGATGGGGATGATGACGCTGTCGGAGGCCGTCAGCGCATTGATGGTCAGCAGGGACAGCGACGGCGGACAGTCGATCAGGATGAAGTCGAAATCCTTCACGATGGGCAGCAGCGCGGTCTTGAGCCGATGCTCGCGCCTGTCCACGCTGACCAGCTCCAGCTCGGCATTGGCCAGGCGGATGTCGCTCCCGGCGATGGAGAGGTTGCGGAAGTCGGTCTTTTCGACGAGCTCCTTCATGGGGATGCGCCCCATCAGCACCTCGTAGACGGACTTGTCCTCCACCGCCATGCCCAGGCCGGAGGTCGAGTTCCCCTGCGGGTCGAGATCCACCAGCAGCACGCGCTGCCCCATATCCGCCATCAGGGCGGACAGATTGATCGCCGTGGTGGTCTTGCCCACGCCGCCCTTCTGATTGATGATGGAAATGATCTTGGCCATGATGAGCCTCCCTCCCGGGCATTGCACCCATAAGCATACTAAATCATCTTATTATACAGCTTTTCGGGGGGATTGTAAAGGCAAAACCGGCGGAAAAGCGCAAGCCACGGCGCGGACGGGGGAAAAAACGACGCGCCCCTCCGCCGTTGGGCCGAAGAGGCGCACTTTATCGCTGATTCTTCTTTCGCAGCTGCCCGATCATCATCTGGATGACCAGCCGATCCTCCTCGTCCAGGCCGGTGGCATCCAGTGTGGCATCCCGTTCGATGCCCAGCAGGTAGTCCGCCGTGACGTGGAGCGCCAGTGCCAGCTTTCGCAGCACATCGGGGGACGGCGTCCGCTCGCCGACCTCATAGAAGGAGATCACGCTGTTTTTGACGCCGATCAGCTCGGCAAGCTGCTGCTGGGTCAGCTTCCTGTCCTTGCGCAGCTGACGCAACCGACTTCCGAATTCCACCATTTGCAGAGCCTCCTTCCACGTTAAGTGTACTTTATCTGCTTTTGCTCGTAAATGGGTGGAATTTTTTCTACGAAAGCGTTGAAAATACGACGAATGTGTGATATACTGCATGCAGCCCCACAAAAAGAAGGAGGAATGGGATATGTGGAAGAAGCTTGTTTCCGGTTTTCTCGCGATGATGCTCCTGATGACGATGGTGCTGACGGCCTCGGCGGAGGACACGTACACCCTGCGCAACGGCGTGCAGTTCGGTGACACGGTGGAGCAGGTCAGAGCCAAGGAGACCCTGGCCTGGCATGAGGACGATTGCAGCGATACGATGCTCCGGACGGAGCGCGGCACGGTCGCGGGCATCAGCGATGTGATTATTTGTTATGACTTCGATGAAGACGGAAAGCTGGTAGAGGTGGTGTGGCGGCTGCCCAATCGTACTTATGCGGACAGCAGTGACAGCGACTACTCCACGCTCTATAAGGCTTTTGTGCAGAAGTACGGTTCGCCCCTCGGGTATACCGGCGGCGACTGCTACATCATCACCGGCAAAGCGCTGGATGGTGCGGCAACATGGTACCTGCTGTATGATATGTTTGATATGTATGGAACCATGCGCGATTACGATGAATGGGACTATAAGATTGGAAATGGGGAGCATGTCAAGATCGAGATCGCCCAAGGCAGCTGGGGGGAATCCATTCTGGAAGCCGATTACCACATCTATGTAGGTTACAAGTACTTCACCGACGCTGACCTTCAGGAAGCGATGGACGAAAAGCGGCAGGAAAACGAGGCCGTCATGAACGACATCTGATCCATCTGATGCACAAAAGCCCTCCTTTCCGCATTGATGAAAGCGGAAGGAGGGTTTCTTCATGAAGATCATCGGCATTTTGCTGTTGGCTGTGGGCATCGTCGGCATCGTCCTGACATTCCTGCTGACCGATGCGATCGGCTGGGGCGGACTCATCGCGGGCATCACCGCGCTGCTGACCGGCGTGGTGTTTGTCGCCGTGGCCTGGCGGAACGAGTGCCGGCCGCCCTGCTGCTGCAACGAGAACTGACCAGACCTGATGTGCCAAAGATGCATTTGCTCCCCGGACGCCGCGAAGGTATCCGGGGAGCGCTTTTCGTTTATCCGAGCCTTGCCGCAACGGCCTCCAGGAAGGCGCGGCTGTTCACCGCCTGACATTCGCCACCCTCCCAGAGCAGCGCCAGATCCTTGGTCATCACGCCGGATTCGATGGTGTCGATGGTTGCCTTCTCCAGCCTGTCCGCAAAGGCCATCAGGTCGGGCAGCGCGTCCAGCTCGCCGCGCTTGCGCAGTGCGCCCGTCCAGGCGAAAATGGTCGCCACCGGGTTGGTGGAGGTCTCCTCGCCCTGCAAATGACGGTAATAGTGCCGGGTGACCGTGCCATGGGCGGCCTCGTATTCGAACTTGCCGTCCGGCGTCACCAGCACGGAGGTCATCATCGCCAGCGAACCAAAGGCCGTGGCGACCATGTCGCTCATCACGTCGCCGTCGTAATTCTTGCACGCCCAGATGAAGCCGCCCCTGGAGCGGATGACGCGCGCCACAGCATCGTCGATGAGCGTGTAGAAATAGGTGATGCCGGCGGCCTCGAACTGCGCCTTGTAGGTGCTGTCAAAAATGTCCTGAAAGATGTCCTTGAAGGTGTGGTCATAGGTCTTGCTGATGGTGTCCTTGGCGGAGAACCACAGATCCTGCTTCACACTCAGCGCATACCGGAAGCACGCATGGGCAAACGACGCAATGGAGGCATCCAGGTTGTGCATGCCCTGCAAAACGCCCGGGCCGTCGAACTGCCAGACGGTCTTGCGCTGCTCCTGCCCGTCCGCGCCGGTGAAGACCAGCTCAGCCGTGCCCGCGCCGGGGACATCCATCTCCACGCTGCGGTACACATCGCCATAGGCATGACGGGCGATGGTGATGGGCTGCTGCCAGGTGCGGACGGTGGGCTTCACGCCGCTGACCAGGATGGGCGCGCGGAAGACCGTGCCATCCAGCATGGCGCGGATCGTGCCATTGGGGGACTTCCACATCTCGTGCAGGCTGTATTCGGTCATGCGCTGGGCATTGGGGGTGATGGTCGCGCATTTCACGCCCACGCCGTATTTCTTGATGGCATTGGCGCTGTCCGCCGTGACCTGATCCCGCGTTTCGTCCCGGTGGGGCAGTCCCAGGTCGTAGTACTCCGTCTTCAGCTCCACATACGGCTCGATCAGCAGTGCCTTGATGTCCGCCCAGAGGATGCGGGTCATCTCGTCGCCGTCCAGCTCCACCAGGGGTGTTGTCATCCGGATCTTCTCCATCGCATTCGCTCCCTTTCTTCGGATCTCCCTGTCCCTATTGTAATCGCGAATGCCCGACGGGGCAAGACCTGTACAGCGAAAGAACAAGCCGTCCCCCTCATTCCCGCCCGCGGCGCATGCCGGAGAAGGTGTCCGGCCAGCGGTCGTACTCCTCCAGGTAGCTGTATGCCTCGCCGTGTATCTTCCACCCGGGGAAGGTGTCCAGGGTGACGGTGTGGATGCTGTTGAAGATGCTCTTCTCCACGTCCGGGTTGGTCAGCCGCAGCTGACGCAGCAGCAGCTTGACCTCCTGCCGCTTGGAGTCCCCCACGCCATCGGCGCTGTGATCCCGCTGCTCCACAAAGCGGCACGCACACTGGATGAAGGTCAGCCCGTTGGCGGCGCACCAGGCCTTGATGTCCTCCTCGTGGATCATGTACATCGGGCGGATCAGCTCCATCCCGGCGAAGTTGCGGCTGTGCAGCTTGGGCAGCATGGCCTGCAGCTGACTGCCGTAGAGCATGCCCAGCAGGGTCGTCTCGATCACGTCGTTGAAGTGATGTCCCAGGGCGATCTTGCTGCAGCCCAGCTCCTGTGCGCGGTCGTAGAGGAAGCCGCGGCGCATCCGGGCGCAGAGGTAGCAGGGGTTGCGCTCGGCGTGGGTGGCCGCGTCGAATATGTCCGAATCGAAAATCCGGATGGGGATCTCCATCTGCGCCGCATTGTCGATGATCTTCTGCCGGTTGACGGCGTTGTACCCCGGGTCCATCACGATGAATTCCAATTCGAAGGGAATGGCCGTATGCCGATGCAGCACCTGGAAGAGCTTGGCCATGAGCATGGAGTCCTTCCCGCCGGAGATGCATACGCCGATGCGGTCGCCCGGTTGGATCAGGTCGTATTGCCGGATGGCCGCGATGAAGGGCTTCCACAGCGTCTTGCGGAAGTCCGTGAGGATGCTGCGCTCCATGCGCGCGGCGGGTGAGAGCATGCGGGACATACGTTTTCCTCCCCAAACGGGTATAGTGTGGCGAAACGGTTGAAATTCCGCGCGGAATGTGATAACATGCAGGTAAACGGTTTCGTGGATGAAGCTGGTAGGAGACTGACAGAGTGGGGGGATACGAATGAAGATTTCCACCAAGGGACGCTACGCACTCAGGATGATCCTGGACATGGCGCAGCATCAGACGGCGGACGGCGCAGTGGCGCTCAAGGACATCGCCGAACGGCAGCAGGTTTCCAAGAAGTATCTGGAGCAGATCGCGCTGGCGCTGTCCCGTGCCAACATCCTGCAAGGGACGCGCGGGCATCAGGGCGGATACCGTATGGTGGCGCATCCCGCAGACCTGACGGTGTACGACGTGCTGGACGTGGCGGAGGGCTCGATGCACCCCGTGGCCTGCCTGGACGATGCGCCCAACACCTGCGAGCGCTGCACGGATTGCAGCACCCTGCCCGTCTGGGAGGGGCTTGATCGGGTGATACGCACCTACCTGACCAGCCTGAGCATTCAGGACGTGCTGGACATGTCAAAATGACAAGGCGGAGGACTTCCCGATGGGGAAGACTCCGCTTTTTATGTACGACTGAAGCCCTGCGCGGGCGCTGCATGGCAGTACAGCCTTCTCAATCGTGCCCGAAGGAGCGCGAGGGCGACCGGAAAGCCCTCGCATAGCCCCACGGGGGACTGTATGGCGGGTCAGCCTACCGAATCGCGAGAAAAAGGGTCGAAGACCCCGGCAGGGC
>CAZJOA010000034.1:0-12131 GCA_964547515.1 uncultured Faecalibacterium sp.
CCCGCACGGAGGAGCATGCGATGAAACTCATTTCCTGGAATGTCAACGGATTGCGCGCCATCCTGGGCAAGAACTTCCTGGAGGCCTTCACCGCGCTGGACGCGGATGTGTTCTGCCTGCAGGAAACCAAGCTCCAGGCCGGTCAGCATGACCTTGACCTGCCCGGCTATCATCAGTATTGGCATTACGCCGAGAAGAAGGGCTATTCCGGCACGGCGGTGTTTACCCGTACCGCGCCGCTCAGCGTCCGATACGGCATCGGGGTGGAGGAACACGACCACGAGGGACGTGTCATCACCCTGGAATTCGCCGATTTCTACCTCGTCAATGTGTATGTGCCCAATGCCCAGCGGGAGCTGACCCGGCTGGATTACCGCATGACCTGGGAGGATGCGTTCCTGGGCTATATCAAGTCCCTGGAGGCGGACAAGCCCGTCATCTACTGCGGTGACCTGAACGTGGCACACAAGCCCATCGACCTGAAAAACCCCAAGACCAACACCCGCAGCGCCGGCTTCACCCAGGAGGAGCGCGACAAGCTCACCGCGGTGCTCGACGCGGGCTATGTGGACACCTTCCGCCATTTCCACCCCGATGCGGCGGATGCGTACACCTGGTGGAGCTACATGTTCCACGCGCGGGAGAAGAATGTCGGCTGGCGCATTGACTATTTCATCGCGTCGAACCGGCTGACGGAACGCCTGCAAAGCGCGTGCATCCATGCGGACATCATGGGCAGCGACCATTGCCCGGTGGAGCTGGTCATCGCGTGAAAAGAGCCGTCCCTTGCATTGCCGGGTGGCCCAAAATAGTTAATCCGACCTATGATTCCAATCACAGGTCGGATTTTTATCGCTATATGCAAATTTGCGGGCGGAGAATGGCTGTCAAAACCGTTTGCGGGCGGCAAGTCCACAGGGGATAGCCGCTTTCGCGGTGCAGGGGGGGTGTAGCCACCTTGACGGAAGGTCGTGACGCAACATTCGAGGTCAGGCGGTTTTCTTTGCTTTTTCAAACGCTTTGCTCCTCTGATTGTTTTCGCAAGTCCTCCCCAAAGCCATTATAGCTTCTGCCTGTGCCTTGCAAGCGTTCATCTGCCGCACCCATTCCATTTGATTTTCGGCTTTCAGTTGCTCGGTCACACCGTACTGCTTTGCCAAATGCGGCACGATCAGCTTCATGCGGTTTTGTGCTGCTTCGTTGATTTTGTCTGTGAGGGCACGAAATCCGTCAGGGTATTGCAATTTTCCCCACAGGAATGGTATGATAGGGAGGATCAAACGGCATGCTTTGCAGGCGCAAGGAGGAGAAACCATGCGGATGAAGTGGTTCGCACTGATGCTGATGCTGTGCCTGATGACGGGCACGGCCTTCGCGGAGGACGGCGGGGAGACCGTGCTGTCCTTCGTGGGGGATTGCTCCATCGGCGATGCCTACCGGTATGAGGGGAGCAGCACGTCCTACCATAGCGTCATTGACGAAAAGGGATACGCCTGGCCGTTCTCCCTCGTCAGGGAATACCTCGCGGCGGATGACCTGACCATCGCCAACCTCGAGGTCGTCCTCACCACCAAGACCGCCCACCGCGACAAGCGCTATAACCTCCGCGCCGATCCGGATCATGTCAGCATCCTGCTGGAGGGCAGCATCGAGATGGTCTGCACGGTCAACAACCACTGCATGGACTTCCATCAGGCGGGGTACGAGGAGAGCACGGCCACGCTGGACGCGGCGGGCATCAGCCGGTTTGGCACGGTGTATCCCGGTCAGCCCAATGGCTATGACGATCTGGGCGTGTATGACACGGGTGACCTGCGCGTGGGGTTCGTGGGCTTTTCGTATCCGCAGGATTACGACCTGAAGCGCATCATCAGCCGCATCCGTACCCTCAAGGAGGAGAAGGGCTGCGATCTGGTGGTCGTCAGCCTCCATTGGGGTCGTGAGACCTACATGACCCCCGATCAGAGTCAGGTGACCTATGCCAAGCAGATCATCGACGCGGGCGCGGATGTCATTTGGGGACATCATCCCCATGTGATCCAGCCCATCACCTTCTACAAGGGCAAGCCCATCATGTTCAGCACGGGCAATTTCACCTTCGGCACGATGTCCGATGTTGACCCGTCCACCGGCATCTTCCAGCTGGCCTACACCCGTGTGGATGGTCAGGTGCAGCTGAACCGCCTGCAGGTCATTCCCTGTCAGACCCAGGGCAGCGGGGATTACCGTCCCTTCGTGCTGACGGAGGACGACGCACGCCGCGCGGTCTTCGCCAAGCTGGTGATGAAGAAGAACGACAAGGGCTGTGTGGATCTGCCGCCGTCCTTCCTGGACACGGGCATCGTGTATCTGGAGAACGGCGAGGTGCTGCCGTAAGGGCGGCGAAAACGGATTTTTCCGTAGGGTTCAACCATTCGCCCCCATTTGTGCGTCTAATGGGTGTGAGCTGAAGCACTTCCTCCGCATGCTGGTCATCGTGCTGGCGCTGCTGTGCATGCTGGTGCTGATCCCGTCCGGCACGATCGTGGCGAATGCGGAGATCATCCAATACGCCCTGGAGGACAAGAAGGCCGTTGCGCCCCAGGCGGACGGCTACGGTGCGGACGGCCTGTCCTACACCGATCCGTCCATCACCGTGACCATCAGCAAAGGCCGCGTGAACGAGACGAACTACATGGTCGCGCGGGTGAAGGTGGCCAACGCCGCGAACCGCCCCGCACAGCGCATGTGCCTGGCGCAGGTCGGCAAGCTGGAGTACCTGTGCATCTGCACCGAAGGCCCGGAAGACCCCGGCTCGGAGGGCATGACACTGGAGCAGTTCGCCGAGTTCGTCGCCACCTTTGAGGGCATCCGCCATGCCTATAACCTCGACGGCGGTTCGTCCTCCACGATGGTCTTCAACCGCGACAAGATCAACAGTCCGCGCAACCCCAAGAAGCGCCCGCTGAAGGATGTCATCTGCTTTGTCAGCGCCTATCAGGCGGAATGAGAAGGAGTCCTCCGATGATGGAGGAGAGTCAAGTGCTGTTCACCCTGCTTTCCCTGCCGGTGACGTGCTATGCCGCGTGCGTGGCGGGTGCGATCGCGATGGGGCTGCTCCTGCTGGCACGGGAACAGCGCAAATACGGTCTGCGTGCGGACACGGCTGAGGTCTTCGCGCTGCTGGCGCTGCCCCTGGGACTGCTTTGCGGACGCGCCTTCTATTGTCTGGCACGCTGGCAGGTGTATCAGGAGATGGGGCTGACGCATATCCTGCGCCTGTGGGAGGGCGGCTATGCCCTGTGGGGCGTGGTGGGCGGATGTGTCCTGGCGGCGGTGCTGACGGCACGCATCACCCATCAGTGGACGGCGAAGGTGCTCGATGCCCTGGCCGTCCCCGGGGCGATCACGCTGGCACTGTGCCGCTTCGCCGAGCTGACCTGCGGCGAGGGCATCGGCATGGAGGTCGAAATGCCCCTGTTCCAGCGCTTCCCCTTCGCGGTGTACGACGCGGACTGGGAGGTCTGGTTCTGGGCGATCTGCGTGCTGGAGGGCGTGACGGCACTCGTCATCGCGGCGGTGCTGACGGTGCACAGGCGGTTCACCGTGCCGGGGCATCGGGCGCGGCTGATGGGCATCCTGTATTGCTCGGCGCAGCTCCTGCTGGAGAGCCTTCGCCGGGACAATTTCCTGCGCTGGCTCTTCGTGCGCGTGTCCCAGCTGACGGCGGCGCTGGTGCTGGGCGGCATGATGCTCTTCGCGCTGTATCGCTGGACGAAGACCCCTGCGGCACGGCGCAGGTCCGCCCGATGGCTGTGCGTCCACTGGGTCGTGTTCCTGGTGGGCGTGGGCATCTGCATCGCGATGGAATTCGCGGTGGACAAGTCCGCGACGCTGCCGGTGTGGCTGTGCTACACGGTGATGGCGGCGTGCTGCGCGGCGATGGGCGTGACGGCGTATCGGCTGACATTGCGATATGCGTCAGAATGACGAAAAGCTCCCGACAGGATGCGTTTCCTGACGGGAGCTCTTGCATTTATCGGGCTTTGCTCTCGATGTCCACCAGCTCAAAGCGGTAGGCCTGTTCGCAGTCGGGGTACTTCTCCCGATCCACCGGGCTGAGGAACATGTCCAGCGGGCGTACCCACAGTCCGCCGTCTCCGTACAGCTTCCGGTAGATCACCATGGGCTGACCGGTCTCGGAATCGGCAGCCAAGTCCTCCACGAGGTAATAGTCCCCCTTGAAATGGCGGTAGATGCGGTGCAGTTCGATCGGACGCATATTCAGCCCTCCACACGGATGACGCTCTCCGCCGCGCAGATCTCCGGCACGAAGGCCGTCAGCGCACGCCGCAGCGACTTCTCCGGCGCGGTGTGCGTCACGATGATGAGCGGCACGCGCCCGTCGTCCCCCTTGCTCTTTTGCAGCATGGACGCGATGGACACGTCCTCGTGCGCGAGCCAGCCGGCGATCTTCTCCAGCACACCCGGACGATCCACCGCCGAAATGCGCAGGAAATACCGGCTCTGCCAGTTGTCATCGAAGCTCAGGCGCGGATCGGCGTCCGCCGTGTTGGCGAAGGTCGGGTGAATGTGGCATTCCGCCGTGGCGGCACGCAGGAGGTCGCTCACCACCGCCGATGCCGTGGGCATGTCCCCCGCGCCGCGCCCCTGGAGCATCATCTCCTGACAGGCGTGCCCCTGGAGGTAGACCGCGTTGAAGCTGCCGTTCACCGAGGCGAGGGGATGGCTGACGGGCAGGAAGGTCGGGTGGACGCGCACCTGCACATCGTCGCCCGTGCGCTTGGCGATGGCCAGGAGCTTGAGCACATAGCCCATTTCCTTGCCGCAGGCGATGTCCATGGCGGAAATGCGGGTGATGCCCTCCGTGTACACCTTGGCGAAGGGGACGCGCCCGTGGAACGCCAGACTCGCCATGATGGACAGCTTGTAGGCGGCATCCAGGCCTTCCACATCGGCGGCGGGATCGGGTTCGGCCAGGCCGAGACGCTGCGCATCCGCCAGGACGGCCTGATAATCCTCGCCATTGGCATACATGCGGGAGAGAATGTAGTTGGTCGTGCCGTTGATGATGCCCATCATGCTGCTGATGCGGTTGGCCTGGAGCGAATTTTGCAGCACGTTGATGATCGGTATCGCGCCGCATACGCTGGCCTCATAGTAGAAGCCGACCCCATGTGCCTGTGCGGCGGCCTGGAGCAGATGCCAGTTGAGCGCCACGGCGACCTTGTTGGCGGTCACGACGGTCTTCCCGGCGTTGAGCGCGCGCAGCATGTAGTCCGCCGCGGGCTGTTCTCCGCCCATGAATTCCGCCACGATGGTGATCTCCGGGTCGGCGACCACATCCGCCACATCGGTGGTCAGCAATTCCGACGGGATGCCGCAGGACCGCGCCTTGTTCACATGGCGGACGAGCACCCTCTTCACGCGGATGCTCAGGTGATTGCGGTGGGCGATCTCCGCGCGGAAGTTCTCCAGCAGCTTCCACACGCCGCCGCCCACATTCCCGCAGCCCAGAAATCCAATGACGACCTCTTTCATCTTGCGTTCCTCCGATCATGCCGTTTTTGCTGCCATTGCTTCACCGGTTGCGCTCGTAGATCAGCCGCAAGCCCTTCAGGGTCAGCAGGCCGTCCAGCTTGTCGATCACCCGGGACTCCTCCGCGATGAGCACCGCCATGCCGCCTGTCGCCACCACCAGCGCATCGCCGCCCAATTCGGCCTTCATCCGGTTGACGAGGTTCGTCACCATGCCCACATAGCCGTAGAACATGCCGGACTGCAAATTGGTCAGCGTGGTGCGGCCGATGACGTGCTCGGGCTTGGCGAGGGCGAAGCGGGGGAGCTTGGCCGTGCCGGAGGTGAGGGCCTCGGAGGCGAGCTTGATGCCGGGGAAGATGGCGCCGCCCAGGAACGCGCCGCTGCCCCCGGCGGACTTTTCGTCCGCCGCCACCACGCCGAAGGTGGTCGCCGTGCCGAAATCGATGAAGATGACGGGCTTTTCCCCGCCGTATTCCTCGAACGCCGCCACGGCATTGGCGATGCGGTCGCTGCCCAGCTCGCGCGGATTCTCGTAGCGGATGTTGATCCCCGTGCGGATGCCCGGCCCGATGACCATGGGCGCGATGCCGAAGTAATTCTGGCACATGTGCTCGATGGTGAAGTTCACCGTGGGCACGACGGAGGACATGACGATGCCCTCCACGGCTCTGGGGTCGATGCCCTCATGGCGGAACAGGCTCATGATGGTGATGCCGTATTCGTCCGACGTGTTGGTGATGCTGGTGGACAAGCGCCAGTATTTCACCATTTCGTCCCCGTCGAACAGGGCGGTCTTGATGTTCGTGTTGCCGATGTCAAGGGTCAGGATCATATGGTTCCTCCATATTGAGAACAAAGACACAAAATGCTTTCAGATGCATTCCGAAGGGGCGCGGGGGCGAACGGAAAGCCCCTGCATGAACATGGGGACGAAATGGTTGAAGGATCAGCTCAGTGCAGCCTGATCTTATTCAGCGCGGTGAGGATGGGCGGGGTGATGACTGCCGCCGCGATGGCTTCCAGCGGGCCTGCGCCCCCCGCCACCGCCGCGATGGTCGTCAGCACCTTGGTGCTGTCGATGCCGCTGAGGACATAGAAGAGCAGCATCAGCCCCAGATACAGGATGGTGTTGGTCAGCGAACCGCAGGCGGCCGCGATGCCCGCCGCAACGGGACGCTTCACGTGCCGGAGCAGCCGATCCACACCGCCGATGACCAGCGGGATGCATAGCCGGGGCAGCACCGTCATGATGATGGCCAGCGGGAGCGAAGCGCCCATGAGGGTGGACACCAGCAGGGAGGGCTTGGTCAGCGCGGACAGCAGGGAAGTGGCCGCGAAGGCCGCGCCCAGCACCAGTCCGTCACGCCAGCCCAGATAGACCGTGCCGACCGCCACCGGGATGACCAGCAGCGTGACATTGCAGAAGCCCAGGGGGATCAGCCCCAGAGGCGTCTGCCCCATGAGGAAGATCAGCGCGGTCAGCAGCGCCAGAAGTACCAGGCGGACAAGCTGTTTGTGTGTTTTCATGTGATGACCTCCGTTCGGATCCGCAAAGGGTATCCGTCGCCTTGCTTTGGGAAATGAGGAATGAGGAATTAGGAATGAGGAATTGAGTGTGTGCGCCCCGGGGGTGCGTGAAGCCTGTCCGGTGCGGATGCTCCCGGCAGGTTTCCTTATTATAGCCGATTTTGCGGGGGTTGTAAAGCGGAGAACAGGAGAGGAACAGGGAAGGAACACAAAAATGCCCCTCCATGGACGGGAAGGGCATTGGATTCACTTGTGATAGCGTTCCCCGGCGCGGATCTTCATCGCGCGGTAGAGCTGCTCCAGCAGCATCACGCGCGCCAGCTGGTGGGGGAAGGTCATTTTGGACATGGAGATCTCCTCGTCCGCGCGGGCGAGAACCTGTTCGGACAGCCCGAGACTCCCGCCGATGACGAATACGATGGACGAGCTCCCGCGGTTCAGGATGTCCTCCAGATGACGGCTCAGGCCGGGGGAATCCCACTGCTTCCCGGGGATGGTCATGGCGATGACGTAGTCGCCGGGCTTGATGCGCGCCAGGATGCTCTCGCCCTCGCGGGTCTTGATCTGCGCTTCGATGGCGGGGGAGGCATTCGCCGGTTCGGGCAGATCGGGCAGCTCGACCTCCTCCGCCTTGGCATAGCGGCTCAGGCGCTTGAGGTATTCGTCCGCCATCTGCCGATAGGGCTTTTCCTTCATTTTGCCCACGGTGATGAGGGTGAAGCTCATTTCGCCATCGCCCCCTTCCGGCGGACGGTCAGGCGGAACATGAAGCTCCCCACCGCGATGCCCAGGGCGATCATCACGATGTCCACCATCGCGCGGACACCCGCGTCCACCCCCGCGCTGTACATCTCCTGACCCAGGAAGTGCATGCAGCGGTAGAGTCCCAAGCCGGGCACGAGGGGGATCATCGCCAGGAGGATGAAGATGGTGGCGATCATGTGCATCCGCCGGGCGCAGTACTGCCCCAGCACGCTGCCCAGCAGCGCCGCGATGAAGATGGACATCGAATCCCCGGCGTTGAGCTGCAAGAGTGCCCAATAGACCGCATAGCCCACGCCGCCAATGGCGCTGGCGGGGATCCACGCGCGCTTGGGTGCATGCATGAAGATGGCGAAGCCCAATGTGCCCACGAAGCTGGAGATCAGCTTGACAAGGCAATCCAGCATGAGCCTGGTCACAGTGCCACACCCCCCGTCAGCAGGCGGAAGATCGTCGACCCCGCCAATGCTCCGCCGGCGATCATGCAGGCGGTCAGCACCGCGCTCGCCGCGGAGGACAGCCCGGACACCATGTCCCCGCGCAATGTGTCCTGCACGGCATTGGTCATGGCCAGACCGGGCAGCATGGGCATGAGACAGGCCGCGACGGTGACATCCACGGCGATCAGCCCCGCCGCCATGTGGAACATCAGCGGGAGGATGGTGCTCAGGAAGCTGCCGAAGAGCGTCGAAACAAAGGAGCGCATGCCGGCCCTGTCCAGCGCAAAGGCCAGCAGCTGCACGAGAAAGGCCACGACCCCGGCGACGGCGCTGTCCACCAGTCCGCCGCCGAACATGACCGCCCATCCGGCGGACGACAGAGCCACCGCCGCCACCAGCCCCAATTTCGTGATGCGTGCCGGGCGATGCTCGATCTCCTCCAGCAGGGTCATGACCTCCTCGCAGGAGAGGTGTTCGGCCTCCATCCGCCGGGACACGGCGTTCACCGCGTCCACCCGCGTCAGATCGGTGCCCTTGCGGCGCACACGCTTGACGGCGGTCTCGATGCTGCCGTCGTGCTTGCGGTAGCTGATGAAAATGCCGCTGGGAATGGCGAAGCACTCCACCTCCGCGAAGCCGAACGCATGCCCCATTCGGGTGATGGTCTCCTCCACGCGGTAGGTCTCGCCGCCGTGCTCCATGATGAGCCGTCCCGCCAGATGGAGCGGCGCCATGAAGCTGTTATCGTCACGGGACATGGGCGTCCTCCTGTCAAACAAAATGAGCATAAGCCGAACTGGCACAGCAAAGCATGAAACCCGCACCGACAAACAAGAGGCCGCAGCTGTGGCGGATCGCCCCCGCGAGACGTTTGAGGGTGGAAGCCTTATGCGCATGCTCCGTCAGGGGGAAAGGGAGTCCGGGGCGGCAATGATGGGGTTGATGCTTGCCGCCCCGGTCGCTCTTTGGTGCTTTCTCGCGAGAGAGAAAGTACATCCTTGATTTGCAGCGATTCAAGCGTATCACAAAATATCTGGGTGATTGCTTTTCTGCCAATGTGCTTCAAACAAAAGCTGAGGGAAAGCCCTCAGCCTTATTGTATCGCGGCACAGCTCCGATGTCAAGCGGCTTACCACACGCCCGACCCGTCGCAGACCGTGCATTTGCCTCCCGTGCAGTCACAGGAATTCCAATCCCCCGTGTAGGGATTGCGCCATCTGCCCGTACCGTTGCAGCTTGAGCAAGTGCCCGTGCCGCGGCAGGAGACGCAGGTGACGTGCTGGGTGGTGTTCCCCGTGCCGGATGTATCGCCGTTGAGGTAGGGCAGCAGATCATTCGGGTCAACATAGATGTCGTTCTGGAAGCCGCCGACTGCCTCGGTGATCCAGTCAGCGTTGCTGCCCGGGAAGCGACCGGTCTCGTCCACCTCGGAGGCCCAGTCGAAGGTGAAGCTGTCGAGTCCGCCGGAGATGCCGAAAGAGTCGTTCTGGAAGCCGCTGAACCCGCCCGGTGCGGAGGTCGTGCCCTGGTTGTTCCCGGCGGCATCCTCCCGGGAGGCCGCGCCCAGCACGAAGTCGAAGCCGTCCGGCACATAGAGGGTCATGGTGCAGGCGTTCGTGAACAGATTGCCGGTGATGGTCAGGTAGGCGGACACATCCCCGGCGGTGATGGTGTAGCGGTAGGTCACGGTGGGCATGGAAAAGCCGCCGGACGACCTGGATTCACCCACCTTTTTGTGTTCGCAGGTGAAGCCGGCATTGCGGAGCTTCGATTCATAGATCGAGAGGACGGTGCCGACGCTGTCGTATTTCCCGCAGGTGAAGGAATAGTCGTATGCGCGGAAAAGCAGGCCGTCCTGCTCCACTTCCTCCGGCTGCAATTCCCCCTGCGCCTTCACCGACACGCCGGGGTCGGGCAGGAACGGCTTTTCCTCCGCGAAGACCCATGCGGAACAGAGGGCAAGGACGAGAACGATACAGCTGACGATGAGCTTGCGGCGCATGATGCATCACTCCTTGTGACGATCGGTAGGGGAGATTCAGGCAGAAACGGACGGGGAATGCTCCTGCTGACATTTTATCACACGCAGTCCGCGAATGCAAGGGAAAACGGCGCAAGGGCCGCTTATTCCGCCCAGACGGTGTCCTGCGGCAATTCGGAATACACAAAGTGCATCACGTCCGTCCGGCCATCACACAGATAGGCGGCCATTTCCGGCGGATAGACGGTGCGGTGTGCCAGTTCGGTCAGCGGCACCCAGATGTATTCGATGGAGAACCTCTCCCCGCCGGCCTCGTCGTAGCCGAAGAAACGCTCTGCGGCGGGCAGCTGCCCATCGTCCACCGCTGCGCGGAAGTACAGCCCGATTTGATGGCAATGGCGCGGCGAACCGTCCGCCGTTCTGCCCCAGTCGATGTACACCTCGCCTACGGCGGCGAGTGCACCGATGGATGCATCGGCGTGCAGCTCCTCGCGGAGTTCGCGGACGAGGGTGTCCGCAGCCGTTTCGCCGAAGGCCACATGTCCGCCGATGAAGGCGTAGTCCGCCGTGCCGACGGGGCATTGCAGCAGGGCGCGCTTGCCGTCGGCGGAGAGGATCAGCGCCGAAATGCGGTAGGAGAACCGGGCGTTCCCGTGGTCAAAGAGGATGTCACGCATGATGCTCTTCTCCTTTTTTTATCATTATACTGCATGGCGGGGCGGATGTCAAAGGCCCTTTCCAATCCGGCGGACATGTGCTATACTGTCCGCAGCGAAATGCAAAGGAGGATCACCCCTGATGACCGAATACGAAAAGCTGCATTCCGGGGACATCTATAACCCCGGCGACCCGGACATCTTCCGTGAACAGCTGGACTGTCTGGAGAAGCTCTACGACTTCAACCAGACCCGTCCCCATGACCGCGAAAAGCGCGAACGCCTCATGCGCGAGATGTTCGCCGAGGTGGGTGAGGGCTGCTATTTCGAGGTGCCCCTCCACGCCAACTGGGGCGGACACCATGTCCACCTTGGCAAGCAGGTTTACGGCAATTTCGGCCTGACCCTGGTGGACGACACCCATATCTACATCGGCGATTACACCATGCTGGGCCCGAATGTCGTCCTGGCCACCGCCGGACATCCCATCCTGCCGGAATTGCGCGGCAAGCGGGCGCTGCAATACAACATGCCGGTGCATATCGGCTGCAACTGCTGGCTGGGCGCGGGCGTGATCGTCATGCCCGGCGTGAGCATCGGCGACAATTCCGTCATCGGCGCGGGGAGCGTCGTCACGCGGGACATCCCGGCCAATGTGGTCGCGGTGGGCAATCCCTGCCGCGTGCTGCGCCCCATCGGCGAGAAGGATCGGCAGTTCTACTGGCGGGATCGGCCGCTGGATGCGTCCCTGCTGACGGCGGACAGGCCGGACGGCGAGGATTGATGTGCTTCCCGTCCCCCCTGAAGGGAAAAGTTGCTACGAAAACCATTTCGAAAACTGCGAAAAACTGTTGACCCCTTGACCGATGTGTGCTATTATTATGTTGATATGGTGCATTTGGCGCGTTCATGACCAATGCTTCCAACAGGGGAGGTGAAGCCCCTGCTGAAAAACTGCGGACGGGCGCGTGCTTCGCCGCAGAGATCACCCGCGATGTGCCAGAAGTCCCATGTTTGCGGACAATACCAAAAGGAGGCTACCAAATTGAAGAAGGTTCTTTCCTGGATCCTGATCGCTGCCATGCTGCTCTCCTGCATGGCGTTCGCCGAGACGGTTCAGTCTCCGGACGCGGGGGTCATCCCGTCCCCCGACGCGCCCAGCGTTGAGCCGTCCCCCGACGCTCCCAGCGTCGACCCCTCCCCTGACGCTCCCAGCGTCGACCC
>CAZJOA010000034.1:12231-13508 GCA_964547515.1 uncultured Faecalibacterium sp.
GATGCCCCCAGCATCGAGCCTTCCCCCGATGCCGAGGCGGCCGATCTGGTCTATGTGATCGACTTTGAGGACGGCAGCTTCGCCATGCTGGGCGTTTCCACCGCCACCGCCGATGCGGATGCGTCCGAGCTGTCCGTGGTGGACTACAACGGCAGCAAGGCCCTGCGCGTGGACGTGAAGGCCAAGACCCCCTACATCGGCCTGAATGTGGAAGGCCTGCTGGGTGAAAACCTGGACAAGGTCGCCGCGATCAAGTTCGACGTGGGCGCTGAGCTGGGCTCTGACGGCAAGTTCTACGCCGTGTCCGGCAAGCTGTACACCGTCACCGGTGCGGATCAGGCCAAGACCGGCTACGACTGGTCCGTCTACCTCAAGAGCAAGAACCCCAAGACCGCGACCGTCACCCTGAAGGACGTTTTCTTCACCAACGGCCAGGGCGACACCATCCTCATCACCAAGGAAGCGGATGCTTTCGTTGCTTCCGGCAAGTTCGCCGGTGAAGAGCCCCGCGACATCTACCTGGACAACATCATGTTCCTGGATGCCGCCGGTGAGCCCCTGCCCCTGGATCTGACCGCCATCTGGACGGCTCCCGACACCGATGCCGACCTGAGCAACCTCTCCGTGCTGAACAACGCCGTGTCCCTGGAGGGCATGACCGTTGAGGGCGGCGCCTGGGGTCAGAATGGCGTTTCCATGACCGAGGAATTCCGTGCCGCGCTCGTGCCCGGTTCCGTCATCGAGATCGCCTATGAATCCGAGAGCGGTGACATCTGGCTGGTCTTCCCCGACTCTGCCGCGGGCTGGATGCGCGTCGAGCAGGGCACTGCCACCACCAACAACTCCAAGACCACCGCGCAGATCACCTTCGCGGAGATCGCCGCCGTTCTGGGTGAGGACACCTCCGCGTGGGGCGACCGTCTCCAGTGCGAGGCTTCCGGCGCGTGGAAGGTCTATTCCGTGAAGGTCGGCACCCCCGGTGCGAAGTATGCCCTGACCGGTGCCGTTGAGTTCGAGGGCTTCACCTGCGAGGGCGGCGCTTGGGCGCAGAACGGCTTCGAAATGCCCCAGGCCATCATCGATGCGCTCGTGCCCGGCACGGCCGTTGAGATCGACTTCGAATCCGAGACCGGCGACATGTGGCTGGTCATGCCCTGGGCTGCGGCGGGCTGGATGCGCGTCGGCCAGGGCACTGCCGCCATCTCCGGCAGCAAGGCCTATGTGACCTATGAGCAGATCGCCGAGCTGTGCGGCGAGGACAAGTCCACCTGGGGCGC
>CAZJOA010000034.1:13608-19940 GCA_964547515.1 uncultured Faecalibacterium sp.
TGACCTATGAGCAGATCGCCGAGCTGTGCGGCGAGGACAAGTCCACCTGGGGCGCGATGATGCAGTGCGAGGCCTCCGGTGCGTGGAAGGTCTACGCGGTGAAGGTCGGCAAGCTGAACAAGCTGGTCGGCGTGACCGACGTGGTCGATTTCGCGGGCTTCGCCTGCGAGGGCAGCGCCTGGGGTCAGAACGGCTTCGAGATGCCTGCCGAGTTCATCGCGGCGCTCAAGCCCGGTGCTGTCATCAGCATCAGCTATGAGTCCGAGTCCGGCGATATGTGGATTGTCATGCCCGACAGCGCTGCCGGCTGGATGCGCGTTGCCCAGGGCACGGCCAACACCGACGGCACCACCGCGCAGATCACCTTCGAGGAGATCGCCGCGGCCTGCGGTGAGGATGTCTCCACCTGGGGCGCTCGTCTCCAGTGTGAAGCCTCCGGTGCGTGGAAGGTCTACGCCCTGTCCATCGGCCAGTCCTACTGATCCTGACTGAGCCCATCGTTTGTTCATTCCCCCCGGACGGCTGCGCATTGACCGGCCGTCCGGGCTGACACCACCCAGAGGAGGAATCGACGCGCTATGAAAAAGTTTGCCGCTCTCGTTCTGGCCGTGATGCTGACGCTGTCCCTGTGCAGCTTCGCCACCGCTGAAGAACCCCGCCACATCCTCATCGGTACCACCTGGGATCTCTACTGGGACTCCACCCATGAGAGCATCGAAGCCAACCCCTACTACTCCGGCACTGTGGCGGACGAGATGATGTTCGCCAAGGTCGATGAGATTGAGCAGAAGTACGGCGTTACCTTCGAGTATGTCAACCTGCTCTACGCCGGCGCGCAGGAGTCCATCAACACCTCCGTCATGGCCGGCACGCCTGACGTGGACGTGTACATGATCGGCCTGGCCATCGGCGCACCCGCCGTCGCCAATGGCTATGCCATCGACCTGCGCACCGTCCTGCCCGCGGATCACCCCGTCCTCAACGGCACCGATGAGGTTCTGACCTACATCGATACCGGCAACGGCGCTGTGTCCCTGCTGACCGCCAACAACAAGGAGAACATGGTCGGCTCTACCTATCCGCTGAGCTTCAACCTCCAGATGATCGAGGATGCCAACCTGGAAGACCCCCGCGATCTGGCCGAGCGCGGCGAGTGGACCTGGGACAAGTTCCTGGAGTACTGCATCGCCCTGACCAAGGATAACGACGGCGACGGCACCATCGACGTGTACGGCTTCGGCGGCTGGCCGGGAGACTACTTCCCCAACCTGCTGATGTCCAACGGCACCTATGTCGCTGCTTCCGCCACCGAGAACCTCACCTCCCCCGAGGTCACCGAAGTCCTCCAGTTCATGCAGGACATGAACCTGGTGCACGGCGTCATGTATCCCATCCCCGAGGAGAACGGCTGGGACGTCTGCCGCTTCCTGTACCGTGAGGGCAAGGTTGCCTTCTGCCCCAACGCGGCCTGGATCATGGACTCCAACAAGGACTATGCCTTCCAGAACCCCGATCTGCCCACCCTGGACTTCGACATGGTCTTCGTCGAGTGGCCCTATGGCCCCAGCGGCGATCCCGAGACCAACAAGCAGAAGGTCACCGACTCCTCCTGCTACATGATCCCCGTGGGCGTGGAAGACCCCGAGCTGGTCTTCAATGTCCTGTACGATCTGCTCAACTGGTACAATGGCGACATCTCCATCCGCGATGACGAGGAAGCCCTCGGCTGGTGGTACGGCGTGACCGCCAAGGACATCGACCTCCAGGATTGGAACTTCGAGGTCATGTACACCATGGGTCAGAAGCAGCAGTACGAGATGGTCAACAACCTCGGCTCCAACGCTGAGCTGGACCTGAAGGGTCTGATCCAGGGCAATTACACCGTGGCGCAGTTCCAGGAGACCTACAAGCAGGTCGTCCAGGACGCGCTGGATCGCCTGATGGGCAACTGATCGCTGACTCCCGTCCCCGGATGCACCCGCGTCCGGGGATTTTCCATCCCCCATCCCGCATGGCGGACAAAGCCTGCGTCCCGATGCGTTTTTCAGGAGGCTGACATGCACATCATCCCCATGGATCATCCGAAGCTGCTCTACACCGGCCGGGTGGACTTCACGTCCCCCGACGCGCCGGTGTTCCTGTTCCCGGCGACCAGCGTGCGCTTCCGCCTGAAGGCGCGGACGCTCCGCCTGCACCTGCACAACGCCCATCACCTGTGGGAGAACCGTCTGGGCTTCGTCATCAACGGCGAACAGTTCGGCGTGGAGCTGGCGTGGGACGCGGAGCAGGTGATCGACCTGTCCGACCATTTGCAGGACGGCGTGAACGATGTGTTCGTCTTCAAGCGGCAGGACAGCTGCCACAAGGTCATCCTGCACGGCCTGGAGACGGACGGCGAACTGCTCGCGCCGCCGGAAAGGCCGACGCGCCGCATCGAGTTCTACGGGGACAGCGTGTCCGCCGGGGAAATCACCGAACGGGACGACCGTGCCGGTCAGCCCGATCCGCCCGACCACAACGCCCGCTGGAACAATGCCTGGCATTCCTATGCGTGGCAGTGTGCGCGGATGCTCGGGGCTGAGATCAGCGACATCGCCCAGGGGGGCATCGCGCTCCAGGATGGGCGCGGATGGTTCCCGCCCTGCGGCATGCAGTCCGCATGGGACAAGCTCGCCTACAACCCCCACTGGAACGACATCCGCCCGTGGGATTTCAGCCGATTCACCCCCCATGTGGTGGTCGTCGCCATCGGGCAGAACGACAATGCCCAGGGGGACTACATGCACGAGGCGTATCACGGCGAACTGGCTGACGCCTGGCGCAGGGATTACCGCCGCCTGGTGGAGGACATCCGCGCCAAGTACCCCCATGCGTACATCCTGTGCACCACGACGGTGATGATGCACAGCCCGGAATGGGACGCAGCCATCGATGAGGTGGTGCGCGGTCTGGGAGACGCACGCGTGCGGCATTTCCTCTACACGGGGAACGGCGCGGTCACGCCGGGGCATGTCCGCCGGTGCGAGGCGGAACAAATGGCACGGGAATTGGCGGCGTACATCAATGCGCTGCCGGATGTGTGGGAGGACTGAGCCATGCAGCCAAACATCACCGCGAATGAGCGCTTCATCCCCATGACGGATGCCCGCCTGCGCTTCACTGGACGCATCGGCATGGACGATCCGGCGAATCCGTTCTTCATCTACGTCTGCTCGTCCGTGGCGCTGCGTGTCACCGGGCATACCCTGCGCGTGGCGCTGACCAACCAGCGTTCGTTCTATGAGAATCGGCTGGGCGTGATCGTCAACGGGGTCGAAGATGCCGTCCTGCTGGCGGACGGCGAGCAGGTCATCGACCTGTCCGCTCATCTGACGGCGGACGAAAACGACGTGCTGCTCTTCAAGCGCCAGGATTGCTGCCATGCGTATACCCTGCACGGCCTGGTGATCGGCGCGGAGGCGGATTTGCTGCCCCTGCCGGAGCGTCCCGCGCGGCGCATGGAGGTCTATGGGGACAGCGTGTCCGCCGGAGAGGTGTCCGAGGCGGAATTCGCCTGCGGTCAGACCGACCCCGAAGGCCACAACGGCCGGTACTCCAACGGCTACCTGTCCTATGCGTGGCAGGCGGCACGGCTGATGCACGCCGAGCTGCATGACATCGCCACCGGGGGCATGGCGCTGCTGGACGGCACGGGGTACTTCAATGCACCGGACTACATCGGCATGGTGTCCGGCTGGGACAAGGTGAACTACTATCCGGCCTTCGGTGCGCCGACGGACTGGGATTTCAGCCGGTACACGCCCCATGTGGTGGTGGTGGCCATCGGGCAGAACGACCATCACCCGGTGAACATCATGGCGGAGGACTATGACAGTGCCGCGTCCGCCCATTGGCGCGGGGAGTACGTCCGATTCCTGCAAAGCCTGCGCGGGAAGTACCCCAAGGCGCACATCGTCTGCACGACGACCATCCTGGGGCACGATGCCGCCTGGGATCGCGCCATTGACCAGTGCGTCCGTGACACGGGGGACGCGCGCATCCACCATTTCCTCTACAGCCGGAATGGCTGCGGCACACCGGGGCACATCCGCGGCAGTGAAGCCGCCGTCATGGCGCGGGAGCTGGCGGACTTTGTGGAGGCGCTGCCCGGGGTGTGGGGGGACTGACGCGGAAGCGCCCTTCGACTTTGTCCCCCCATGCAGTGGAGCAGGAAAACCCTCATCGGTACATGAAAATCCCCCGGAACAGCCTGTGCTGCGCCGGGGGATTCGTCCGATGTGCTATTCGTCCGTATCGTCCATCAGCCGCCACTGATAGAGCTGCAGCACCTTACTGTCCGCCAGTTCGCCGCGGAAGGTGCTGTTGATGATGGCTGTGCGGTTCTTGTTCAGCGAGATGAAATAGACGCGGCAGGGTTCGCCGTTCACCTGATAGGGGCTGGAGTCCACCACCACATAGCGTCCGCTGTCGGGCATGAAGGCCACTACCAGCAGCGCGTGGTAATTCCCGTTGGGCTTCTGGATGTACAGGCACACCGGGGAATAGCGCTCGTCGTTCAGGTAGTTGTCCATCATGGTGTTGAACACGCGCGATTTGGGGATCACCCGTTCCACGCCGATCAGGGCGGAAATGTCATCATACGGCTCATCCAGATTGCGTTCGCCCGTGACCTCCGACATCCGCCCGGGGGACATGTCGATCCCCAGGCAGCTCAGCGCCATGGAGTACACCGCGCGGGTGCACATCACCCCGGCGTGGAAGCCGTAGTCAAAGCCGTTGCGACTCTTCACCGTCAGGTCGAGCATCGAGCCCTCCGCGCCGCCGATCCAGTACCCCTTGCGGAACGCCGCCGGGTCGCGGGTGTCCACCTGCGCGATGTAGCGGATGTACCCCGGCTGGACGCCGATCACATCGTCCTCGGGCGGCAGCAGCAGGAATCGTTCGGCCTCCTCCACGGTCGTGGCGGTGCGCAGGGTCAGCGTGTCCTCGGCGGCGGCCAGGGAGGTGAACAGCAAAAGCACCGTCAGCAGTGTCAGCAGTCGGCGCATGGCATCCCCTCCCTTCGAGCGTTGTGTTCCTGACCATTATACAGGAAAATGCCTTTCGGGGCAAGATGTTTGGTATTTATTTCTGACGAAAAAGTGGATCAGACTGTCAAAAAAAGCCGTGTTATCAGCAGCAGTAATTCGCCGTCTGCAAGACTCTCATCGTATCGACCGGCTTTGCCGGTCGGGCGGGGCGTTTTCCGTAGCAAAATGCAGTTTTGCGGAGGAAAACATTCCGCAGCTTTCCTCGAAAAAGTGGCTTTGCCACTTTTTCGAAACCCTGGGCTGACGCGCATATCGGTTCTGACAAATCCGCTGATGCGTTCGTTATGGGGCTTGACGGATAGCCGAAAAACCGATATAATGCTTCTCAAAAGGAGGTATGGCGTGATGAAGGCGTGCATTGAGGCTTTTCGCCTGCCGCGGTATCGTGAGATCCCCGATGTGGGGCTGTATCTGGATCAGACGGTGAAGTATGTCAACCGATACCTTGCGCCGCTGGGGTGCATGGAGATCACGACCTCCATGGTGTCGAATTATGTCAAAAAGGGGTACATTTCCAACCCCGTGCACAAGCAGTACAACGCCGAGCAGATTGCGCATCTCTTCTTCATCAGCGTGGCGAAATCGGTTCTGGCGATGGACAACATCGCGCGGCTGATCGCCCGGCAGAGGCAGCATTACGCGCCGGAGCAGGCATACGACTATTTCTGCGACGAGCTGGAGAACCTGCTGCAATGCACCTTCGGGCTGAAGGACACGCCGGACGAAACGGGCACGCCCCAGGAGCAGTCCGACACGAAGACCATGCTGCGGTCGACCATCATCGCCGTGACCCATGTGATCTACCTGTCGAACCGCTTTGAGCAGATGGCGGACGACGAGGCTGCGGCGGGGAAGGAAGCCTGAGAGAATCCTCGATGGCTGTGCTTTGCTGTTTTTGGAATTTCAGTTTATGTGACTTGAAGGCCGCTTTCGCGCGTCGAAAGCGGCGGAAAGCCGCCGGGGGGAGGCTTCGCCTCTTTTCTGAAAGGCAATACGTCCCTTTAGAAAATGGGTCGAAGACCCCTTTCCCCCCGGACCCCCTCGTAACCGGTGACGTGTAGTAAAGGCGGCTGCATATCTTGGCGGCTCAGGATGCAGTCGATTGCTTTGAATTGAATGTAAATCCAAAGTAGTCTTTTCCTTCATGGTTGGTTTAGAATGCGGAAGCAATCGCCTTAGGTCGCGCCTGCGCGACGAGCGGGCAGCGATTGCTTGCAATCGCCCCGCGAAGCCTGGGGCAGG
>CAZJOA010000035.1:0-19940 GCA_964547515.1 uncultured Faecalibacterium sp.
TGCTGAAAACACGGCTTTTTTGACAGTCTGCGGAAAGGGTCGGACTCGCAGATATTTTTCCGAAACTTCTCTTTTACCTATTGAAAAATGTTCGTGGTTTGTATATAATAGAGGCGCGATTTGATCGCAAATATACTGCATAAGGAGACCAAGACCATGAAGAAGTTTGTTGCCCTGCTGCTGGCGGCCATGATGCTGCTGGGCTGCACTGCTCTGGCTGACACCATCAAGATGGACAAGCTGACCTTCCAGTTTGTTCCCTCCAAGGATGCGGACGTCATCATCACCGGTACGGCGAACCTGCCCGAGCTGGTGCAGGCTGAAATGGCGAAGCTGGGTTACGAGATCGGCAAAGTGGAGATCTCTGTTGGCACCAGCTACGAAGCGACCGGCGAGGCCATGTGTGCCGGTTCCATCGATGTGGGCTGGCTGCCCGGCGGCACCTACGCCATCTACAGCCAGGCGAAGGAAGTCGATGTCATTCTGACGGCGACCCGTGCCGGCCTGAGCAATGACAGCGAAGACCCCGCCACCTGGAATGGCGATGCCAACAAGACCCTGCCCACCGATAAGCAGGTGACGTTCTACCGTTCCCTGATCTACGCCGCTCCCACCGAGTATGGCAAGCAGCTGGCCGCGAAGGTCAACGCCGGTGAAAAGCTGACCTGGGAAGAGCTGGACAAGGCGACTTGGGCCGTGGGCAACACCTCTTCTTCCGCTGGCTATATCTATCCCACCATGTGGCTGATGGAGAACTACGACGGCAAGAAGGTTTCCGACCTGTCCAACGTCGTGCAGCTGGGCTATGCGGATGCCTTCGCGCAGGCCGCTGCCGAGCAGGTGGACATCATCGTCTGCTACGCTGACGGCCGCCGTGACTACGAGGCTGCGTGGAACACCTCCACCGACAGCGCTGATGCCACCGGCAAGGCGGGCATGGGCCGCACCGATTCCATCTGGAACGAGCTGAACGTCATCGGCGTGACCGACGGCATCTACAACGACACCGTCGCCGTGACCACCGCCAACCCCGACATCTACAACCCCGAGTTCATCAACGCGCTTCAGACCGCGCTCATCAACATCATCAACACCGAGGAAGGCCAGGCCATCTTCTCCGTGTACAGCCACACCGGCTACGCGCTCGCGACCGATGCTGACTACGATGGTGCCCGTACCGCGCTGACTGTCGTGCAGTAATCGCCCCAATGAGCGGCTTCTCCCTAACAAAAAGGCGGGAAGCCGCTTTTTTGTACGGATTTTGCCGGATTTTTGCCATGAAAACCTTGCGGAATGTATGCCTGACGTGCTATAATCTATTGTACCAAACTATGCTGTAGGGCAGAAGGGGATATGACTTTGATTCAGTTCGAGAACGTAAGCAAGACCTACCCCAATGGCGTGAAGGGACTCAAGAATGTGAACCTGACCATCGATCAGGGCGAATTCGTGGCGATCATCGGCCTGTCCGGCGCGGGCAAGTCCACGCTGATCCGCACGATCAACCGCATGATCGACATCACCGAGGGCTACCTCATCGTGGATGATGTGGACGTGATGACGCTCCACGGGCAGAGTCTGCGCCGCTTCCGCCGGAAGATCGGCATGATCTTCCAGTCCTTCAACCTGGTCACGCGTTCCACCGCCATCAAGAACGTGCTGACCTCCATGGTGCCGGACATGAACTTCTTCCAGGTGCTTTTGGGTCTGTTCAGCCGCGAACAGAAGATGAAGGCGCTGGAGGCGCTGGACAAGGTCGGCATTCTGGACAAGGCGTACACTCGCTGCGACCAGCTTTCGGGCGGTCAGCAGCAGCGCGTCGCCCTGGCGCGCACGCTGAATCAGTCTCCCTCCATCATCCTCGCGGATGAACCCGTTGCCGCGCTTGACCCCGTGACCGCCCATCAGGTCATGAGCGATTTCAAGCGCATCAATGAGGAGATGAACATCACCGTGCTCATCAACATCCACCATGTGGATCTGGCGCTGAAGTACGCCAGCCGCGTCATCGGCATCCGTGCGGGCGAGATCGTCTACGATGGCCCGACGACCGCCGTCACGCAGGAAATTCTCGACTCCATCTACAACGGCGCGGCCATTCCGCAGGCGGGTGAGTGATATGGCGAAGAAGAACGAAGCCGCCTATCGCGTGCCCCTGTTTGACCGCATCTTCAAGCCGGAGATCATCACGCTGGACAATGGCGCGACCGTTTCGCGTCCTCGCAGCCGCATGCCGCTGATCGTCATCATCATCGTGGCGGTGCTGTGGGCATCCGTCCTGCTGACCGGCTTTGACATCGGCATCATCATCAAGCGCGGTCATCAGTTCACCTACATCATCCAGCGCATTTTCAACCCGGATTTCTCCTATTTCAGCAAGGTCATCAGCCCCCTGCTGGATACCATCAAAATGTCCATCCTCGGCTCTGTCCTGGGTGCGACGCTGGCGCTGCCCTTCTCCGTGGTCGCGTCCACCAACATCAACCGCAACAGCTGGATTGTGTCCATCTGCCGCTTCCTGCTGAACATCATCCGCACGCTGCCCACGCTGGTCATCGCGAAATTCGCCGCGCTGATCTTCGGCCTGGGCACCTTCGCCGGTACGGTGGCCATCACCGTGTTCACCTTCGGCGTTGTGTCCAAGATGATGTACGAGGCCATCGAGACCATCGACATGGGTGCCTTCGAGGCCATGGAATCCGCCGGCGGCAACAAGTTCCAGTCCTTCTGGACGGCCTGCTTCCCGCAGATCCTCCCCACCTATCTCAGCTACTGCCTCTACAGCCTGGAGATGAACATCCGCGCCGCGGCCATCCTGGGCTATGTGGGCGCGGGCGGCCTGGGGCTGCTCATCAACGAGCGCATCGGCTGGCGCGATTATGAGGGTCTGGGCATGGTGCTGCTGGCGCTGTTCGTGGTGGTCTTCATCATCGAGAACACCAGCCAGTACCTGCGCAGGAAGCTCAGCTAAGGAGGAATGGGAACGATGGGAAAGACAAAGAACAAGCTGCTCGATCGTCCCCTGACGATCGAGGAGGTCTACGCGGCGCGTCCGCAGCTGTGGTGGCTCTATACGCTGATCGTGCTGATCGTGGCGGCGCTGCTGGGCTGGAGCGGCACGGCCATTGAGTGGAAGGGCTTTGCCAAGAAGGGCATCGAGGTCGCCAAGGGCGTCGGCAATGGCCTGCTCCACCCGGACACGAAGCTCCTCTTCAACCTGACGACCGAGGGCGTGCCCTATCAGCTCTTCCAGACGGTCGCCATCGCCGTGCTGGGCACTTTCATCGGCGGCATCCTCGCCGTGCCGTTCAGCTTCCTTGCCAGCGACAAGATCGTGCCGAAGCCGGTGGCGTTCGTCACCAATGTCATCATCCTGATGATCCGCACCATCCCGAGCCTGGTGTGGGCGCTGATGTGGATTCGCGTGACGGGCCCCAATGCCTTCTGCGGCGTGGTGACGCAGGCGGTGTGCTCCATCGGCATGATCTCCAAGATGTACATCACCGCCATCGAGGACATCGACACCCGCATCCTGGAGAGTCTCGATGCCTCCGGGTGCACGACCTTCCAGAAGATCCGCTATGGCATGCTGCCGCAGATCATCCCGAATTTCATCTCCACCGTGATCTACCGCTTCGACATCAATGTCAAGGACGCGACCACCCTGGGCATCGTCGGCGCGGGCGGCATTGGCGCGGCGCTGAACCAGTGCATCAACTCCAGCCGCTGGAGCATGGTCGGCGCGTACCTGTGCGGCATGGTGGTGCTGATGCTCTTCATCGAGCTGTTCTCCACCAGGATCCGCAATCGCCTGACGAGAGGTTGACACCATGTCCAAGCTGACGATCTATTTCACATCGGATACCCATGGGTATCTGTATCCGACCACATTTGCCGACAAGCAGCCCCGCCCCATGGGGCTGCTTGCCATGTCCTTCCCCAAGGACGAGAACACGCTCGTCATCGACGGGGGGGACACCATCCAGGGTTCACCGCTGACGACCTTCTGCCGGCAGGAGCATCGGGAGCTGCCCGTCGCCGCCGCCATGAATGCCCGCGGGTATGACTATGTCACCCTGGGCAACCACGATTTCAACAATGGCTACGACGAGATCAGGCGCTATCTGGACGCGCTGAATGCCCGCTGCCTCTGCGCCAATGTGACCGACCTGCGCGGCGAGCTGCCCATCAGCGGCGCGACGGTGCACACCCTGGGCAACGGGCTGCGCGTGGGGCTGGTGGGCATCGTGACGGATTGGGTCAACCGGTGGGAGAAGCCGGAGAACCTGACGGAGCTGCGGGTGACTGACCCGTTGGCGGCCGCACGGGAGGCGCTTTCCGGCCTGGAGGCGGACATCATCGTCGGCATCTACCACGGCGGGGTGGAGCGCGACCTGGATACCGGGCGGCTGCTCTCCCGGACGGATGAGAACATCGCCTGCCGCCTGTGCGAGGAGCTGAACATCGACCTGCTGCTGACGGGACATCAGCATATCGCCATGGCGGATCGTCAGTGGCACGGCACGCATATCGTGCAAACGCCCTGCAACGCGACGGCCTATGTCCGGGTGACGCTGGAGGAGGACGGCTTCCATTCCGAACTGTGCGCCGTTCCGGCTGCGGTGACGCTCACGGCGGAGGAAACAGCTCTCCAGGCGGAGCTGAACGACTGGCTGGATCGACCCATCGGGCATCTGAGTCAGGCGATCTGGCCGGAGGACAAGCTGAAAATGGCGCTGGAGGGCTCATCCATTGCGGATTTCTTCAACACCGTGCAGCGCTGGGCGAGTGGGGCGGATGTGTCCTGTGCGGCGCTGGGCAATGACGTGCGAGGCTTCGACAGCGACGTGACCGTCCGGGACGTGGTGGCCAGCTATGTGTATTCCAATACGCTGGTGGTGCTGCGGGTGACGGGCGACATCCTCAGAACGGCACTGGAGCAGTGTGCGCGGTATTTCGCGCGGACGGCGGACGGCATCGCCATCGCGGACAGCTTCCTGCACCCCAAGGTCGCCCACTACAACTATGACTATTTCGGCGGCATCGAGTACACCTTTGATCTGCGTCAGCCGGAGGGCGAGCGTGTCGTCCGCCTGACGCGCCAGGGGCAGCCGATTCTTCCGTCGGACACGCTGACCCTGGTCATGTGTGACTACCGTGCGACCGGCGCGGGGGACTTCGACTGCTATTGCGGCTGCGAACGGGTGAAGGAAGTGCCGACCGAGGTCAGCGAGCTGATCCTGGACTACCTGATGGCACATCCCCAGGTGGCGATCCCCCGGGAGCACCCCATCCAGACCATCATCCAATGACAATGCGGAAGGGAGGCGGAACGCGCCATGACGCAGAAGCGGATCACCATCTATGACATCGCCCGGGAGGCCGGCGTGTCCGCGTCCACCGTGTCGCGCATCCTTGCCAACAGTGCCGGTGTCAAGCCGGAAAAGCGTCAGCGCGTCATGGCGCTGGTGGAAAAGTACAATTTCACGCCCAACGCCATGGCCAAGGGGCTGAGCAAATCCCGGAGCAAGCTCATCGGCATGCTCTGTCCGGATGTGCGCAATCCCTTCTATTCCAACGTGTTCGCCCAGTGCGAGCAGGCGGCCTATCAGGCGGGGTACACGCTGCTGCTCAACAACACCTTCGGCGAACCGGAGAAGGAGATCACCTACATGCAGCGCATGGTGGAGCAGCGGGTGGACAGCCTCATCATCTGCGGCGGCGTGGTGGACTGGAATCCCTTGCCGGAGGCGTTCGAGCAGGCGCTGCGCCAGTGCATCCGTCAGGTGCCGGTGGTCGTGGCCGGGAAGCCCCGGGGCGTGGACTGCTATCAGGTGGTGCTGGATCATGCCGATGGCATGCGTCAGGCGGTTCGCTGCCTTTTCGGGATGGGACACCGCCGCATCGCCTTCCTCCACGGCCCGATGAACATCGTCCAGACGCAGGTCAAGGTCGATGCCTATCGGGAAATGCTGGAAGAGCTGGGCGCGCCCCTCTGCCCGGAATACCTGGTGGACGAGGGCAGCTTCGACGAGAAGAGCGGCCATCATGGCATGCTCCGCCTGCTGACTTTGCCTCAGCCGCCCACCGCCGTCATCACGGCCAACGACATGATGTGTGTCGGCGCACTCCAGGCCATCCAGCGCAGGGGGCTTTCCGTCCCGGCGGACATTTCGCTCATCGGCTGCGACGATGTCTTCCTCACCGAGCTGACCCAGCCCAACCTCAGCAGCATCCGCGTGGACTATGAGCAGTACGGCAGCACGCTCATCGACACCGCGCTTCTGGCGATGGATCAGCCGGATGTGCCGGAGATGCTCTCCCTGCCCCTTCGGCTGACGCTCCGCGAATCGTGCCGGGCGCTGTGAGGCATTCCCGCGCCCGATTCTGCATACCCTTTTGCAGGGGGAAGGACGCTGCTCCTCCGGAAAAAGTGGTTATGCTGTCAAAAGAGTTAGATTTGTCTCACAAAAGGTGAAATTATTTCCGAAAAAGGGCTTGACAAACCCGCGAGGGCGTGCTATTCTATTCCAGGCGTTAGAAAACGCTAACTACCGATCAAAGCCATGACGATGGAGGGATGAACATGAACCTTCGTAGTGCAGAGCTGGGCAGGGAATACATCATCCGCGGCATCGCGACGGACGATGAGGAGCTCAATCAGTTCCTCTTCTCGCTGGGCTGCTATACCGGTGAACCCATCACCGTGGTCAGCCGCAAGCGGGGCGGATGCACGATCTCCGTGAAGGATGCCCGCTACAGCATCGACGATCAGCTGGCTGAGGCCATCGAAGTGTGACTTCCTGGACAAAAAGGACCGGCTGATCCTTTTTTGGGCGGTGTGTTAGCCTTTACTAACTGCGAACCCTCACGGTTCATTGATGGAAAATAGAGGAGGAGTCCCCATGAGAATTGCACTGACGGGCAATCCAAACAGTGGCAAGACGACAATGTACAACGCGCTGACCGGCCGCAACGAGAAGGTCGGCAACTGGGCGGGCGTGACGGTGGAGCGCAAGGAGCACGCCATCAGGAAGACCTACAGCAATGGCCGCGATGACCTGATCGCGGTGGACCTGCCCGGCGCATACTCGATGTCCCCCTTCACGAGCGAGGAATCCATCACCAGCGGCTATGTGAAGAACGAGCATCCGGACGTGATCGTCAACATCGTGGACGCGACGAACCTCAGCCGCAGCCTGTTCTTCACCACCCAGCTGCTGGAGCTGGGCATCCCGGTGGTCGTGGCGCTGAACAAGGCGGACGTGAATGCGAAGAAGCAGACGAAGATCGACACGGCGGCGCTGTCCGCAGCGCTGGGCTGCCCGGTGGTGGACACGGTGTCGACCACCAATGAGGGACTGTCCGCCGTGGTCAAGGCGGCGGTGGAGCATGCGGGCAAGAGTCAGAAAGCACCCTATCATCAGGCGGACATCGACCTGACCGACAAGGCCGAGGTCGAAAAGGCTGACCGTGCGCGCTTCAATTTCGTGAATTCCCTGGTCAAGCAGGTCGAGAGCCGCAAGGTCAAGACCGCTGACAAGAACGCGCAGGACAAGATCGACGCGGTGGTGACGCATCCCATCGGCGGCCTGCTGATCTTCGCGGTCATCATGTACGCGGTGTTCTGGATCTCCCAGGCGGAGGGCGGCCTCGGCGTGTGGCTGGCCGGTATTCTGGAGGGCTGGATGGAGTCCCTGACCGAATGGGTCGCGGGACTGGTGGAGAACGCTTCTCCCATCCTGCAAGCCCTGCTGGTGGACGGCATCATCGGCGGTGTGGGCGCTGTGCTGGGCTTCCTGCCGCTGGTCATGGTGATGTACTTCCTCATCGCCCTGCTGGAGGACTGCGGCTACATGGCGCGTGCCTCCGTGGTGCTTGACCCCATCTTCAAGAAGGTCGGCCTGTCCGGCAAGTCCGTCATCCCGTTCGTCATCGGCACGGGCTGCGCCATCCCCGGCGTCATGGCCTGCCGCACCATCCGCAACGAGCGTGAACGCCGCGCCACCGCCATGCTGACGCCCTTCATGCCCTGCGGCGCGAAGCTGCCCGTCATCTCGCTGTTCGTCGGCGCGTTCTTCCCCGGTTCGGGCTGGATCAGCCCCCTGATGTACTTCGTGGGCATCGTCCTGATCTTCTTCGGCGCGCTGCTCATCAACAAGATCACCGGCTATAAGGTGCGCAAGTCCTTCTTCATCATCGAGCTGCCCGAATACAAGGTCCCCAGCGTGAAGCGTGCGTTCCTGTCCATGTGCCAGCGTGGCTGGGCGTACATCGTCAAGGCCGGTACCATCATCCTGCTGTGCAACACGGTCGTGCAGATCATGCAGACCTTCAGCTGGAACTTCCAGCCTGCCGAAACGGCTGATGCCTCCATCCTCGCGTCCATTGCCCATCCCTTCGCGTATGTCATCTATCCCATCGTGGGCGTTCTGAGCTGGCAGCTGGCGGCTGCGGCCGTCACCGGCTTCATCGCCAAGGAGAACGTCGTCGGTACGCTGGCGGTTTGCTTCGTCGGCCTGGAGAACCTGATCGACACCGAGGAGCTTGCCATGATGGAGGGCGCTGGTGCTGAGGTCGCCGGTATCCTCGCCATCACCAAGGTCGCGGCGCTGGCCTACATGATGTTCAACCTCTTCACGCCGCCCTGCTTCGCAGCCATCGGCGCGATGAATTCCGAGATGAAGAGCAGCAAGTGGCTCTGGGGCGGCATCGGCTTCCAACTGGGCACCGGCTTCTCCATCGGCTATGCTGTGTACCAGATCGGCACGCTCATCACCACCGGCAAGCTCGGCGCTGGCTTTGTGCCCGGCCTGATCGTGGTCGTGGCCTTCGCGGCGGTCATCTGCTGGCTGATCCACAACACCAACAAGAATCTGCAGCACGAATACGAGCTGAAGGCGAAAGCCTGATCCCCGCCAAGGAGGCATTCCCATGGCTGACCTCATCATCATCCTGATCGTCCTGGTCATTGTGGGCGGCGCTGGCGCGTATGTCTACAAGGCCAAGAAGAGCGGCAAGAAGTGCATCGGCTGTCCGGACGGCGGCACATGCAGCGGCTGCTCCGGTTCTTGCGGGGGCTGCACCTGCTGCTCCGGCAAGGACGACGAATAAACTGACCTTCGCGATCCATCCTTCCTCCGGGTCGTGCCTTAGCAAGAGGGCACGACCCTTTTTGCGTGCAAAAGGCCATGCCCTCTACAGAGCATGGCCGGGGGAGCGTTATTCCGCTTTGTCCAGTGCGTCGACGAATCGCATGTCGACCATCCTCCCATAATCCCAATCCCCTTCGAACAGGCCGGACACCTTCACCACGCCCATGCAGGTGTCCACCGCGTCGCGGGAGATGAAGCCGTCCAGCGACCACAGATCATCGGCGTATGCGCGATCCAGCGCGGCCTTGCGCCCTTCGGCGGACAATGTGGCGAACTCCGCCTCCAGCACGCGTTCTGCCACCGTGCGATCCTCCTGAACCACCTGCAGCGCCCGAACCATCGCCCGCACGAACGCCGCGCAGGTCTCCGGATCGTTTTCGATGGTCGAACGCTTCACCCCGATGACGGAGTAGGCGTAGTCCCCCAGATCGGGGAAGCAGACGAAGGGCTCTTCGAAGATGCCCGCCGTCACGCCCTCGGAGATCTGCGGTTCGCCGCCGTTGCCGATGTCCCCCTGACCGTATTGCAGCATCGCAGTGACGGTGGAGGCATCGGCGTTTTCCAGCAGGGTCGCGTCGTTTTCGGGCTCAAGGCCGAGGGAGATGAGCAGGAAGCGCGTCAGCACATTGGGCGAACCGCCGTACCGACCGGCGATGATGGTCTTCCCACGCAGGAATTCCGAAAGGGCGATGTCGCTGTCGGACGCGGGTGACAGGCCTTTCCGGGCGAACAGGTAGACATTGGCGCGGTTGACGCAGTTGACGATGCCGAGGATGGGATCGGCGTTGCCCGCGTTGGCGAAGCTGTAGCTGTCGATGCCGCCGATGGCCGCGAACGCATCGCCGGACACCACCGCCGTCACATGTGCACCGCCTGTGGCCTGCACGACGGTGACATCCAGGCCTTCCTCGGCGAAATAGCCCTCATGGATGGCGACGTACAGCGGCAGATAGCCGATGAGGTGCACCGGTTCGGCGACGACGATGGGCTTGAGGGCATTCTCCGCCCGGGCGCAGGGGAGGGCGAGCAGCATCAATGCCGCCAGAAGGGAAAGAAGACGCTTGTGCATGGGAAAAACCTCCTTTTGATGGATTCAGGCCGGATGCTTCGCCGTCCATAGCCGCAGGAGCAGCTTTTCCAGCAGCACCACGCCGACATACATCAGCACGCTGACGATGGACAGGACGATCACGCCGACCCATACCAGCTTCAGGTCAAAGACCGTGCCGGCATACACGATCATACGCCCGAGACCGCGGTCTGATGCGATGAATTCGCCGACGATCGCGCCGGCCATGGCCAGGGCGATGTTGACGCGCAGCCCGGTGATGATGGACGCGAGGGCGGAGGGGACGACCAGGCGGACGAAAACCTGATGGCGTTTCGCACCCAGGGAGATCAGCAGTGTCTCCAGCGCGGGATCGACGGTCTGTACGCCCCCATAGGCGGACATGGCCGCGACGACCACCGTCATGAGGAAGGCCAGGATGACCTTGGACGAGAAGCCGATGCCGAACCAGATGACCAGCACGGGCGCGAGGGCGAGCTTGGGCAGAGCGTTGAGGACGATGAGCCAGGGTTCGGCGACCAGAGCGACGGGCTTGCTGAACCAGAAGAGCAGCCCAACGACCGAGCCGATGAGCGTCCCCAGCAGGAAGCCCAGCAGGGTCGAGAATGCGGTGTAGCGAATGTCCCGCAGGAGCTGTCCGGACTGGAATTTGACGATGGCCGTTCGGACGATCTCGGATGGGCGGGAGAAGAAGAATGGGTCGATCAGGCCGACGCGGCTGCCGACCTCCCACAGGACGATCAGCCCGATCAGCAGCCCCCACCGCCACAGATGGATGGTCAGCCGCTTAGGACGCATGGTCATGCCGCTTCACCTCCCGATCCAGCATCGACAGAATGTCCGCCTTCAGGCCGACCATTTCGGGGGTAGCCAGGGTGCTCATGGTGCGGGGCTTCGGCAATGTCAGCCGATGATGCGCCATGATCCGCCCGGGGTCGCAGCCCATGACGAGAATCTCGTCGGAGAGCAGCAGCGCCTCGTCCACATCGTGGGTGACGAAGAGGACGGTCTTGCCCTTTTGCAGGCAAAGGCGCGTCAGCAGCTCCTGCAAATGCAGGCGCGTCACTGCGTCCAGCGCACCGAAGGGCTCATCCAGCAGGAGCATCTCCTTCCCGGTCGTGAAGGTGCGCACGAGCGCCGCCCTCTGACGCTGTCCGCCGGACAGCTCATCGGGGCGGCGGCGCAGCATGCCCTCCAGCCCGCAGGCGCGGATGTCCATTTCGGCCTCGCGCAGTGCATCCCGTTTGCGTTTCCCGTGGAGCGTCCCGGGCAGGGTGATGTTGTCCGCGACGGTGCGCCAGGGGAGGAGCAGATCCTTTTGCAGCATATAGCCGGTCATGCCGGGACGGAGGACGAGCGGTTCGCCCGCCAGGGTGACGCTGCCGCGATCCGGCGCGGTGAGTCCGGCGATGATGTTGAACAGGGTGGTCTTACCGCAGCCGCTGGGGCCCAGGAGGGTCAGGAAGCGCCCCTTATCCAGGGTGAAGCTGATGTCCTCCAGCGCGGCGACGGCTTCCTCCCCCGCGCCGAAGCGCTTGCATACGCCATCCACGCGCAGGTATTCTTGGTCAGGCATGGTCCACATCCTTTCAGGACAGGGTCGTGAGGGAATGCGCCCTGCCGTCGCTCACAGATTATGACGGTGGCGGGAAATGGGTTCGGCAAAAAAATACGCGCCGGACTTGCAATCCATGGCGCGATGTGGTATAATGCTCTTTGCGTGCCGGTGTGTTGGAATTGGCAGACGAGGCGGACTCAAAATCCGTTGGGCTAACACCCGTGCGGGTTCGACCCCCGCCACCGGCACAGAAAAAGCCTTGAGATCGTGTGATCCCAGGGCTTTTTTGTGTTCAGGGGGGGATTCATCTTGCCGGGCGTTCGCTTTTGAGCAGCGCGTACCAGCAGGCATCGCAAATGCCCTGATTGTTCCGATCCGAATGGCGCAGCGTCCCCTCGTATCGCATGCCGCATTTGCGCATCACGCCGCCGGAATGGGGATTGCGCGGGTCATGGCGGGCTTCGAGGCGATCGTAGCCCACCACGTCGAAGAGGTAGTCCATCACGGTCTGGAGCGCCTCGGTCATGATGCCCAGATGCCAGAGCTTCCGGCTGAGCACATAGCCGATCTCCGCCTTGCCGATGCGGTCATCATGGCTGACGACCGCGATGCTGCCTGCGACCTGTCCTTCATGCACAATAGCCCACTGGTAGTAGTCCCTTTCGCTATATCGGCTGACCCAGTCGGCACAGACAAGGTGGGTGACATCGACGGTGGGATGGGTCGGCCAGGTCAGGTACTTGGTGACCTCCGGGTCGGCGCACCAGTTGTCGAACATGTCCTGTGCGTCCTCCGGGGTGAAGGGACGCAGCGTCAGCCGAGGTGTGGTCAGCGTCCTTGTGCCGGTGTGTGTCAGCATGTGTCCTCCTGCAACAAAAGGCGCATGGGTTATGCGTTTTTCTTCGCGCCCAGCTTGTTTTCCGTGCCGTGGATCAGCCGGGTGATGTTGGCGTGATGCCGCACGATCAGCAGTCCGGCGATCAGGATGACCCAGCCGATAACGAGCCATTCGCCCCAGTTGGTGATGATGACCAGCACGGCGAAGAGCGCCGCCAGGGTGATGCTGCCCAGGGAGACGTATTTCGTCGCGGCGATGAGGGCAATGGCGACCACATAGCAGATGACGGCGGGGACGGGGAAGGTCATGAGCATGACGGCGAGGGTGGAGGCCACGCCCTTGCCGCCCCTGAACTGGAAGAAGCACGGCCAGTTGTGTCCGATGACGACGGCGAGCCCGGCGAGCATCGCGCCGTTCAGGCCCATCCAGACCCGGCCGATGATGCAGGCCACCAGCGCCTTGAGGATGTCCAGCACGAAGACCAGCAGACCGACCTTCACGCCCATGACGCGCAGGACATTGGTCGCACCGGTGTTCTTGCTGCCGACCTCGCGCAGGTTGGGGCCGCCGGCGGCCTTCGAAATGACCATGCCGAAGGAGATGCTGCCGAGGAGGTAGGCGATCACGGCGATGACGATATAGGGCAGGGTGTTCATACCATCGATCCCTTCAAATTAGTCCTTCTTCTTTTCACGCAGGATGAAGCGGATGGGCGTACCGGTGAAGTCGAAGGTCTTGCGGAAGTAGTTCTCCAGATAGCGCTCATAGGCGAAGTGCATGAGCTTTTCGTCGTTGACGAAGAGGATGAACAGGGGCGGACAGGTCGCCTGCTGGGTGGCGTAGTAGATCTTGAGGCGGCGGCCATTGGTGGCGGGGGGCTGAAGATCAGCCGTGGCGTCGTTGAGCACATCGTTGAGGACACCTGTGGGGATGCGCTTGCTGGCCTGTGCCCAGACCTGATCCACCATGTCCATCACGGTGTGGACACGCTGCCCGGTCAGGGCAGACAGGAAGAGCACGGGGGCGTAGTCCATGAACTTCAGGTCGTCCAGCACCTGCTTTTTGAATGCCTCCAGCGTGCCGGTCTCCTTTTCGATGGCGTCCCACTTGTTCACCACGATGATGACGGCCTTGCCCTCGTCGCGGATGAGTCCGGCGATCTTGGTGTCCTGCTCGGTGACGCCGTCGTTGGCATCGATGAGCAGCAGCGCCACGTCGCACCGGCGGATGGCCGCGATGGAGCGCAGCACGCTGTATCGCTCGAGGGATTCGTCCTCGATCTGGCTCTTGCGGCGGATACCGGCGGTGTCGATGATGTTGTACTCCGTGCCGTTGACCTTGAAGCGGGTGTCGATGGCATCGCGGGTCGTCCCGGCGATGTTGGAGACCATCGTGCGCTCCTGACCCAGCAGGCGGTTCACCAGGGAGGACTTGCCCACATTCGGCCGACCGACCACGGCCAGCTGGAGGATGTGCTCCTCCTCGTCCAGCTCGTCCTTGGTCTGCGGGGGCAGCTGAGCGCAGATGGCCTCCAGCAGGTCACCCAGACCCATCATGTTCGCGGCGCTGATGGCGATGGGGTCGCCGATGCCCAGCTCATAGAATTCGTAGATATTGTCCACCATGGAGATGTGGTCGACCTTGTTGATGACCAGCAGCAGGGGCTTTTTTGTCTTGCGCAGGAGATTGGCGACCTCGCGGTCGTCGTCGGTGAGGCCGTCGCGTCCGTCGGCGAAGAAGCAGATCACGTCGGCAGTGTCCATGGCGATCTCGGCCTGATGGCGCATTTGGGAGAGCAGCACATCCTCGCTGCGGGGATCGATGCCGCCGGTGTCGATCATGGTGAAGCGGCGGTTCTGCCATTCCACATCGGCGTAGATGCGGTCGCGGGTCACACCGGGGGTATCCTCGACGATGGAGATGCGCTTGCCGGTGATGCGGTTGAAGAAGGTGGATTTGCCAACGTTGGGACGTCCCACGATGGCCACAAGGGGCTTTGCCATATTGATGATTTCCTCCTGTATGGGGTCAGCAGGGCTGACCGGAAATGGCGCGCCAGAAGCCTTCGCCGCTGCTTTCGGTGATGTGCAGGGGGGCGGGCAGCGCCTTGCGGACTTCGTCGACGGACATGTCGTCCAGGAAAAGGTCGCCCTCGGCGCGGATCATGCTGCGCACGATGAGGATCTCATCCGCAACGACATCGCGGCACTGCTCCACCAGGTCGCCGCCGGTGATGAGCCCGGAGACGGTGACGGATTCGCCGAAGAAGCGGTTGATGATGGGGCGCACCTCCACGGTGGTTCCCCTGGGGGCGTACTGATCGGCCAGGCGCTGCAGGAAGGGCGCGATGGACGTGCCGGTGGCGATGCAGAGGCGGCGCGGGGGCGTTTCGGCCACGGGGCAGTCCTCTGCGGCGTATTGCAGGTCGGTCTCGAACATGCGCAGCATGCCCACACCGTTCTCGATCTGGGGATAGTCCTCGTATTCCTCGTCCTCGGGGATGGGCAGGCCGGACAGGCAGTAGAATTCGTCCGCCGGGAAGACGAAGCGCGTTCCCATCTCGCGGAGGAAGCGTTCCTGGAAGGGCTTGACGGATTCGATCAGGTCGGTGGCCATCTGCCTGTCGTAGGGCTTGATGCAGGGCAGTCCGTCGCGGAATCTGGTCAGCCCGATGGGCACCAGCGCGATGGACTGTGCGGCCGGGGCGAGCTCGGCCAATTCGCGGATGGACTTCATCAGGATGTCGCCGTCGTTCCACCCCGGACACAGCACGATCTGGCAGTGAAAGCGGATGCCATGCGCCTTGAGGGTGCGCAGGTTGTCCATGATCTGTGCCGCGCGGGGATTGCGCAGCAGCTTCACGCGCATGTCCGGGTCGGTGCACTGCACGGAGATGAACAGGGGCGACACCTTCCGGCGGATGATGCGATCCAGCTCCGCGTCATCGATGTTGGTCATGGTGATGTAGTTGCCCATCATGAGCGAGAGCCGCCAGTCGTCGTCCTTGACGTAGAGGGTCTTGCGCATGCCGGGGGGCATCTGGTCGATGAAGCAGAAGACGCAGTGGTTCTTGCACGGGCGGGGGGAGGACACGATGGACTGATCCAGCGTGATGCCCAGCGGTTCCCAGTCCTGCTTGCGGACGCGGATGATGTCCTCCTGTCCGTCCCTGCGGCGGACGCACATGTCGAAGCGCCGATGCGCCGTCAGCGCCTGATAATCGATCTGGTCGATGATGGGTTCTCCGGCGATGGAGACCAGCTGGTCGCCTTCGCGCAATCCGAGCCTTTCGGCGATGGAACCGGGCTGGACATGGGTGATTGCAGTGGGCATCGGCTGACCTCCTTGCTGGGGCTTGATGGGTGGACACGGCGGAACTGCTTCCATCACAAACACGCGATGCGCATATGCCGCGTATCGTACCTATTATGAAGGAGAAACGCCCAAAAGTCAAGGGAAAGTCTGCGGACTGCCGCGGCTGACAATATCCGCCATCGTGCATGGAACGCGCAGCCCCGCGCACACTATCCCGCAAGGGGGGAAAAGCAACATGGCCACATACCGCATCCGGCATTGCGAGCAGCTGTCGGGGGAGGTGCGCATCCATGCGGCCAAGAACGCCGTTCTGCCGCTGATGTGCGCCAGTCTGCTCACCCGTGAGCCGCTGACGCTCCAGTCCGTCCCGGATCTGACGGATGTCCGCACGCTGCTGAATATCCTTTCCGATTGCGGCGTGGACATACATCGCGACGGACAGAGCGTCACCCTCCGTGCGGAAATGCCCCATTCGCCGTCCGCGCCCGATCTGCTGAGCCGTATGCGAGCCTCGGTGCTGGTGATGGGACCTCTCCTTGCGCGGACGGGGTATGCGCGGGTGGCGCTACCGGGCGGCTGTGCCATCGGGCAGCGCCCCATCGACCTGCACCTCAAGGGCATGGAAGCCCTCGGGGCCCAGGTGCAGCTGACACCGGGCTCGGTGACGCTGGAGGGGCGGCTTCGCGGCGGGAATATCTATCTGGACTTCCCGTCCGTCGGGGCGACGGAGAACATCCTGCTGGCGTCGGTGCTGGCGAAGGGACGGACGCGCATCGAGAACGCGGCGAAAGAGCCGGAGATCGTCGACCTGTGCGAATGCCTGCTGCGGATGGGCGCGCGCATCACGGGCGCGGGCACGGGGGCGATCACCGTGGAGGGCTGCGAATGCCTCCATGGGTGCATGCATCAGCCGATCCCGGATCGCATCGAGGCCGGGACGCTCCTGTGTGCATCGGCGATGACGGAGGGCAGCGTGCTGCTGCGCGGGGTGAGGGCGGAGCACATGCGGGCGGTGCTGTTCAAACTGGGGGAAACGGGTGTCCGCCTGCGGGAAAGCCCTGCGGGACTGCGCCTGACCGGGAAGGGGAGTCAGCCGATCCAGGTGCGGACGCTGGCGTATCCGGGCTTCCCCACGGACATGCAGGCGCCGATGATGGCCCTGGCGCTGCGGCTGCGGGGGACATCGGTGTTCCTGGAGACGGTGTTCGAGAACCGCTTCATGCACGCGCGGGAGATGGTGCGTCTGGGGGCGAATATCCGCATCGAGGATCGCATCGCGCTGGTGAGCGGGGGACGCATGCTGGCGGGGACGACCGTGACCAGCACCGATCTGCGGGGCGGCGCGGCGATGATGCTGGCCGGACTGTCCGCCGAGGGAGAAACGCTCCTGCGTGACCCGGCGGGACATATCGCCCGGGGGTATGAGGATCTGCCCGGCATGCTGTGCGGATTGGGGGCGCACATCACGGTGGAGGCGGACTGAACCGGCTTGTCAGTCCGCCGCGAATGTGGTATGATGATGGCAATCTTCCCGAGCAGGAGGCCGCCCATGGACATTCGCTTCGCCCCGATGGAGGGCATGACCGACACGATCTACCGCCGCACCCATGCCGCGCATTTCAGCGGCGTGCGCAAGTATTACATCCCCTTCGTCAGCCCCACCATGCACCATGTCTTCACGCCGAAGGAGCTGCGCGCCATCCTGCCGGAGCACAATCGGGGCATCCCGACCGTGCCGCAGGTGCTGGCCAAGGACGCGGAGCATTTCCTCTGGGCGGCGAAGGCGCTGGCGGACATGGGGTACGGCGAGGTGAACCTGAACATCGGCTGTCCGTCGGGTACGGTGACGGCGAAGGGCAAGGGCGCGGGGATGCTGCGCGACCTGTACGCGCTGGACGCGCTGCTGGGCAAGGTCTGTGCGGGTTCGCCGATCCCGGTGTCGGTCAAGACGCGCATCGGCTTTGATTCGGCGGACGAATGGCCTGCGATCCTCGATGTATTGGCGGATCACCCCATCCAGGAGATCATCATCCACCCGCGCACCCGGCAGGACTTCTACAAGGCCGGGACGCTCCATCCGGAGACCTTCGCCATGGCGGCGGAGCGTCATCTGCCGCTGGTGTGGAACGGCGATCTCTTCTCGGCGGCGGACTGCGCATCGATCCGGACGGCGTATCCGCAGCTGCCCGTCATGCTGGGACGCGGCCTGATCTGCGATCCCGCCCTGGCACGGGAGGCATCCGGCGGCGAACCCCTCTCCAGGCAGGAGCTGCGGCGCTTCCATGACGCGCTGTGGGACGCTTATCGGCAGGATCGTCCTCTGGCGCAGGCGCATAGCCGCATGCGGGAGCTGATGATCTACATGTCGTGCTGCTTTGCGGGGGCGGAAAAGGCCGCGAAGGCCGTGCGGAAGTCCAGTCCGGCGAATTACGAATCGGCAGTGGCGCAGCTCTTCACCCATCCGCTGGCAGAACCGCCACGATTTTCCCAGCAGGGGATCGGCCTGTGACAAAAATTATTTTTTTCGAAAAAAGGGGTTGACATTCTGCGAAAACGGTGGTATTCTATTGGAGCTGTCAGGGGAAGTCATTCATGTGAATGCCTCTTGGCGGACGGCATGTGGTCTCGTAGCTCAGCTGGATAGAGTGTTTGACTACGAATCAAAAGGTCGCAGGTTCGAATCCTGCCGGGATCACTTCTCACCTGGTTCTGCCAGATCAGCCGTCCCTTTCCCTGACGCATATGGTCTCGTAGCTCAGCTGGATAGAGTGTTTGACTACGAATCAAAAGGTCGCAGGTTCGAATCCTGCCGGGATCACACGAAGGCTTGCCGCAAATGCGGCAGGTCTTTTTTTCACGCCGTGTTTTTGTCGCAGAATGCGGTTTACGCCCGCGGCCGAACATGCTACAATACCCTTGACCGATGAATTCTGTCGCAGGAAGGGGAGGGGACTATGTTCGACACGATGCATGTGGGCATTTTAGGTGCGGGCAGCATCGCGCGCTCCATGTGCGCGACCATCCGAGGCATGCGGGCTGCAGGCCGTCCGGTGGCGCTGTACGCCGTGGCGTCCCGCAGCGAGGAGAAGGCGCAGGCCTTCGCCGCCGAGGAGGGCGTCACCCGTGCCTATGGCTCGTATGAGGCCATGCTGATGGACCCGCGCGTCGACCTGGTGTATATCGCCACGCCCCATTCCGCCCATGCGGAACAGATGAAGCTCTGCATCCGCCATAAGAAGCCCGTCCTTTGCGAGAAAGCCTTTACACCGAACCTCCATCAGGCGGAGGAGGTGCTCTCCCTCGCCGAACGGGAGGGCGTGTATGTCGCCGAGGCCCTCTGGCATCGGTATATGCCCTCGCGGCGCATCATCAATGAGCTGCTGACCCAGGGGGTCATCGGCGAACCGTGTATGCTCAATGCCAATCTCTGCTACGCCATCGAATACAAGGAACGCATCGTCCGCCCGGAGCTGGCCGGCGGTGCGCTGCTCGACCTGGGCGTGTATGTGCTCAGCTTCGCCTCCATGCTCTTCGGGGACGACATCGTTCGCATCAACAGCACCGTGGAGCTGATGGACACAGGCGTGGATCGCACGGAGAGCATCACCATCAAGTATCGCGACGGCAAAATGGCGCAGCTCATGGCCTCCACGGCCTTCAATTCGGACAGGAGGTGCGTCGTTTACGGTACGCAGGGCTACATGACGGTGGACAGCATCCACAACCCGACCTGGGTGGAGATCTACGAGAAGGATCACCGCAACCGTCCCACGCGCCATATCGACATGCCACCGCAGATCACGGGCTACGAATACGAGGTGGAGGCCTGCCTGCGCGATCTGCGCTCCGGCGCGCTTGAGCCCGTCGAGATGCCCCACGCCCAGACGCGCATGCTCCTGCATCAGATGGATGCCCTGCGCGCCATCTGGCACATCAAATTCCCGTTTGAAGAACGTTCGCCCTTCACCGATATGACCCTGCCCAAATGACCGATCCGCCCGGGGG
>CAZJOA010000036.1:0-19886 GCA_964547515.1 uncultured Faecalibacterium sp.
GCACGCTCCAGCAGGCGGGAGTGCAGGTAGAACACGTCGCCCGGATAGGCCTCGCGTCCCGGAGGACGGCGGATCAGCAGCGACAGGGCACGGTAAGCCACCGCATGCTTGGACAGGTCGTCATAGACGATCAGCACGTCCTTGCCCTGTTCGCGGAAGTATTCCGCCATGGCACAGCCCGCATAGGGCGCGATGTACTGAAGCGGGGCGCTTTCCGCCGCAGAGGCGGACACGATGATGGTATAGGGCATTGCACCGGCGCGTTCCAGCTCACCGGCGATCTGCACGACGGACGTGCGCTTCTGGCCGATGGCGACATACACGCACAGCACGCCCTTGCCCTTCTGGTTGATGATGGTATCCACGGCGATGGCGGTTTTGCCCGTCTGACGGTCGCCGATAATCAATTCGCGCTGACCGCGGCCGATGGGGATCATGGCATCGATGGCCTTGATGCCCGTCTGGAGCGGCACATGCACGCCCTGGCGCTCGATGATGCCGGGGGCTTCGGATTCGATGGGGCGGGTCTGGCTGGTGATGATGTCCCCCTTGCCGTCGATGGGCTGACCCAGGGCATTCACCACGCGACCCAGCAGGTTCTCACCCACGGGGACGGACAGGGCGCGACCGGTACGATACACGGTAGAACCCTCGCGGATGCTCTCCTTGTCGCTCAGAACGGCGACGGAGACCGTCTCCTCCTCCAGATTCTGCGCCATGCCATAGCTGCCATCCTCAAAGCGCAGCAGCTCGTTGGCCATGCAGGAACGCAGTCCGTACACCCGCGCGATGCCGTCGCCCACGGTGATGACCGTGCCGGTCTCGTTCATCTCGATGCGGGATTTGTAATTTCGGATCTGCTCCTTGAGTATACTTGAAATTTCTTCCGGTCGATTGCTCATCGATTCATCACTTCCTTGATTTCTTCCAGCCGATGCTTCAGGCTGCCGTCGATGACCTTGCCGTCCACGCGGACGACCATGCCGCCCAGCAGCCCTGCGTCCACCGCGCATTCCAGGCGGATGGTCCTGTTCAGCTTGCGGCTGAGCTTTTCGGTCAGCGTCTGCTTTTCGGCTTCGGTCATCGCCACGGCGCTGGTCACATAGGCTGTGGACAGGCGGCAGTGCTCGTCATACAGCGCGGTATAGGCATTCAGGCATGCATCCAGGTCATGGATGCGGCCATGCTGCACCAGCACGCAGACGAAGCTCATCACATGCTCCGGCTGGACATTGCCGAAGGCCTTTTCCAGCACGGCGCAGCGTTCCTCCTTGGGGATGGAAGGCGACGCCAGCAGCTCCAGCGTGCCTTCCGTGCCGACGATGCCGTCCCGCATGGCCTTGAGCGCCGTCAGCGTCTCCGTGACGGTGCCTGTTTCCAGCGCCAGGGAGAACAGCGCCTCAGCGTAGGATCTGCTCATTTCCGTCATCAGTTGTCACCCACGCCCTTCAGGAACTCGTCGATCATCCTGCGATGGTCGTCTTCGTTCATTTCGCGCTGGAGCAGCTGCTCGGTCATGGCGGCGGACACATCGGTGATGTCGCGGCGGATGGATTCCATGGCCTTCTTTTTCTCCATGGAAGCCTCCACTTCACCCCGGCGGACGATCTCCTCCGCCTTCTGCTGCGCCTCGGCCACGATCTTCTCGCCGCGCCTTCCGGCGTTGACGGTGGCATCATGGATGATGCCCTCCGCCGTTTCGTTGGCGGTGGCGAGCTTCGCGGCGTATTCCTCCCGGGCGGCGTTGGCAGTGGCGCGTGCATCCTCCGCATCGGCGTAGGACTTGGCGATCGTCGCCTTGCGTCCCTCCAGGACGGCCTTCACCGGCTTATACAGGAATTTCTTCAGCAGGGTGTACAGAATGGCCAGATTCGTCAGGGAAATCAGAATCTGCCATATATTCAGCGATACGATTCCCAAATTCTCCATGCGTCACACCCACTTACAGACCCAGTTCCTTCAGCTTCTTCACGCCGTCCACCAGGGTATTGACGAACATGCCGGGCGCGACGAAGATCAGCAGGATGGAGATGACCAGGGAGTAGATACCGGTGGACTCGGTGATGGCGCAGCCCATAATCATGGTCGAGGTGACAGAGCTCTTGGCCTCGGGCTGACGGCCGATGGCCTCACAGGACTTGGCGACAGCGCCGCCTTCGCCGATAGCAGGGCCGATGGCGCCGATGCCCGTGCAGAAGCCCGCGCCGATCGCGCAGCAAGCAAGAATGATAGCGATTGCCAGTTCCATAATTCAATTCCTCCGTTTTTGTTGTTTTGTTTGGTTGACGTGCCGCCTATGCGGCGGATGCTCCGGTGCAAATTGCGTCAGGCCGCCTTCGCCTTCTTGGCTCTGCGTGCCTCCCGCTTCGCCTTGCGCTCGGCAATGGCGTCTTCGGGGTAGTTCTCGGAGATGTTCAGCATGGTCAGCATGGCGAAGATATACGCCTGCAGGCTGCTGCTGAAGATGTCAAAGTAGACGCTGAGGATGGCGGGAATGCCGATCTGCAGGAAGGGGATGTCCCCCAGGAAACCGGGCAGCCAGCCCAGCAGCAGCGTGGACAGGTTTTGCAGCGCCCAGGCCACCAGCGTCGCGATGACCGTGCCGGACATGACGTTGCCGAAATGACGGAACGACATCGACACCGGCAGAGCGACCTCGCTGAGGATGTTCATGGGGAGCATGATGAAGATGGGCTGCAGGAAGCCGCCGGCATAATTGCCAAGGCCGGCCTTGAGCTTCGTCTTCGTCACGAGGATGAAGACCAGCAGACCCCAGCCGCCAATGACATTCACGTCCGATGTGGGCGGAAAGACACCCAGCAGCGACATGAAGCTCGAACACGCCGACAGGCCGATGATCGTGCCGATGAAGGGTGCATAGGTGGCATGGTAGACCGGGTGCATGCTGTCCTGCACGAGGGAATCCAGCTTTTCCACGATCCACTCCGCCGCCATCTGCCGCCAGTCGCGCTTGTCCGCCTTGATCCCGTGGGTCAGGAACAGACACGCGCCCGTGATCGTTATCATGATGAGCCAGGAGTTCACCTGCGCCTCGGAGATCACCAGATCCTGGATGGGCATGGGGACGGTCAGCAGGATGCGTGCACCCGCGATGGAAATGCTCCCATCCGGCGGATCAGCCGTCAGCACCTTGATCGTCATGGCCGCCAGGAGCGGCAGCACCATCATCAGGATCAGCAGAATGTCCTCAATGAGAAATCGCTTGTCTCTTGTTTTCACCGATATTTCACCTCCTTTGCTGGAAAATTGAGGGACAATATCACTTGTCTTTCAGCGTCAGGCCACGGATGGACACGCCGATCCGCGGAAATAACTGGGGGATCAGCACCGCGATGGTGTCAAAGCAGGACACTGCACCGCCGATGACCAGGACGACCAGCATCATCATCAGCCGCAGCTGCCGGGATGTCTGGAGCTTCTTCTTGGCCTCCTTCTCCTCCAGGCCGATGGACTTCGCCACCGTCAGACCCATCAGGAAAAAGTTGCCCACCGCCAGCACGCCGCCCAGGAGATTCCCCAGGAGCACCGTGCTGTCCCACCGTCCCAGACACAGGTAGACGATCTCCATCACCGCGCTGAACACCAGCTCGATGCCCGCGATGAAACGCGTTTCCTTCAGGACAGTCGGATCGATCCTTTTCTCCAATCCATTCTTCCCCCCCTTCGTGTTTTCAGCCTTATCGACTTTCTACCTATTATAATTGATTTGCGTGGATTTTGCAAGGGCTTACACGGCATGAATTGTGAAAATACAACAAAGATAAATTTTTAACTATCATACACAAAGCGGTACGCCCCGCAAAACAGAGCGTACCGCTTCCATATGAACCTCATATGACCTGTCCATGACTTACATATTAAAGCCTTCACCATATCCATAATGCTCGACGATGTAGTCCACGTCCTTGTCGCCGCGCCCGGAGAGCGTCACCAGGATCGACCCGGTCTTCATCTCGCGAGCCTTCTTCATCGCGAAGGCCACCGCATGGCTGGATTCCAGCGCGGGGATGATGCCCTCATACTTGCTCAGCGCGAAGAAGGCCTGCACCGCCTCCTCGTCCGTCACGCAGTCATACTTGACGCGCCCCAGATCGCGCAGATAGGCATGCTCCGGGCCGACGGAGGGGTAATCCAGACCGGACGCGATGGAATACACCGGCGCGGGATCGCCGTTTTCGTCCTTGAGCATGATGGACTTGAACCCATGCATGACACCGGGCGTGCCGAACTGCATCGATGCGGCATGGTCGCCCAGCTTCGCGCCGCGACCCAGGGGTTCGACACCGTAGAGCTCCACGGCGCTGTCCAGGAAGGGAATGAAAGTCCCCAGGCTGTTGGAGCCGCCGCCCACGCACGCGCAGACCACATCCGGCTCAAGGCCGGTCATCTCCTTGAACTGCTCGCGCATTTCCTGTCCGACGACCATCTGGAAATCGCGCACCATCATCGGGAAGGGATGCGGACCCAGGCAAGAGCCGATGCAGTACACCGCGTCCTTGTATTCCTTCGCATACGCCTCGAAGGCAGCGTCCACCGCCTCCTTCAGCGTCTTCAGGCCATGGGTCACGGGCACGACATTCGCACCCAGGATCTTCATCCGGGTGACATTGGGCGCTTGCTTGGCGATGTCCACCTCGCCCATATAGATGTCGCATTCCAGCCCGAAGAACGCCGCCGCCGTCGCCAGTGCCACGCCATGCTGACCCGCGCCCGTCTCGGCGATGATCTTCTTCTTGCCCATGTACTTGGCCAGCAAGCCCTCGCCCATGCAGTGGTTGAGCTTGTGTGCGCCGGTGTGGTTCAGATCCTCGCGCTTGAGGTAGATCTGAGCGCCGCCAACCTTCCGGCTGAGGCGTTCGCAGTGGTACACGGGCGTGGGACGCCCCTGGAAATCGCGCCTGATCCGACGCAGCTCGCTGATGAACTGCGCACTGTGGGCGATGGTCTGATATGCCTCGGTGATCTCTGCAAAGGCAGCCTTCAGCTCATCCGGCAGCACCGCTCCGCCGTACTCGCCGAAGTAGCCCTGTTCATCAGGGGTGTAACGAAGATAGGTACGGTAATCCATATCAAGACCTCCTCAGTAAAATGATATTCGATTATAGCACATTTTTCGTCCATCGGCTGTATCTCTTATGTTTTTCTTTGCGCACGGCTGACGAAACCCCGCGAACGTGGCAGAACGGCTCATCATCGGCATCGGCTATGCCTTCGGGCGCTTGCAAAAAAGTCGCTCCGTCCCCAACGCCATGCGGGACGGAGCGTTCTTTGTTCACATGTAATGATACTTCCTGCGCTTGAGGACGAGGAAGAACCCCACCAGCACCATCGCCATGAATTCCGCGACGATGATGGACATCCATACGCCGTCGATCTCCCAGATCAGCGGGAGCAGGAGCACTGCCAAGATCTGGAACACCAGCGTGCGCAGGAAGGAGATCAGCGCTGAGGTCAGCCCGTCACTCAGGGAGGTGAAGAAGCCCGAGCCGAATATGGCAAAGCCCATGAACAGGAAGGACACCGCAAAAATGCGGAAGCCCGACACCGTCAGCGACATCAGATCGGGGTCGTCCTTGATGAAGATCCGCGCCAATGGGGTCGCCGTCAGCTCGCTGAGCACCACCATGGCCACGCCGAAGCTCCCGATCAGGATCAGGCTCTTGCGCAGCAGGCTCTTCAGTTCCCCGTGGTTCTGTGCGCCGTAGTGGTAGCCCGTCACCGGCGCGATGCCGATGCTGTACCCGATGAAGGCCGCCGAGAAGATCATGCTGACGTACATCATCACGCCATACGCCGCGATGCCGTTCTCCCCGGCATATTTCATCAGCTGGATATTGTAGAGCATGCCCACCAGGCTCATGGACACATTGCTCATGAACTCCGACGAGCCATTGGTACAGGCCTTGACGAGCGCACGCCCGTCGAAGTGCGTCCGCCCCAGGCGAAGGATGCTGTCATTGGGGCGCAGGAAGTAGATCAGCGGGATGACACCGCCCACCACCTGACTCATGGCCGTGGCGATGGCCGCTCCGGCCAACTTGTGCTCCACCGGCAGGAGGATCACCAGCACTGCGTCCAGCACCATGTTCGTCACGCCGCAGAGCAGGGTGACATACAGGCCGAGCTGGGGCTTCTCCGCGGTGACGAAGAAGCTCTGGAACATCATTTGCAGGACGTAGAAAGGCAGCGCCGACAGGATGATGCGCCCATAGACGATGCTGTGCTCCAGCAATTCGTTCTCCGCGCCCATGAGCACCGCAACGGGGCGGATGAAGACGATGCCCAGCACGGCGAACACCGCGCCCAGGCCGACACAGACATACACAAACAGGGAGAACAGCCGATTGGCGCGCGCCCTGTCGCCCTCGCCCAGCGCCATGGCGACGATGGCCGTGCCGCCCGTGCCGAACATGAAGCCCACCGTGCCCAGGATCATCAGGAAGGGATAGATCAGGTTCAGGGCAGCGAAGGGCGTTTTGCCCGCATAGTTGGAGACGAAGAAGCCATCCACCACGCCATAGATGGACGTGAAGATCATCATGGCGATGGAGGGCAGGGTGAATCGGATCAGCCGCTTATAGTCGAAGTGATCCGAAAGCTGGATGTGCATAAGTCCTCCTGATTATCCAAGATATTTGACCAGTGCCGCGCGGACCGCGCCCTTTCCGGTCAGCATGTCGCGCAGATAGCCCTCGATCTTCTCCGCCAGACCCGCCCGATGCAGATCGACCCCGAAGAGCACCTCGTTGCTCAGGATGCCGTCCAGCCTGCCGACGCAGGAATCCGGATCACCGAGGGTGACACCGGCCAATTCCGCCTGGAGCGCCGTCAGCATGGGGTCGGCGGACACGGGCATGGCACGTCCTGCGTCGTCCACCGCCAGCAGATAGCGCAGCCACCCCGCGATGGCCAGGGGGATGGCCGTCAGCGCAGAGGCATCCTTCTCCGGGTCAGCCATGTAGCTCTTGATGGTCTCGCCAAATCGGATGGCGACCTTCTGGGACGTGTCCGTGGCGATGCGCTGGGGGGTATCCGGGATAAAGGGGTTGGGCAGGCGCTGCTCCACCACCTCGTCAATGAAGGCGCGCGGGTCGATGATGCCCGGATCGACCACCACGGGCAGTCCCTCGGTGTAGCCGATGGTCTTCACCAGCCTGACCAGCTGGGCATCCTTCATTTCCGCCGCGATGGACGTGTACCCCAGCAGGCAGCCGAACACTGCCAGCGCCGTGTGCAGGGGGTTGAGGCAGGTGGTGACCTTCATGCGCTCGGTCATGTTGACAGTGTCGCGGTCGGTCATGTAGACCCCGGCCTTTTCCAGCGGCGGACGGCCATTGGGGAAGCGATCCTCCACCACCAGGTACTGGGGCGCTTCCGCATTGACGAAGGGCGCGATGTAGGTGTTGCGGCTCGTCACGATGGGGGCCATGTCCTCCATGCCCAGCTGCGTCAGCTGCGCCTGGATCACGTCCGCCGGACGCGGGGTGATCTTGTCGATCATGCTCCACGGGAAGGACACCTGCCCCTCATCCTTCACCCATGCGGCGAAGGCGGACGGCACATGACCCGCGTCCACCCAGCCATCCACGATGGTCAGCACCGATGCCCGGAGCTTCTCGCCATTGTGGGAGCAGTTGTCCATGGACACCATGGCGATGGGCATTGCCCCCGCCTGATAGCGTGCATAGAGCATCGCCGCCACCACGGACATGGCATGGCGGGGCTGCTCCGGCCCATGGGCGATGTCCTCCTTGACGACGGGGAGCAGCTCGCCCCTGACATTGGTCAGCGCATAGCCCTTCTCGGTGATGGTGAACGACACCATTTGCAGCGTGGGCTTCTCGAAGCAGCTTTTCAGCGCATGCCACTGCGCCGCATCGGAGGCATCCGCCCGGATGCCCTTGGCGATGGAGGCGATGACCTCCTTGCGGGTCGATCCGTCGGGCAGGAGCGTCACCATGAGGGTCATGGAATCGAAGGGGTCATAGATTTTGCTGATGATGTCGTAGTCGAAGGTCTCGGCCGCGATGATGCCGGTCTCGGTCAGCCCGGCATTGAGCAGACGCTGCTGGAGTGCCGCGATAAAGCCGCGGAAGATGTTCCCCGCGCCGAAATGCACCCAGGTGGGAGCATCCTCCGTGCGGTCGCGCATGGTCGGCCAATGATAGACGGGCAGGACGATCCCCGCGCGGGTATAGGCGGCATTGTCCCCGATGCCCTGATAAGAGAGCTGCATGGCTGTATTCCTCCATCAAAAAGGTCGGTGGTTCGTGAGAACAGACCCACTATACCACCGACCGGGGATTTCGTCAATTGGGTATCTCGAAAAACTCGATCCTGACTAAGTTAATTATATGGAAATGAAAGTAGTTGGCCGCTTTCGCGCGTCGAAAGCGGGGAAAGCCGCCGGGGGGAAAGCAAGTTGTGGCTTTCCCCCCGGACCCCCCGGGTGATCGGGGCGTTCGGCAAAGGCGGCTGCATATCTTGGCGGCTCAGGATGCGTGGGATTGCTTTGAATTCAACGAAAATGCATAGTAGTTTTCACTTGCATAGTTGGAAAGGAATGCAGAAGCAATCCCCCGCATATTCGCCGCACCGTCCCCTTTGAGGTTTCGATGCAGCCGCCTCACCCATCCGCCCTCCAACGTTTCGGATTATCCATGGTTGGTCTCTCTTGATGGTTTTTGATAAACTGTGATTCCATCAAATCTCAATTCTTCCGCCGCTCAGCGCTGACCATAGGTCTTGCACAGCGCCTCCCAGATGCCGTTGAGGTAGGTCGCGCCCAGCGCACGGTCATACAGGCCATAGCCCGGACGACCCTCCTCGTCCCAGATCATGCGGCCATGGTCGGGGCGGATGTAGGTATCGGGGCAGGTGTCGTAGATGGCCTTCATGATCTCGAACATGTCCAGATCGCCCGTGGAGGACAGGTGCGCCGCCTCGCGGAAGTGGCGATAGCCCAGGTACTTCACATTGCGGACATGCATCGCACCGATGCGATCCATCTCGCCGAAGTGGCGGATGATGGCGGGGATGTCATTCTCCGGATTGGAGCCCAGAGAGCCGGTGCACAGGCAGAGGGTATTGGCGGGGCTGTCGTAGAGCTTGACGATCTTGTCGTAGTCCTCCTGGCTGTGGGCGATGCGGGGCAGACCGAAGATCGGCCAGGCCGGATCGTCCGGATGGCAGGCCAGCTTCACGCCGACCTCCTCGCACACGGGGCAGACGCGCTCCAGGAAGTACTTGTAGTTCTCGCGCAGCATATCGGGGGTGATGCCCTCGTACTGCTTCAGGGTCGTCTCCAGCTGTGCCAGGCGCTCGGGCTCCCAGCCGGGGAGGGTGAAGCCCTTTGAATCCTCGGCGGTACGGCGGACGATCTCCATCGGGCCCATTTCGCCCAGATCCTTCTCGTCGAAGTACAGGGAGTTGGAGCCGTCCTCCTCGATGACGCGCGCCAGGTCGGTACGCAGCCAGTCGAACACGGGCATGAAGTTATACACGATGACCTTCACGCCATACTTGGCCAGGGTGCGGACGGTGGAGCAGTAGTTCTTGATGTACTCATCGCGGGTGGGCAGACCCATCTTGATGTCCTCATGGACATTGACGGACTCGATCACTTCCAGCTCCAGGCCATGGGCATGGACGTAATCCACCAGCTCCTTGACCTCTTCCTCAGGCCAGTCCACACCGGCGGGCTTGTCCAGCAGACCCATCAGGCCGGACATGCCGGGGATCTGCTTGACATACTTCAGCGCGATGGGGTCGGTCTCCTTGCCATACCAGCGGAAGGTCATCTTCATATGCGTTCTCTCCTTTATTGTCGTGGCTTTTGCCACATTTGTTTGACAGGGGTGGACTTGCAGCGCGCCGTCGGCATGCGCTCACAGTAACACCATTATAGCATGAACCGCGCGTCATTGTAAACCGTCCTCACGGCAGAAACCGCTCCAATTCGCGTCACCCCCGTGTCGCGAACGGCGGACGGGGCGCATTCGGTCATGCGTGCGCCTCCTTCACCGCGCCGCTGCGGTAGGCCTGGAGCAATGCCAGCAGATCATCCGCATGCAGCTGAAGCTCGCGTCCCTCGTCCGTATCGGCCACATGCATGCGATCCTCCATCACCTCGAAGATGACCGAATCGTTCTCGATGTCGTCATTGCGGTGAATGGCGCTCCACCGGCCGGAAAACGGCTGATGGGACACCATGCGGAAATGGCGCGAATTGAAGATCAGCGTATATCCCGCGATGCCCGAGGTGGGCTGATACGCCTTGCTGAAGCCGCCGTCGATGACCAGGAGTCGTCCGCCGCCCTTGATGGGACTTTCGCCCCTGGCCGCACGCACGGGCACATGGCCGTTGATGATGTGGCTGTGCGCGCCGGTCAGCCCGAATTCCCGCAGGAGCATCTCACACACATGGGGATCATGGCAGCAGGCGTAATAGGCGTTTTTCGGCTCGGCCCAGGTGCTTTCGTCCCGGATGAAGCGCCGCTCGAAGGTGGTCATGCGGTCACGGGCATAGATGGGGCTGTTGCGTCCCGCCCAGAGCCACCACAGGAAGTCCAGGCCGAAGCGGCGTTCCGCCGTGCCGCGCTTGTCATAATACGCCTTGCGCGCCAGACGGTCGGCATAATCCATGAATGCTCGACCGGAGCGCTCTTCCCCGCCGATGGTGAATGCGGACAGCGAGCCGTCCGCCTCCATGGGGATGCAGCCGTGGAAGAGCAGATTCCCGTTGTGGATCTTATACAGGCTGCCGTTGGAATAGAGGAAGCGGATCTGCTTTTGCAGCTTTTCGGAATGGCGGAAGGACTCGGTCAGCTGCTGGATGACCTGCTCCTCCTCGGCGGTCAGGTCATAGGGGTGCGCCGGGTCGACCGTGGGGAAATCGCAGTCCTCCAGCGGATATTCCCTGCCGTCGATGCGGACAGTCCGCCGCGTGTAATCGATCTTGTCCAGCAGAAGCCGATCCTCCATGTGGAATTCCGGACAGCGCAGGATCTTCTGCCCCTCCAGCTTGAAGAGGATCATGGTGATGGCCTTGTACATCCGGGCGGACAGCAGCTTGTCCTTCTCGGAGTACTTCTCCGCCGCGTCGCCGGTGAGCTTCACGTCGAAGCAATGCGTGTCGCAGTGCTTATAGACCTCATTGGCGAAGACGGACAGCGGGCGCAGGGAAATGCCGTACCCCGTTTCGATGACATCGAGGTTGTTATAGTGGATGGAATTCGACAGCACAGTGGCGACCATCGTCCGCGACCCCGATGCCGCGCCCATCCACAGCACATCATGGTTGCCCCACTGGATGTCCACATTGTGGCAGGTCATGAGCGAATCCATGACGATGTCCGCGCGAGGGCCGCGGTCGAAGATGTCCCCGACGATATGCAGATGATCGCAGGTCAGCGCCTTGATGACCGTGCAGATGGCCATGATGACCTGGGGTGCCTGGCCGATGCGGATGATGGTATCCACAATGCTCTCGTACTGCGCCTGACGGAAGCCCTCACTGCCGCGCAGGTGCACCAGCTCATCCAGAATCTCGGCGTACTCGGCGGGCATGTAGCTGCGCACCTTGTTGCGCGTATGCTTGACGGACACATGGCGGCACAGCTCCACCAGCTGATCCAGCGTACGGCGATACCAGCCGTCCAGGTCGGGGGCTTCGTCCGCCACCAGCGCCAGCTTCTCCTGGGGATAGTAGATCAGCGTCGCCAGGTCATTGCGTTCGGACAGGGGCAGCGTATCGGCGTACAGGTCGTTCAGCTTGGCCTTCACCTCACCGGAGCTGGAGTTGAGGATGTGCAGGAAGGCCTCGTATTCGCCGTGGATGTCGGACATGAAATGCTCCGTGCCCTTGGGGAGGTTCAATATGGCGCGGACGCGGATGATCTCCGTGCTCGCCGCCTGGACGGTCGGATACTGCTTCGCCAGAAGCTGCAAATACCGCAGACGCTCCGGCGTATAGGGCTGATGCTCCATAGGCTTCACTCCTTGCCTGCAAACGGATCAGGCGAACCCTGCTTTTCACCATGATAGCACATGGCGGCAGCAAATTGCAAGCCCCATCCGCGCCTGTGCGGACGATTTTCACGACAGATGCCCCTGACCCGCAAACGCAAAAAAGCCCTCCCGCAGGGGAAGGCACAGGGTTTCGAAAAAGTGGCAAAGCCACTTTTTCGAGGATAGCTGCGGAGGTCGCGCTTGCGCGACGAGCGGGCCGCGATTGCTTGCAATCGCCCCGCGAAGCCAGCGCCGGACTTTCGTCCGGTGATGGCCGAAAGAGGAATGTTTTCCTCCGAAAAATAGAATTTTTCTACGGAAAACGCCCCGCCCGACCGGCAAAGCCGGTCGATACGATGAGAGTCTTGCAGACGGCGAATTACTGCGGCTAAAAACACGGCCTTTTTGACAATCTGGGCACTGCGAACGTTCCGGGGCTTACAGCAGTCCGCCGTTCCAGCCCCACACGCCGATCTCCTCAAAGGTGACGTAGATGCGATCCGGGTCGATGTCCAGCTCCTCGCGCAGCGTGTCCGTCAATGCACCCGTCAGCGCGGTATAGCTCTCCTCATCCGCAGAGCCGAAGAGCTTCACCTCGCACACCGCGCAGGGCTCGTCCTCCCCCTTGAAGAACATGGTGGCATCATCCACGAATTGCAGCATCAGCCAGCTCTCGGACTTGCCGGGGATCAGCTCGATCGCCTCGCCCATGCGCGCCTTGATGGCCGCCGCCTTGCGCGCTGAGATCTGCACGTTGGATGTGGTCTTGATGAAAGGCATGGTTTTCCTCCTTGTATGTCAGGGCATTGCTTTTGCCAGGGTGATGCGCCTTGCGGCCTCCAGGGCAATGCCCGCGATGCGGTCCTTTGCGTCCAGATTGGCGTGGTTGGACAGGCTGCGGACATCCCATTCCGCCGCGTCCAGGTTGTCCGCCGCGTAGAAGAAATGCAGCGCTTCCCTTTTGCGGAACTGCGCCACCGCTGCCACCGATGCGCACTCCATATCCGCGCAGATGCAGCCCGATGCCTTGCGCCGGGCGATCTTCTCACGCGTCTCGCGGTACATGGAATCGGTCGTCCAGCACTTGCCCTCCACGAAGGGGACGTGCATGTCCGCCAGCAGCTGACGGAACAGCGGCGCATGATGCGTGTTCACCGCGATTTCGTCCGACGGCGGCGCGTAGTGATAGCTCGTGCCCTCGTCACGCATGGCGCTTGTGGGCAGGATGACCGCACAATCGCCAATGGCGGCATCCAGCACACCGCAGGTGCCGAAGAGCACCAGGGTCTCCGCGCCCATGGCGTAGAGCTCCTCCTGCAAGGCCACGCACAGGGGCGCACCCACGGCTGCGGGCATCAGCGCCAGCTCCACGTCCGCATAGCGCACCCTGTACACCGGGAAGGACTGACAGGCGCTGTTCAGCTCACCGATCTGCTCCGCATCCGGGAAGAGCGCCAGCATCCGCCCGAAGGTCACCGAGGAAAAGCAGCTCACCGCCACCTTCGGCATGCCGTCCATGGGAGTCACGATCGTCTCCGGGGTGAACAGTGGTGTTTCGTTCGGGTCGAATTCGTGCAGCAGCATGATGAACCTCCTTTGTGTACGCAGCGTCTATTATAGCCCATGTACCCAGCATTTGCAAGGGCTTCGGAGATGTTCCGGGGCGAAAAATCCGCGACGCGAGGAAATTCCAGCCGAAAAAGCGAAGCCTTCCCCTTTTCATTTCCGCAAATCCCCGCTATAATAGAGACAAATCCATCCTTCGACAAAGTGAGGAATGCTTATGGACGCAATGAAATTGCAGGCTTTGCTGGCGGACATGACCCTGCGCGAGAAGATCGAGCAGCTCGTGCAGCTCAACGGCGAATTCTTCGGCACGGACGAAAAGTCCACCGGCCCTGCGGCGGAATTCCGCATGACGGCGGATCAGCCGTACCGCACGGGCAGCGTGTTAGGGCAGCACGGCGCGGCTCGCCTGATGGACCTGCAGGATCGCATGATGGCGAAACAGCCCCATCATATCCCGGCGCTGTTCATGGCGGACGTGATCCACGGGTATCGGACGGCGTTCCCCGTGCCGATCGCCATCGGGTCGACCTTCAACCCCGCATTGGCCGAACGCATCACCGCTGCCGCCGCCCGGGAAGCCGCTGCGGCGGGTCTCCATGTGACCTTCTCCCCCATGATGGATCTGGCGCGGGACAGCCGCTGGGGACGCTGCATGGAGTCCACCGGCGAAGACCCCTGGCTCAACGCCCGCATGGCGGAAAGCGAGGTGCGCGGCTTCCAGGGCAGCGACTATGGGCAGAAGGGGCGTGTGGCCGCCTGTGCCAAGCATTTCGCGGCCTATGGCGCGGTGCAGTCCGGCCGTGATTACAATGTCACCGAGCTGTCCGAGCACACGCTGTTCGAGGACTACCTGCCCTCCTACCGCGCGGCGGTCAAGGCGGGCGTCAGCATGGTGATGACGGCCTTCAACACCATCGACCGTCAGCCGTGCACGACCAACAGGCGGCTGCTGCGCGACATTCTGCGCAGGGACATGGGCTTTGACGGCGTGGTGATCTCCGACTACGCCGCCGTCAGTGAAACGATCACCCACGGCAGCTCTCTGGATGACCGGGACGCGGCGAAAAAGGCGCTCATCGCCGGCTGCGACATCGACATGATGAGCGAATGCTATCTGCATCAGCTGGAAGAGCTGGTGCGGGACGGCGAGCTGGACGAAGGGCTGATCGACGAGGCGGTGTGGCGCGTCCTGACGCTCAAGAACCGGCTGGGACTGTTCGAGAACCCCTACAAGGATGCGTCCGTGGAGGACGAGGAGAAGCTGCTGTTCTGCGCGGAGCATCAGGCGCTGTCCCGCGAGGCGGCGGAGGAAAGCATCGTCCTGCTGAAGAACGACGGTGTGCTCCCGCTGTCGGAGAAGCAGAAGCTCGTCGTCATCGGCGCATTGGCGGAGGATCGGGCGATCACGGGCGCATGGGCGCTGTTCGTGGACAGGCAGCAGACCGTCACGCTGCGTCAGGCCATCGAGACGCTGTACCCCCGGGCGGATGTGGCCTTCTTCCCGTCCGACGAGGTGACGGACGCCATGCTGGATGCAGCGAAGTCCGCCGATGCGGTGGTGCTGGCGCTGGGCGAGAATCAGACGCAATCCGGCGAATCCTTCAGCAAGGCGGACATTTCCCTGTGCAGGGAACACGCCGCGCTCTTCGACGCGGTGCATACCGTCAGCCGAAGCGTCGTGACCGTGCTGTTCGGCGGCAGACCCCTGGTCTTGCCCGATGTGGCGAGCCGAACGAATGCCCTCATCGAGGCATGGCTGCCCGGTTCATGCGGATGCTATGCGCTGGCGGACATTCTGTTCGGCAGGGTGAATCCCTCCGGGCGGCTGTCCATGAGTCTCCCCTACTGCACCGGTCAGCTGCCCCTGTCCTATCAGGCGTTCCGGACAGGTCGTCCCAAGCCGCAGACGGAGGCCTTCTGTCCCTACATGTCCAACTACATGGACGCGCCCAACGTCCCCCTGTACCCCTTCGGATACGGGCTGTCCTACGGCGAGGTAGTCTATTCCCCCGTGGCGCTGGACAAATCGGTGCTGACTCCCACAGGTGCGATCACCGCAAGCGTGACGGTCGAAAACCGGGGGAGCATGCCCGTCAAAGAGGCCGTGCAGCTCTATATCCGCGACGTCAAGGGCAGCGTCGTCCGCCCCATGCGCGAATTGAAGGGCTTGCAGAAGATCACCCTTGCCCCCGGCGAACGCAAGACCGTCACCTTCGCCATCACCGAGGACATGCTCCGCTTCTACGACATCGACATGCATTACGTCAGCGAAGCGGGTGACTTCACCCTGTGGATCGGCCACGACAGCCTGACGGACAACGGCGCGGACTTCCGCCTGACAAAATAAGGGAGGACCAACATGAAAGCCATCCTCCTGAGCCTGGCCATGCTCCTGACCGTCTGCGCGGTCGCTGAGGGCATTTCGCCCGCTCCCCGCCCGGCGGACGAGATCGTGAACGCCATCACCGCCGGGTGGAATCTGGGCAACACGCTGGATTCCTGCGGCGAATGGATCGGGCAGTACACGGATGGTTCGCCGTCCGCCTTCGAAACGGCATGGGGCAATCCGCCCGTGACAAAGCAGCTCATCGAACAGATCAGGGCAGCGGGCTTCAACGCGGTGCGCGTCCCGGTGACCTGGTCGCAGCACATCGACGACAGCAACGGCTATCGCATCGACCCCCAATGGATGGCGCGCGTGCAGCAGGTGGTCGATTGGGTGCTGGAGAGCGACATGTACTGCATCATCAACCTGCACCATGATGTAGGCGGCGACGGCTGGCTTCGCGCCAGTGCGGAGAGCATCGCGGCGCAAAGCGGGAAATTCAGCGCCGTGTGGACGCAGATCGCGAACCACTTTGCCAGCTATGACGATCGGCTGATGTTCGAGGGCTTCAACGAGATCCTCGACGAGCGCAGCAGCTGGAGCTATCCCGGTCAGGCGGCCACTGCGGCGGTGAACCGGCTGAATCAGCTCTTTGTGGACGTGATCCGTGCCACGGGCGGCAAGAACGCCCGGCGCGTGCTGCTGGTCTGTACCTACGCCGCAGGAACAAACCCGGCCTCCCTGGCGGATTTTGTCCTCCCGGATGACCCCGCCGGACACGCCCTGATCGTCGAGGTGCATGACTACGATCCCGGGGCGTACTGCGCAGAGCGTTCCGGCACAGCGAACGCCCAGTCCGTCTGGACGGACAGCGGCGGCAAGGCACAGGTGGACGCGATGCTTGACAGCCTGGAAAGGCACTTCACCGGCAAGGGCATCCCGGTCATCATCGGTGAATTCGGCGCTGCCAACAAGGACAACGCCGCCGACCGCGCGGAGTACGCCGCCTACATCGTCAAGAACGCTGCCCTGCGCGGTGTGAAATGCTTCTGGTGGGACACGGGCGGACGCATCGAAAGCGACCCCGTCCTGGGCTACTACAAGGGGATGGCGCTCTGCGACCGCTACAGCGGCGAATGGGTCTTCCCGGAGATCGTCCGCGCATTGACCGGCGTGGAGCTCGCGAATCGCTGAAAGGGAGCGTCCTCACGCAGATTTCCGCCGCATTCGGATATATCCTGTCATCAGAAAGAGCCTGTTCCCTTTGCGGGGAGCAGGCTCATCGTTATTTACCGGAAGTAGTCCACGCCACCCTCGAACAGCGGCTGATACTTGTTGCCGGGGACATTCTTGTACAGGTTCTCGCCGGAGCGCTCGGTATGCCCCATCTTGCCCAGCACGCGGCCATCCGGGCTGGTGATGCCCTCAATGGCGAAATAGCTGGCATTGGGGTTGAAGCGCATGTCCATGGAGGGTTCGCCGGACAGGTCGACATACTGCGTGGCGATCTGCCCGTTGGCGGCCAGGTCGCGCAGGAGCTTCTCCGGGCCGACGAAGCGGCCTTCGCCATGGCTGATGGCAATGGTGTGGATGTCGTCCACCGCCGTGCGGCTCAGCCAGGGGGACTTGTTGGACGCAATGCGCGTGCGAACCAGCATGGACTGGTGACGGCCGATCTCGTTGAAGGTCAGCGTCGGGCACTGGTCGGACGTGTCAACGATCTCGCCGAAGGGCACAAGACCCAGCTTCACCAGCGCCTGGAAGCCGTTGCAGATGCCCAGCATCAGGCCGTCGCGGCTCTTCAGCAGGTCATGCACCGCATCCTTCATCGCGGGATTGCGGAAGAAGGCCGTGATGAACTTCGCAGAGCCGTCGGGCTCATCGCCGCCGGAGAAGCCGCCGGGCAGCACGATCATCTGGCTGCGGGCGATCATCTCGCTGGCCTTGCGGATGGATTCGGTGATCTTCTCCGGGGTCAGGTTGTTGATGACCAGGATCTCGGCCTTGCCGCCGGCGCGCTCCACCGCACGCGCGGTGTCATATTCGCAGTTCGTACCGGGGAACACCGGGATGAACGCGGTGGGCTTGGCGAAGGAAGTCCGGGGGGACACGCGCTTGTCCGCCGTGCAGGAGAACTTCTCCGTGGTCTCGCCGGTGCGGCCGCGATACTTGAACACCTTCTCCAGCTTGCCCTCGTAAAGCTCCTGCATGTCGGCCAGGTCGATGCGTTCGCCCTCGTATTCCAGCACCCATTCCGGGATGGTGTCGCCGACGTGCTCGCCAACGTCAACGTCCGCCGCGCATTCGATCAGCATGCCGCCGATCTGCTGGGCGAAGAGGTCGCCGTCGAAGTCCTCATCCATGCGCGTGCCGATGGCATTGCCCAGACCCATCTTGAACAGCCCCTCGGCGATGCCGCCCAGACCCAGCGCCCACGCGGACACGATCCTGCCCGTGCGGATGCCCTCCAGCACGCGGTCGTAATTGGCGGTCAGCGCGGCGGTGTCATGCGGATTGCAATGCACAAGGCGGATGACATGGCCGGGCTGCTTGAATTCGGGCGAAATGACCTGACTGGCCTTGCCCGGGGCGACGGCGAAGGAGCAGAGCGTCGGCGGCACATCCATCTTCTCGAACGTGCCGGACATGGAGTCCTTGCCGCCGATGGCCGCGATGTTCAGATCCAGCTGCGCATCGAATGCACCCAGCAGCGCCGCGAAGGGCTTGCCCCAGCGGGTCGGCTCGGTACCCATGCGCTCGAAATACTCCTGGAAGGTCAGGTAGGCCTCCCTGTAGTCAAAGCCCGCCGCCACCAGCTTGGTGACGCTCTCGATCACGGCCAGATAGCTGCCCTCATAGGGGGACTGCTCCAGCAATTCGGGATGCATGCCATAGGCCATGCCGCTGACGGTATCCGTCACGCCCTTGAGCACCGGGAGCTTCGCCACCATGGTCTGATTCGGGGTCAGCTGACGTGCGCCGCCGTAGGGCATCAGCACCGTCGCCGCGCCGATGGTGGCATCAAAGCGCTCGCTCAGCCCCTGTTTGGAGCAGATGTTCAGGTTGGTGACCATATTCGCCAGCTTTTCGGTGACGGTATCGCCGAGGAAGGTCACGGGCTGCACCGCATCCTCCGGCACGGCGACGCGGGTGTGCTTCTCCGCGCCGTTGGAATTGAGGAATTCGCGGCTCAGGTCAACGATGGTGCTGCCCTTCCAGGTCATGCGCAGGCGGGGTTCGGCAGTGACCTCCGCGACGACGGTGGCCTCCAGATTTTCGCGTTCCGCCGCGGCGAGGAAGGCCTCCACGTCCGCCGCGTCCAGCACGACCGCCATGCGCTCCTGGGATTCGGAGATCGCCAGCTCCGTGCCGTCCAGCCCGTCGTACTTCTTCGGCACCTTGTCCAGGTCGATCAGCAGGCCGTCCGCCAATTCGCCGATGGCCACGCTGACGCCGCCCGCGCCGAAGTCGTTGCAGCGCTTGATGAGCCGGGTGACGCTCTCGTCGCGGAAGAGACGCTGGAGCTTGCGCTCGGTGGGGGCATTGCCCTTCTGCACCTCCGCGCCGCAGGTCTCGATGGATTCCAGCTTGTGGGACTTGGACGAGCCGGTCGCGCCGCCGCAGCCGTCACGCCCCGTGCGTCCGCCCAACAGGACGATCTGGTCGCCGGGCGCGGGCACTTCACGGCGGACATTCCGCTCCGGCGCTGCACCCACCACCGCGCCGATCTCCAGGCGCTTGGCCGCATAGCCCGGGTGGTACAGCTCGTCCACCAGACCCGTGGCCAGGCCGATCTGGTTGCCATAGGAGGAATAGCCCGCGGCGGCGGTCGTCACCAGCTTGCGCTGGGGCAGCTTGCCGGGCATGGTCTCGCTCACGGGGACGAGCGGGTCTGCCGCACCGGTGACACGCATGGCCTGATACACATAGGTGCGGCCGGACAGCGGGTCGCGGATCGCGC
>CAZJOA010000037.1:0-19812 GCA_964547515.1 uncultured Faecalibacterium sp.
GGCCGACAAAAAAAGGCCGCATACGCAGCCTTTTGAGCGTGGGATCGGCCTCACGCCCGATAGCCCAGGGAATCCATAAAGCGCAGGAAGCCCGCCTGACCGTTCGCGTCCTGCTTGTACACGCCCGCGTCCGCCAGCACCTGAGCGCAGACCTTCGCGACCTCCTGCCGCAGCAGCGCAGCGGCGGACGCATGGTCGGCACAGAGGCCGTGTTCGGCGACGATCTGGCTGACCCAGTCGAAATGCTTGGCGGACGGATCGTCCTCCGCCGGACGGGTCAGGGCGCGTTCGCCGGTGAGGAAGTCCTCCAGTGTGGCCAGCTCCTTCTTCAGGCGGCCGGGCAGGATGAACAGTCCCATGACCTCGATCAGGCCGATGTTCTCGCGCTTGATGTGGTGCAGGGGCGCGTGGGGGTGGAAGATGCCCAGGGGATGCTCGTCGCTGGTGCGGTTATTGCGCAGCACCAGCGTCAGGCGGTATTCGCCGTCCGCCTTGCGCAAAATGGGCGTGATGGTGTTGTGGGGCGTGCCATCCGTCTCAGCGTACACCTCGCAGGCGGGGTCGCTCCACACGCGCCAGGCATTCAGGATGCGCTCCGCCTCGTCGATCAGGGCGGATTCATCCGTGCCGCGCAGTGTCAGGGCGGACATCGGCCAATCCAGGATGCCCGCGCGGATGCGGCTGTCCGGGGCGGTCAGCGCGACCTTCACGGGCGCTTTGTCCATCGGGAAGGAGTACCGTCCGCCCTGGAAATGGTCGTGATTCAGGATCGATCCGCCGACGATGGGCAGATCGGCATTGGAACCCAGCATGTAATGCGGCAGCTGACGCACGAAGTCAAACAGGCGCTCGAACGTCCCGCGGGAGATCTTCATGGGGGTATGCTGTGCGTTGAAGACGATGCAGTGCTCGTCGTAGTAGGCATAGGGGGAATACTGCAAGTACCAGTCCTGACCGGCCAGCTTCAGCGGGGTGACGCGGTGATTCTGCCGCGCAGGGAAATTGCTGCGGCCGCGATAGCCGGGGTTCTCCACGCAGAGCATGCACTTGGGATAGGAGACGCTGGGCGCATTCTTGAGCTTGGCGATCTCGCGCGGATCCTTCTCCGGTTTGGAGAGGTTGATGGTGATCTCCAGCTCGCCCGCGGGACTGTCAGCGAAATAGCGGACATTCTGGGCGATGGCCAGCACCTTGATATAGTCGCAGGCGCGGCACATCTGATAAAAACGCTCCGTGGCCTGCTCGGGGTCGCCGGCCTCCATGTCCGCCCGGAAGGCCTCGCGCACCGCCTTGGGCGAGGGCGTCAAAAGACCCATCAGCCGCGCGGAAAACAGGTCACGCGCATAGCTCATGTCCTCGATCAGCCCCTTCTCCACCGCCAGGTCACACAGACCCGCCAGCAGGAACGCCGCCGTTTCGGGGCATTCGAACCCGTCGGACAGCTCGCCCTCCGGCGCATCCATGTCCATGGCGTCCAGAAGCAGATTGCGATAATACGGACGGTCGATGGGGGCGATCAGCTGCTTGTCCTCCGCGAACAGGAGCAGCTTCTCGATCAAACGCGTTGCCTTCTCTGACCAGTTCATCTTGCCAGCCTCTTTTCATCATATAGTACGGGGGAATTCGGATTCATTATACAGGAAGACACAACCGGTGTCAATGGAACATCTTCGGTTTCGTCACCAGCTGAGCACCTCGCTGCCGTCGTCCGTGACCAGCACCATCAGTTCCCACTGGGCGGACGGCTGACCGTCCTCGGTGAATATCTCCCAGTCGTTGTCGATGTGGGTGCACACGCTGGCCGTCCCCATGTTGACCATGGGCTCGATGGTGAAGATCATACCCGGCACAAGCACCATGCCCGTGCCCCTCATGCCGGTATAGCCAACCCAGGGGTCTTCGTGGAATTCCAGCCCCACGCCATGTCCGCCGATGTCCTCCACCACGGCGTACCCATGCGCCTTCGCGTGGTCGTTGATCGCCTGGGCGATGTCCCCCAGACAGGCATAGGGCCTGACTTCCTTCAGCCCCAGCTCGACGCATTCACGGGTCACGTCCACCAGACGGCGCTTCTCCGGCGGCACGTCCCCGATGCAGAACATGCGCGACGAATCGGAGAAATACCCCTCCCGGATGGTGGAGCAGTCCACGTTGACGATGTCGCCGCTGCGCAGGATGACATCATCCGACGGGAAGCCATGGCAGACCTGCTCGTTGACGGATGTGCACACGCTGTACGGGTAGCCCTTGTAGTTCAGCGGCGCGGGAATGCCGCCCATCTCCGTCGTCATGCCGTAGACGATGCGGTCGATCTCGCCGGTGGACATGCCCTCGTGTATCTCGCGGGCGATCCTGTCCAGCACGGCGATGTTGATCTGCGCGCTCTTTCGGATCTTCGCGATCTGCGCCGGAGTCTTTATCATATCGTGCGTGGGGATCTCCCGTCCCGCGTCGTACAGGCTCAAAAGATGGGCATCCATCCCCGCGTGGCAGGTCTTGTACTTGCGACCGCTGCCGCACCAGCAGGGTTCGTTGCGACCGGGGAGCTTTCCCAGGGGTGAAAACATACGGCTGACTCCTTTCCATGCGAAAGAGCCTCCCCGGACAGGCAAGGAGGCTCAAAGGAACATCATTCCTTGGGCATGCGCGACTTGCACAGACAGAACACGGAGATGACCCCGGGGCCGGTATGCGCCCCGATGACAGCGCCGACATAGGAGATGCGCACGTCCTGCACGGGCAGGCTCTCACGGAGCATATCCGCCAGCATCTGCGCCTCCTCAGGACAGTCACCGTGGGAAATGTGGATGATCTGCTTCTCCGGCTCGACGATATTCGCCTTGATCTTGTCCGCCAGGATGCGAATGCTCCGCTTGCGGCCGGCCGCCTTCTCGTAGACCGTCAGCCGACCCTTCTCGTCCATGCGCATGATGGGCTTGATGCGCACCAGACTGCCCACGATGGCGCTCGCTGCGGAGACCCGTCCGCCGCGATGCAGGTGCATCAGGTCGTTGACGGTGAACCAGGCGACGAAATTCTGCACATTCCGCCGAATCCAGTCGGCATTGTCCTCGATGGACATGGCATTGCGCCGATTTTGCAGCGCGTAGTGCACCACCAGACCCTCACCGGCGGATGCCATCAGGCTGTCGATGACGATGAGCTTGCGTTTGGGGAATTCGCCGCGCACCTCCTCTGCCGCCATCATCGCCGCCTGACATGTGCCGCTCAGTGCGCTGGAAAAGGCGATGGTCAGCACGTCATGCCCTTGCGATAGCAGCTCGCGGAACGCCTCCGACCACATCTGCGCCGTCACCTGCGAGGTCTTGATGTTCTTCCCTTCCCGCAGCGCGTCATAGATCGCGCGGATGCTTTCATCCGTCCCGTCGGACACATAGGATACGCCGTCCAGAAGATAAGATAAGCTCAGAATACGGAAATTCTCCTGCTGATCGACCCAGGCCTTGGGCATGTCGATCGTGGAGTCAGTGACGATCCAGTACATAATTGACCTCCTGCATCAGGATGATACGAACATTATAGCACAGCAAAACCCAAAACACAAGTTTTTTATAACCCGATGTTCAGGTTTTTGATTGCGTTTCCGTACTTACTCTGCAACTGATGCCGCCTGAAAGAGCGCTTCCAGCGTTTCATAGGTCAGAGAACCTACCTTATTATAAGTGATGACACCGTCGGCATTGATGACGATGGTCTGGGGCAGCATGGTCGATCCGCCGAAGGACTTGATGATGCCGCCGGTCTCGTCCAGCGCGAAGGGCATCCGATAGTCAAAACCGGAAAGATAGGCCTCCACGTCATCCGTGACCAGATCGGAATGGATGGCGACGACCGCCACAGCATCGCCGTAGGTCTGATACAGCGCGTCAAAGTGGGGCAGCTCCTTGCAGCAGGGGGTGCACCAGGTCGCCCAGAAATTGACGACGACGGTCTTCCCGCGATGCTCGCTCAGGGTGAAGGGCACGTCACTGCCGTAGACGGGTGCGGTGAAGTCCGGCGCACGCATGCCGACCTCCTTGCCCACGGGGAGGAGGTCCGCCTCGTTCTCCGTCACGATGGGATCATCCTGCGGGAGGGCATCCGCCTCATCCGGCTGATTGAAGTAGAACCAGGCCGCGAAGAGCACCGCCAGTGCCAGCGTCCAGGCCGCAAGACGCTTACTGCGTGAGCGCTTCCTGCCCTCGGGCGTGGGGGCATCGATCTCCGGGCCGCGCAGGGTGATCTTCCCCGCCTTGAAGGAGATGGCCTTGGTCGGGCACACGTCGATGCATTCGCCGCAGTGGATGCACTCGTGATCGCCCACATGGCGGATGTCCATCTTGCAGTGGCTGACACAGCGTCCGCAGTCGGTGCACTTGGGGACTTCGACCTTCACGCCGATGATGGCGACCCGGGCGAACAGCCCATACAGCGCGCCCAGCGGGCAGATGAAGCGGCAGAAGGCACGGTAGGCGAACACGCAGGCCGCGACGATCAGCAGGAGGATGAGGAACTTGCGCGTGAAGAGGATGCCGAGCATGGAGTACTTCTCCGCGTTGGCGGGATTGGACAGCAGCCCGATGGCACCCTCGAATGTGCCGGCGGGGCAGATGTACTTGCAGAAGGCCGGCACGGGGTACTTTTGCAGGGAATACCACAGGGGGATGATGAACACGAAGATCGCCAGGATGACGTACTTCAGCCAGCTGAGCACACGGGTGACGCGGCTCTTGCGGAGCTTGGGCGTGGGAAGCTTGTGGAGCAGCTCCTGCAGGAGGCCGAGGGGGCAGAGGTAGCCGCAGATGGTGCGCCCGAGCGTCAGCCCGTAGAGCATGAGGATGCCCAGGATATAGGTCGGCCAGCGGCTGCCGGAGGACGCGACCGCATTTTGCAGTGCGCCCAGGGGGCATGCGCCCACCGCGCCCGGGCAGGAATAGCAGTTGAAGCCCGGCAGACAGAGCACCTTCGTATTGCCGGTGTAGATGTCACCCTTGATGAAGCCCTTGACATGCGCATTGTAGAGCAGGGCGGTGTAAAGCTGGATGAGTCTGCGCTGGGTGGGCAGATGATCCTTGATCCAGCCGATGATCTTAGCCAAGGCCGATGCACTCCGTACAGATATTGATGGCCTTCACCAGCACGTCATACCAGCCGCCGTTCATCACACCCAGCACGATGAACAGGACAGCCAGCAGATACAGCGCAATGCGGATTTTCTGAACGGGCAGCTTGCGGGGTTCAGCCGGATCGGCCTTGCCCTTGGGCGCGTCCTTCAGCACGGCAAGCTCGCGCTCCATGCTCGTCTTGCAGACCAGCGAAACGCCGATCAGCGCCGCGAAGGACAGCACCACCCACGGCACGACATGCAGCAGCATCCGCCCCATGACGGGTTCGAGCTCCTGATCGGTGAAATTGGCGCGTGTCAGCATATACACCAGTGCAGGGATGCTCATGGCGACCACCGCAAACCCACAGCCCAGGGTCAGCATGCGGCGCTTCTTCTCCTCCGCCGCAGCCGCAGCGGGAAGCTCACTCACGCGGGCTTTCATCAGGCGCAGACGATTCTCCGCGGAGATCGCCGCCTTCGCAGGCTTGCTCTTTGTGCATGCCGCATGCAGGCTCGCGCTGAGGACGATCACCCCCGCGCAGCCCCCCAGCGGCCAGGCCAGGGCACTCAATCGCGCGGACACGTCCTCCATCCGGTAGACGCTTTGCACATAGACGCCCTTGTCATCCCGGTTTTCCGGCGCATTGCCGACGGCATAGATGTCGATGCACTGCCAGGCCAGCAGCGCCAGCACCAGCAGCACACATATGGCCGTCAGCCACCGAATCGGTTGCAGAACACGATGCATCAGCAGGTTTCCTTTCTGACTTGTTTATTCACGCCTTTGATTATAGCATAAATGCCAGTCTCCGACAACACGAACATTTTCCGCAGTACAAGAGAAAAACAATCGCCTCTCTTGACATTTGCCGCGTCCCTGCCTAAAATGAATGCATCATTCCGATAAGGAGGAATCGTCACCATGTTGCATATCAAAAAGCTGTTCTCCATCGTCCTGGCCATGATGCTGTGCCTGTCCTGCATGGCCTTCGCCGAGGAGACCGCCGCCCTGTCCTACGCCAAGGGCGACAAGATCCAGGATTTCACCTTCACCACCTACGACGGTCAGGAGATCACCTTGTCCAAGGTGCTGGAGGAAAAGGAAGCCGTCCTCATCAACATCTGGGCGACCTGGTGCGGCCCGTGCCGCAATGAGTTCCCCTTCCTGGAGGAAGCCTACGAGCAGTACAAGGACAAGGTGGAAGTCCTGGCCCTGAGCTGCGAGGAGACCGACGATCCCGAGACCCTGGCTGCCTTCGCCGCCGAGTACGGCCTGACCTTCAAGATCGGTCAGGACAATGTCGGCTTCCTGCGCGCGCTGGGCCTGAACAGCATCCCCACCTCCCTGGTGGTCGACCGCTTCGGCACCATCTGCTTCGTTGAGTCCGGCTCTCAGACCAGCGTCGGTTCGTTCACCCGCCTGTTCGACACCTTCCTGGGCGAGGAGTACACCGAGTCCGTCCTGCTGGACAAGATCCCCCCGATGAAGCCCACCGTTGAGGCTGTCGCCGAGGCTGATCTGTCCGCCGCGCTGGACGCTGCTGCCACCAATCCCGCTGATGCGTACACCTGGCCGATGGCCATTGCCGAGAAGGACGGCCGCAATGTCGTTGTGTCCACCAACACCGGCTGCGGCACGACCGAGGCTGCCGTGACTGCCACCGTTTCCGCCAAGGCGGGCGATGCCATCGTCGTGACCTTCAAGACCTCCACCGAGGCCGGCTGCGACCTGCTGAACATCACCGTGAACGGCAAGACCAAGGTCTTCGGCGGCGAGCACGACTGGATGACCTACGCCGTGGCGGTCGAGGCTGACGGCGAGTACCCCGTGGTGCTGTCCTATGTGAAGGACACCATGGCTGAGGATGGCGAGGACATGGTCTGGATCGACAGCGTTGCGGTTGTGTCCGGCGACGAAGCCGCTGCTGCGCTGGCCGCGAACCCCACCGTCCCCGTGGCTGAGGCCAACTCCCTGACCGTCACCAACGAGAACGCCAAGGAGATCGTCATCTCCGACGACAATGGCCTGCTGGCCGCCAGCTTCGGCGATGCGAAGTACTTCATCGTCAACGGTGACACCGCTTCCTTCACCGCCGAGATCACCGCTGATGTCGATCCCGAGGGCGCGTTCTTCTACAGCTACTTCGACGGCTCTTCCGCTGTGCTGCCCGAGACCCTGGTGGATGGCAAGTTCACCTTCTCCACCGGCGTTGATGCCAAGGAGACCACCGGCTACACCTACGCCTATGTGATGCTCTACCTCGATCCCCAGGGCAACGACGGCGTGATGGCCATCTACTTCAAGAACGAGGAGAACGTCAACTACTTCGTGACCAACAACCAGTTGGGCACGTGGAACTACGCCGACGGCACTGCCCCCTCCACCGACGCGATGCCCGGTGAGGCCGCTCAGCCCGAAAACGCTGCTGCCACCTACACCATCAAGTGCGTCGATCAGGACGGCAACCCCGTCGCCGGCGCGATGATGCAGGTGTGCGACGCGGAGACCTGCCAGGTCTACACCACCGACGAGAACGGCGAGTATGCCTTCACCACCGCCCCCTATGCCTGGGAAGTGCATGTGCTGAAAGCCCCCGAAGGCTACACGGCTGACTCCACCGAGGTCGTTGCCGCTCCTGCTGAAGGCGGCGAGATGGTCTTCACCTTCACCAAGAACTGATCCGCAATACCCACAAGGCGCATACGCTCCATCCGGGCGTATGCGCCTCTTTGTATGCATGGAAAACCGGATGCCGCCTTCGCAAAGGGGACATCCGGTCTTTCTCATTTGCCGACATAGCACACTTCGTACACCGTGACCGACCCGTCCGCCGTGACGCACATGCGTCCGACAGCGTCCGCCGTCAATCCTGCGTCGCCGAGCACCTGCGCCACCGCGTCATACGGAAACCACGCGACCATGTCCTTGCCGACCGGGTTCACCGCAGAGGGTGTCAGCCGCAATGTGTCCCCTGCCGTTTCCAGGCACAGGGTGATGCTCCCCTCCCCCGCGTAGGCCACCGCGAACTGCCGTCCGGCGGCGTACCAGGCGGACTGGCTGTCCAGCGTGATGGGTTCTGTCAGCGCTTTGCCGGTTGCATCCGCCCAGAGCACCGTGCCGTTCAGCCGGGACTTCACAGGTTCGGGTGCTTCCCGCCCCGCCGCCCATTCGATGGACGCAGCCCCCGCAAAGAGGTTCTCCACCACCGTCGGATAGGGCAGCGGATCTTTCTGACTGCGCAGCTTGGGATTCTGACTGCGCCGCACCCAGCTGTGGCATTCGCCGCCGGAAATGTCGTTGTGCCCATTGTCCCACACGCAGATGGGAATGCCATACGCTGAGGACTTCGCCCCCATGTAGTACGCCCACTTTTCGCGCGCGGCGGTGTTGTGCCGGGTGTTGGTCACGCCGGTCTCGTCCATCACAACGGGAATGCCCTTGTCCAGGAAGAGCCGCTGCAAATTGGCGAACACCGTGTCGATGCTGCCGGTGTGCTGCCTGTTGGTCGGGTCGAACTCGGTCATCTTGTCGCTCAGGCAGAAATCATAGGGATTGTAGCAATGCACGGAAACGACGATGTTCTCCGCCGGTGCACCGCCAAGGGTCGGGATGGTGATCTCCCGCAGCATCGATCCGGTGGACGACGCGGCGTACCCGGGGATCAGGAGCACCCGTTCGCCGTTGTATCCCTTTGCATCGGTGCGGACGGTGTCCACAAAGACCTGGTTGAGCTCGTTCACCGCCGCAGCCCCCGCGCGATTGCCCGTCCATTCGACGGGAGTGCCCACCATGCGCGGCTCGTTCATGGATTGGAAGAGCAGGTGCTGATCGAAATCGGCAAAGGCATCGGCAATCTGCCGCCACATGGCGGAGAGCTGCACGCCGATCTGCTCGTAATCCTTGTCCAGCGTGGGGACATTGATCCATTCCTCGTGCTGCATGTTGAGGATGATGTAGAAGCCCTCGTCATAGCACATCTGGACGACCTCACGCACGCGGTTCATGAAGGCCGGGTCGATGGTGTACTTGCCGTCGTCGGACACATGGCGATACCAGGTCACGGGGATGCGGATGGTGGTGAAGCCCGCGTCGCGCACACGCCTGATGAGCGCCGCATCGACAATGGGATTGCCCCAGGACTGCTCCTGGGCATAGACATCCGCCGGGTCACCGCCGTTGGCATCGAGGGTGTTGCCCAGATTCCAGCCGATCCCCATTCGGCTGACGATCTCTGCCGCGCTCATGCCGGTCATTTCCTCCGCGAACGCCCCCGCCGTCAGCAAAAATGCCGTCAGCAGAAGGCACATGATCCTCTTCATCAGCGGTCACCTCCGCGCTGTTCGGGCTTGCGCATGGTCAGGCTGATGCGCTTGCGCTGCATGTCCACCTCACGCACCCACACCGTCACGATGTCGCCCACGCGGACGGCCTCACTGGGGTGATTCACCCGCCGACCCGGGAATTGACTGATGTGCACCAGACCATCCTGATGCACGCCAATATCGACGAACGCACCGAAGTCCGTCACATTGCGCACCGTGCCCTTGAGCTCCAGACCGGGCGTGAGATCCTTCATTTCCATCACGTCGGAACGGAGCATGGGCGGGGGCAGCTCGTCACGGGGGTCACGTCCGGGCTTGGAAAGCTCCGCGGCGATGTCCCGCAGGGTGGGTTCGCCGACCTCCAGCTCCTGCGCGAGGGTCGCAAAGCCGCATGCCTCCGCCATCTGGTAGAGCTGCCCGACGGCCTTGTCCGCCGTCAGCCCGAAGCGCTTCAGCAATGCCTTCGCCGCCGCATAGCTCTCCGGATGCACGCCCGTATTCTCGATCAGCTCCTTGCCGCCGGGGATGCGCAGGAAGCCCGCGCACTGCTCGAAGGCCTTCGGACCCAGGCGCGGCACTTTTTTCAGCTGCGCACGGCTGGTGAACGCACCTTTCTCCTCGCGATAGGCCACGATGTTCTTCGCGATGGTCTTGTTGATGCCCGCCACATGGCTCAGCAGGGACACCGAGGCCGTGTTGACATCCACGCCCACGGCGTTCACGCAGTCCTCCACCACGCCGTCCAGCGCGGCATCCAGCTCGGCCTGCTTCAGGTCATGCTGATACTGCCCCACGCCGATGGCCTTGGGGTCGATCTTGACCAATTCGGCCAAGGGATCCTGCAATCGCCGGGCGATGGACACCGCACTGCGCAGGTTGACATCGAAATCGGGGAATTCCTCCGCCGCGAGCTTGGACGCGGAATACACCGACGCGCCCGATTCGCTGACGATCATGTATGCCAGGCCGTCCCCCAGATCCAGCTCCTTCATCACCTGCACGAAGAACTGCTCCGTTTCGCGGCCGGCCGTGCCGTTGCCGATGGCCGCGACGGACACGCCATGCTTGCGGATGAGGCGCTTCACGGTATCCTTGGCGGTCTGGACAGCGCCCGCGCCGCGTCCCACGGGGTAGATGACCGCCGTGTCCAGCACGCGCCCGGTCTCGTCCACCACGGCGATCTTGCAGCCATGGGCATAGCCGGGGTCAAGGCCGATGGCCGTGCGTCCCTTAACGGGCGGCGCCATCAGCAGGGGCTTCAGATTCATCGCGAACACATGAATCGCGGCGGACTGCGCCTTGTCCGTCAGCTCGGCACGCAGCTCCGTGTCCAGCGACGGCGCGATCAGCCGGGTGTACGCATCGTCACAGGCACGCGCCACATATTCGCAGGCAGTCGACCCGTTGCTGCGCACATAGCCGCTGCGCACCAGCGCCTGAGCACTCTGGACATTCACATCCAGGGCGACCTTGATCGCGCCCTCCTTTTCCGCGCGGTTCATGGCCAGAACGCGATGCCCCGGCATGAGCCGCAGCGGCTCGCGGTGGTCGAAATACATGCGGTAGGTGCTGCTCTCGTCCGGCTCATCGTCAACCGCACGGGTGGAAACGGCGCAGTCGCGGTGATAATAGGCCTTCAGGCGCGTGCGGACGGCGGGATCGTCGCTGACGGTCTCGGCGATGATGTCCATCGCACCCTGGAGGGCATCGTCCGCCGTGGGAACGCCCTTCTCCTCGTCCACATACTTGGCGGCCATGTCCTGCGGGGCGGCCATGCGCGGCGGCTGCATCATCAGCAGATTCGCCAGCGGCTCAAGGCCGCGTTCCCAGGCGATGGACGCGCGCGTGCGGCGCTTGGGGCGATAGGGACGGTAGATGTCCTCCAGCTGTGCCATGGTCGCAGCGCCATCCAGCGCGGATTGCAGCTCCTCCGTCCAGACCTCCAGCTTCTTCAGCGATTCGCTGATCTCATTGCGCCTCTGCTCGATATTGCGCAGGGCGCTGAGCCGGTCGGACAGGTCGCGCAGCTGCTGATCGTCCAGCGAACCATGCTGCTCCTTGCGGTATCGGGCGATGAAGGGCAGCGTCGCGCCCTCGTCCAGCAGGGCGATGACCGCCTCCACCTGCCAGGGCTGCACCTGGAATTCCTTGCAAAGCGTTTCAACGATCGTCAATGTGTATCCCTCCTGCCGCCTGTATGGCGGACTGAATCAGTTTCTCGAATTCGGCGGCGAAATGCCGTCGATCCGCCTGCGTGAATTTCTCCGGGCCGCGCAGGTGATGCTTCCCGGATGCACGGCGCATTTTGCCCGCCGTGTGACGTTCCATCAGCAGGCGATCCATGTTCTCATTGGTATAGCGCATGCCCGAATGGTGCATGGCGAACGCGCCGCGTCCCAGCGCCATGGCCGCGACACCATAATCCTGCGTCAGGACGATGTCGCCCCTGCGGCAGAGGTTGATGAGGGCGATGTCCACCGCGTCCGCCCCGGAGGACACATGGCGCACCTGCGCATAGTCGCTGTGGAGCATATGATGCTCGTCGCAGAGGATCGTCATGGGCAGAGCATACCGCCGCGCGGCCTCCTCCGCCTGATGCACCACGGGACAGGCATCCGCATCCACCAGTATCTGCGGCCGACTCATATGATGACCCCGTTGCAGTGGTCGATCTCGTGCTGGATGATCTGCGCGATCCAGCCGGAATAGCGCTGCCGGCGCGGGAGGAAGGCATCATCCTGATAGCTGACCTCGATGGTCTGCCAGCGCTTGCAGTGGCGCTGCCCCATCAGGGACAGGCAGCCCTCCTCCGCGTCGTATTCGCCGGAACGCGACACGATCTCCGGGTTGACCATCGCCACGGACATCGGACCCATCCGCACGACGATGATCCGCTTGCGCACGCCGATCATATTGGCTGCCATGCCCACGCAGCCATCCAGATGGGCGTTGAGCGTGTCGATCAGGTCGATCAGGACAGGACGATCCGCCTCCGTGGCCTTTTCGCTGGGCTGGGACAGAAGCATCATGTCCCGCATGATGGGGCGGATCATTGCTTCTTCACCACCACGCCGCCGGTTTTGAGGATGGAATCGGCAGGAATCACCCCGCGCACGCTCGACAGCGGGTAGATGCTGCTCCCCCGCCCCACCACCGTGCCGGGATTCAGCACGCTGTTGCAGCCGACCTCCACATGGTCGCCCAGCATCGCGCCCATCTTCTTCAGGCCGGTCGCGATGTGTTCCTCGCCATGGTGGATGACGACAGACTGCTTGTCGCTCTTGACATTGGATGTGATCGAGCCCGCGCCCATATGGCTCTTATACCCCAGGATGCTGTCCCCCACATAGTTGTAATGGGGCACCTGCACGCCGTCAAAGAGGATGACGTTCTTCAACTCCACCGAATTCCCCACGACGCAGCCCTTCCCCACCAGCGCACTGCCGCGGACGAACGCGCCATGGCGCACCTCGGTGTCCGCACCGATGATGCAGGGTGCACCCAGATAAGCCGTGGGGGCGACCTTCGCGGTGACATGCACCCAGACCTGGGGGGCGACCTCGTTGTATTCCGCCTTGTCCAGCACTTCCCCCTGACGGATGATCTCCGCCTTGATGCCGGACAGCGCCTCCCACGGATAGGTGAACTGCGAAAGGTATTCCGCCGCAGCGGTATGGGTCAGGTCGTACAGATCATGAATGGTGTACATGCTTTTTCCTCCATTTCCGATAGATGAGGGTGGTCAGCGTCACGCCCAGGAGCACGCCGAGGGAATCGACCAATACGTCCTCCGGGTCGCAGATGCGTCCGGGGGTGTAGGCCTGATGCCATTCGTCCGTCACGGCGAACACCGCTCCCGCCAGCCATGCCAGCCACGGCCACCGCAGTCCAATGCCGCTGAGCAGCAGTGTCAGCCACACCCCCAGCACCGCATATTCACTGAAATGCGCGCCCGTGCGCACCACGCCGTCCACCTGATGGTACAGCGCGTCCGCCTCCTCAGCGGACATGCCGCCGCGCAGCCGGACGATCATGTCCGTCACCGGCTGGCTGATCTTCGCGCTCAGGCTGCCGGATTCCTCCGCCGTCTGTGCCGAAAAGCCGAAGATCAGCATCATCCAGCCCAGGGTGATGACGAGCCACACCAGCAGCGCCATATGCCTTTTGATCCAAGTCATTCGATTGATTCGCTCTCCTTATCATCCATATCCTCTCTGAGGATGCCGTAGATGCGCACATCGTCATACCCGCCGTCCTGTCGGGCATAATGCTGACGCAATGTGCCCTCATGGCGCATGCCGTTCTTCTCGCACACCCTGCATGACGCGGGATTGCTCTCGCGGACGCTGCAATACACCCGGTGGGCATCCGCCGCCGTCAGCAGATAGCGGATGACCGCCCGCACCGCCTCGGTCATGTACCCCCGGCAGCGGTATTCCGCACCGATGTCGTAGCCCAGCTGGACATAGCCGTTATAGGGGTTGACCTCCCAGCCCCTGATGCGCCCGACCACCTGACCGTCCGCCGTGATGACCCAATGGAAGCCAAACGGCCTGGCGGACTCCTCCGCCATGGCAGCGACCGTTCGCCTGGCATCCGGCAGCGACATCGCCAGCGAATGGATGCGCATGAGCGGCTCAGCGTCCTCCGCGCAGGGGGAACGCAGGTACAATCGCTGCGTCCGGATGGGTCTTGTGCCGATGCCCTTCATCCCGTTCCCCTCCCGCAAAATACCGCGATGCAAAACTCGTTCGAGTATATTATACCACACCTTGCCCGATGACGCAACTTGTGGTATCATCATCATGAGAAATACCGAAGGAGCTGACCGCCATGCGCAAAACGATCGGCGTTCTCGCCCATGTGGACGCGGGGAAGACGACCTTCTCCGAGCGCGTCCTGTATCAGACAAAGGCCATCCGCAAGCTCGGCCGGGTGGATCATCAGGACACCTTTCTGGATTCCGATGCGCTGGAGAAGCAGCGCGGGATCACCATCTTTTCGGGTCTGGCGAGCTTCGAAATGAACGGCGACACCTATTTCTGGCTGGACACCCCCGGGCATATCGACTTTTCCACCGAGATGGAGCGCGCCATCTCCATGATGGACTACGCCGTGCTGATCGTCTCCTGCGCCGAGGGCGTGCAGAGCCACACCGAGACCGTCTGGCAGCTGCTGAAGGAATACCATGTGCCGGTGCTGATCTTCCTGAACAAGCTCGACCGCGTCGGTGCTGATCCGGAACGCACGCTGATGCAGCTTCGCAAGCGTCTTTCCGCCGATATGCTCGACCTGCGCCACCACCAGTACCACGGCGGATTCTCCCCCGAGGAAGCCGAGGCCATCGCCGAACGGGATGAAGCACTGCTGGAGCAGCTCTTCTCCGGCGGCGTCATCGACAGCGAATGGGCTGATGCCCTGTGCCGTCAGGTGCAGGAGCAGCAATGCTTCCCGGTGCTGTGCGGCACGGCGCTGGATGGCACGGGCATCCCGGAATTCCTGCGCGTGCTGTCCGCCGTCACCCGAACGGCATACGACGTAAACGCTCCCCTGACCGCACGCTGCTATCAGATCCGCCACGACGGACAGCAGCGGCTCTGCTTTGTCAAGCTGCTTTCCGGACAGCTGCGCGTCAAGGATGTCCTCCCCGATGGGCAGAAGGTCAACGAGCTGCGCGTGTACCATGGGGAACGTTGGAAGGCGGTGGACAGCGCATCCGCCGGGGACATCGTGGCCATTCCGGGGCTGGAGGGCATCCGCCCGGGCGACGGCATCGGCCGATGTGTCAGGGGCAGCTTCCGCACCGAGCCGATGATGGCCTCCGAGGTGCTCTGGGACAGCGCGGCCTTCCCGGCCTTCAAAATGATGCAGCTCCTGCGCATTCTGGAGGACGAAGAGCCCACGCTGACCGTCACCGAGCAGCAGGGGCACATCTCCGTCCATGTGATGGGACGCATCCAGCTGGAGGTGCTCCGGGCACAGATCGCGGAACGCTTCGGCATCGCGGTGGAATTCGGTGCATCCCATGTGCTCTACAAGGAGACCATTGCCGCACCGGCCATCGGCGTGGGGCATTATGAGCCGCTGCGCCACTACGCCGAATGCCATGTCCGCCTCGTGCCGACCGAACCCGGCAGCGGCGTGACCTTCCGCAGCCTCTGCCATGTGGACACCCTGGCGCTGAACTGGCAGCGGCTGATCGAGACCCATGTGTTCGAGAAGACCCATCGGGGCGTATTGACGGGCGCGCCGCTCACCGATGTATGCGTGGAGCTGCTGACGGGTCGGGCGCATCTGAAGCACACCGAGGGCGGCGATTTCCGTCAGGCGACCTATCGTGCCATCCGCAATGCCCTCATGCATGCCGAATCCATCCTGCTGGAGCCCATCGCGGGGTTCTGCCTGCGTGCACCGGCCGATATGTACGGGACGCTCGCCGGGGCATTGAGCCGCATGCAGGCCGAAGTCGAACTGCCCGCATACGAGGAGGACACCGTGACACTGCGCGGCGAAGCACCCTATTCCGTTTTCGCGCCCTGGCAGGAGGAATACCTTTCCCTGACGCACGGACGCGGCACGCTGCGCATCTGGATGAGCCGATACGCCCCCGTCCGCGATCAGGCGGAGCTTGTGTCCGCCGCCGGATACGACCCTCTGGCGGACGACACGCCGGACTCCGTCTTCTGCGGACACGGCGCGGGCTTCACCGTCCCGTGGGATCAGGTGGAAGCCCATATGCACATGAGCCATGAGGAATTCCTGACCTGATGGACAACACAAAAGCCAGCCATCGACGCAATGCCGGTGGCTGGCTGATTTATTTTGCCGATCAGATGTCCAGCGTGTCGTCGCTGTCCTCCTGCTGACGGCGATAGGCCGATCTGCGACCCACGCGCGGGACGGGACGTGTATCGGCCTCGTCATCCGGGGTGAAATCGCTGCCCTGAATGGGTTCGTCAGCGGTCGGACGCGCGTAGTTCTCCATCCGGTTGACCGAATAGGGGGCATACCGTGCGGTGGATTGCTCCGTATCCGCAGGAGTACGCCGCATATCGGGCTGGATGGGCTGACGCATGGCCGTCTGCTGGCTGGGGAAGGTGCCGGTTCGCGCCGGACTGCCCTGATTCGTGCGGGCATAGGGGCGCTGCTGCTGTTGCTGCTGCGCACGAGCCGCCTGCGCACGCCGCTGCGCCGCCCGCATGGCGATGCGCCGACGCTTCTGCTGATACTGCACCAGTGCGAACAATCCGCCGCCCGCCAGAATGAGCAGGGCGATCACCACGAACCAGGCCACGGTCGAACCGCCCTTGCCATCGTCGCTGGTGGGGTAGGTCACATCGGGCAGGGGGTTGAAGGTGGGCGTGGGGCTGGGCGATGCCGTCGGCGACTGGGACGCATTGGGCAGGGGCTCCAGGGCCGGGGTGTTCACGATGGGCGCGACCGTCGGGATCGGGTTGAAGGGCTCGAAGCTGGCGTACACATCGGGGTTCTTATTGACCCACTGATCCTCGGCGGACACCAGGCCGCCCGTGCCGGTGAAGCCCACGTCATCCGTGGTGACATCACCCGCGGAGGTGTTGTTCCGCCAGCCCTCCATGTAATCATCGCTGCTCAGGAAGTCGGTCAGCTCGGTGACGGTCAGCTGCTGGAAGTAGTTCATGTGGATATAGCCGACCTTGTCGTTGTAGCTGACCTTGTACCAGGTCGTGCCGTTCGCCGTCGCGGTGTCGAGCACCAGGCAGAGGGCATAACGGTTGAGCCGTCCGACCCGTTCGGCATTGGTGCTGGGTTCTTCGCGCCAGTTGACGGAATTCCCCGTGACATAGCCGTAGGACGAAAGGCCATTGGCATCAAACGCAGGCGTGGTCGGCGAGGGATCGGGCGTGGGGGTCGCATGCTGGGAGGCGATGTAGTCCTCCTCCTCCACCAGGGTCATCATGCGGATGAGGTCGGTGCGGATGTACCCCCAGGCATTGTTGTAGTAGACATTGTGCCAATACTGGCCGTCACCGGCGGTCTGTCCGGAGATGAACACGACCGTTCCCGCCGGGAGATTATCGATGATGCGGCTGTATTCGCTGGCCATCTGGCGGAAGGGCACACCCTCCCCCAATACGACGCCGTAGCCGTCCACCTGCATGGGTTCGGGGGTGGGGCTGATGTACTCCGTCGGCGCGGGTGAGGCATGCAGCGCCTCCCACTGGGCGATGTAGATCTCCGCCTCCCTGTCGGTGATCGGCCGCAGGCTCGCATCCTGCACATAGCCGCTCTGGTCGTTCAGCGTGGAGACGATCGACCAGTTCTCCTGGGTCGCGTCGTTCATCACCTGACCAAACACGCGCACCAGCTCGTTCGCCTCCAGCTCCTGCACGATGGTCATATCGGAATGGCTCACGCCCGAACGCAGCGGGGTGACGCGCGTCGTCAGCGCATAGCCGATATAGGGCGTGGGGCTGGGCGAAGGCGTGGGGGATGCAGTGGGGGTGGGGCTTGCGGATTCGGTGGGGTCAGCCCTCGGGGTGGTGGACACCGTCGGCTGCTCCGTGACCAGCTCAATGGGGGCTTGGGTGACTTCGCTGACCCAGGAATCGGTCGGTGCGGACGTGGGGGACGCGGTGGGCGTGGGGATCTCCGTCGGCGTGGCCGTCGGGGACGCGGTGGGCGTGGCCGTCGGCACGGGCGTGAACGTCGGCGCAGGGGTGTACGCCGCGGCGTAGGCATCGCTGTCCGCCCGGGACATGATTTGCAGGAATTCGCTGCTCATGTAGCCCTCTGTGCCGCCGATATTGACCAGCGCCCAGACCTCACCCGCGTCGTTGTAGACCTCCTTGAGGACATAGACCCTGGTGTTCTTCGCGATGCGCTTGATAAGGCTCTTGCTGCTCTTGGCGCTGGGTTCGCTGCGGAAGCCCACATCCTTGGCGGTGACGGTGGCATAGCGGTAGACATGCTCGCCCACGGGGATGGTCGGCTCGATGATGAGCTTCTTCAGCGTGAAGATCACCTCGGACGGGTCAGCCACACCGTCGGAAGACACATACACCTGCACCTCTTCGGCGCTGGTGGGATCGTAGGTATCGGGCACAAGGCTGACATCCACCTCGATGATGTGATAGCCCGGCGAAAGCTCCGTGGTGAAGGGGGCAATGACGGGCTGACGGTTTTCATCCTGATAGCGGATGGTCACGGTGGCGCGCTTTTCCGGCGCACGGTAGTAGAAGGCGATCTCCGCCGGATCGGTCGTGCCGTCCTGGTTGACGGTGACGGTCAGCAGCGCATCCATGGCGATGGTGTACCCGTCGGGCAGGTCGGTGGGATTCGCCGCGATGACCCGGATACCGGGGGCGAGCGTCACCGTCTGGGAGGTCGCGATGCGCCGACCCTCGGTGTCATAGTAGTGCACGGGGAGGGTGAATTCCGTCGGGGGGCTCTGCGCAAGGGTGTAGTAGAACACGACCTTCGCCGGAGTGGCCACGCCATCCGCAACCCGCACCGTTTCCGTGGGGGACATGCCGTCAAAGAGGACATAGCCGGCCTGGAGATCCAGCGGGGCAGCCTCGATGATGTGCTGACCCTCGTCCAGGAGGCGCGTCTGGGACGTGGCGACCGCATTGCCGCTGGTATCCTGATAGTAGATGACCAGCTCGGCCTGCTTTTCGTCCCTGGGCATGCGGCAGTAGAAGGCGATCTCCTCGCTGTCGCAGCGGCCATATTCGTCCACCGTGACCTCGATCACGCTGGGCTCGACCCATTCCGCGCCCGCCGGGAGGACGCTGTCATCCGCGTAGATGGGCGTTGTGCCGGGATGCAGCGTCAGCGTCTGGGGCGTGGCGATCTCATTGCCGTCCAGGGCGTAGTAATGCACGGTGATGTCCGCCGTGACGATCGCGGTCTGTTTCTGCTGATAGTAGAAGTAGACATCCGCCTGACTGGCGATGCCGTCCTGCACGTCCACCGTCACCTGCGCGGGAGAACCGGGTGCAAGCTCGTATTCGGCGGCGATGCCCTCAGGCGTGGCCTGGATGGTATAGCTGCCGTCCTCATAGGTGAAGACCTGCACCGGCGCAACATCGCGGTTCAGATTGTCCAGATAGTGCACGGTGATGGTCGCCGCAGCCCGACGAACCTCGAAGACCACCATCTCCTGGCTGATCTGCCCGGCCTCGTTCACCGTGACCTCGTAGGTCTGCTCGCGCACGGGGACATAGCCGGTCAGCTTGGTCAGATCGGGCTGGATGAGGTAGGTATTGGGCGCGAGGTACATCACATCATTGGCGACGACCGTGCCGTCCGCCGTCTGATAGAGGATGTTCAGTTCAGCCGTCGTCGGGGCGACGTACACGTCCCGGTAGGTGAACGTCACGGTAGCCGCGCTGACGCTG
>CAZJOA010000038.1:0-19666 GCA_964547515.1 uncultured Faecalibacterium sp.
TCTTCTTCCGCTTCCGCGGCAAGGGCAGGATGGACTTCTATGGGTTTGAGCTGATGGAGGGTCGCTACTGAGTGTTTCCCATGGTGATTGCCGCCGGGCAAGGCGGTGAACATATTACTTTTTCAAGGAGGAAGACAAGATGTCAACCAAGCTGAACCGTGTTGTGGCCTGGATGCTGACGCTGTGCATGGCACTGTGCTGTGTGCCGGCGATGGCAGAGGGCAATGTGGAGCTCCTGGACGAATCGCTTGTGACGGCAAGCGGTGTGACCAGCGGCGATCTGGCGGCGAATGGCAAGTTCTACGCTGATTATTCCACGCTGGAAGAAGAACTGGAAGCGGGCAACCGCGTTCATCAGCAGATGGTGGAAGAAGGCCAGGTGCTGCTGAAGAACGAGAACGGTGCGCTGCCCCTCAAGGCCGATGAGCGTGACGTGACCTTCCTGGGTCTGGCGACCATCGACTATGTGCGCGGCGGCGGCGGCTCCGGCTCGTCCCGTGCCACGACCTATGCGATGGATTGGGTGGATGCGTTCCAGGAGGAAGGCTTCCACATCAACCCCAAGACCATCGAGCTGTATGAGAACCTCTACGCCGTCAATGGCGGCAAGCATGGTCAGCCCAATGATGGCGAAATGCTTGAGCCGGGCGTGGAATACTACAGCAAGTCCGTCACCAGCACCTTCAAGGCGTATAACGACGTGGCGCTGGTGACCATCTCCCGCTTTGGCCGTGAGAACATCGACCTGAAGACCAACAATGTTCCCGGTCATTTCGACCCCAACGATCATTACCTCCAGCTGGACGACAACGAGCTGGCGCTCATCAAGCTGGCGAAGGCGAACTTCAAGAAGGTCGTCGTCATGCTGAACTCCTCCATGATTATGGAGATCCCCGAGCTGCAGGCCGGCACGGACACCGAATACGGTGTGGATGCCATCCTGTGGGTCGGCGGCCTGGGCGACCGCGGCACGCTGGCGGCGGCGCGCATCCTGACCGGCAAGGTCAACCCCTCCGGCCATACGGCGGACATCTGGTATTCCGACTTCAAGGCCGATCCCACCTTCACCAACTTCTCCGATATGTCCCAGAATGTGGATGAGAACGGCGAGCGCATGAACTCCTGGTTCGTCTATCCGGACGGCGAGGTCTCCGTGTACTCCTCCGTGGAATTCCGTGAGGGCATCTACTACGGCTATCGCTACTACGAGACCAAGGCGGCGGACATGAACGCGGCTGAGGCGGGCAGCGGCGATGCGTGGTACGACCAGGCGGTGCTGTATCCCTTCGGCTTCGGCCTGAGCTACACCGACTTTGCCTGGGAGCTGGCGGGCATTTCCTCCGACAAGAGCATCGCGGCGGCGAATCAGACCATCACCGTGCAGGTGAAGGTCACCAACACCGGCGATGTGGCGGGCAAGGACGTCGTGCAGCTCTACTACACCGCGCCCTATACCGTGGGCGGCATCGAGAAGTCCCATGTCGTGCTGGCGGGCTATGAAAAGACCCAGCTGCTCCAGCCCGGCGAGAGCGAGATCGTGACCATCCAGTTTGTTGCCCAGGATATGGCTTCCTTTGACTGGGACGATGCCAATGGCAACGACTTCTACGGCTATGAGCTGGAGGCTGGCGAGTACATCATTTCCGCCCGCCGCAACTCCCATGACGTGGTGCTGGAAGAGACCTACACCCTGGGTGAGACCATCCTGTGCGAGACCGACTACATCTCCGGCAAGACCATCGAGCCCGTGTATGTGGATGATTTCGACACCACCCGCGAGTCCCTGCTGGACAACATGATCTCCCGTGCGACCGGTCTGGAGCAGCCCGTGGCCCAGACGGCGGCAGAGCGCGTCATGAGCGATTATGAGGCCGAGATCCTGGATGCCCAGGAGACCTACTACCCCTACATGGACGAGGAAGGCCAGCCCTGGTACGTCAGCGAGGTGCCTGCCACCTGGACGCAGGGTGCAGTCACCGATGTGACCGAGGCCGATCTGGCCGGCAAGGTCTACACTGAGCCCACCGTGGTGGATGGCGTTGCCACCGCTGCCACGGATGAGAACTCCCTGCTGTGGGATGCCTACATGAACTCCCTGACCTGGGAACAGCTGGTGGGCTTTGTCACCGGCGGCGGCGGCGCGTCCGAGGGCCCCGTTCAGTTCTCCAGCGGCACCTGCTGGCAGTCCGCCCCCATCACCGCCGCGACCTGGAACAAGGCGCTGGTGCGTGAGCAGGGCATGATCTACGCCAACCACGGCCTGCTCAAGGGCATCAAGGCCTGGAACGGCATCGCCTGCAACATCCACCGTAGCCCCTTCAATGGCCGTACCTTCGAGTACTATTCCGAAGACCCCATCCTCAGCGCCACCTGCGCTTACATCGTGACCGAATGCTCCATCTCCAAGGGCATCATCAACTACTCCAAGCATTTCTTCGCCAACGTGCAGGAGCACAACCGTGCTGACTTCGGCGGCGTGTGCACCTTCGCCACCGAGCAGGTCTTCCGCGAGATCTACATGCGCTCCTTCGAGGCGATGGTCAAGGCGGGCTCCATGGGCCTGATGACCTCCTTCAACCGTGTTGGCTATGTGGTCAATTCCAACAACTGGGCCGTGCATGAGGATCTGCTGCGCGACGAGTGGGATTTCCACGGCGGCACGATGACCGATGCCTGGGCGCGTGACTATGTGTCCCTGGATCTGATGGCTCGCGCGGGCGACGACACCGTCCTGTCCGGCAATGCGGGCTTCACCAAGACCTACATCACCGCCGGTGAATGGGATGCCGCCGAGCGCGACGGCCTGGGCATGGTGCGTGTCCCCAATGAGGACGGCACGGATACCCTGCTTTCCCCCACCCACTACTACGCCGTGCGCAAGTCCGCACAGCGCATCATCCAGACCCGCGTGAATTCCAACCAGTATAAGAACTATGCCACCGATTATGAGCTGACCGCAACCCTCTACTATGGCACGACCAACAGCACGCAGATCCACTGCGATGAGACGTCCGACTTCTCCGTGACGCTGGCAGAGGGTCAGCAGCTGCCTGAAGGCCTGACCATTGACGGCTTTGTGGCCACCGCTGCGCTGCCCGTTGTCGGTACCTACAAGGAGGGTGACCCGCAGTATCAGACCGGCCGCAATGCGGACAACAACATCTATGGTGAGTTCCCGGCTCAGGGCACATACGAAGTGCTGGTCAACATGTCCTGCGATGGCTACATCAACGTGCAGAACGTGAAGCTGACCATCCATCTCGTCAGCCCGTTCCAGGTCAACGGTGAATTGATCCAGGGTTCTGCGGAAGCCGCACCCGTCATCCATCTGACGAAGGATCAGGCCGGTGAAGTGGTGATCGACTCCATGCCCTTCGCCTATCAGGCCAATATCACCCAGGGTCAGATCACCAACTGGTACACCAAGAATGGCTCCAAGTACCTCCGCGACGAGGAGAAGACCCATGCGGACGGCACGACCATCCCCTATGCCGAGGTGGAGGAGAAGCATGAGCTGTCCTACACCCTGGAGGGTGATCTGCCCGCTGGTATGACGGCTGAGGTCATCTATGGCACTGCGTATGGTCTGCGCACGAACAAGGTCTTTGAGATCGTCAAGGGCATCAAGCTGGTCGGTACGCCCACCGAGGCAGGCACTTTCACCATCACGGTGACTGAAAATGTGCCCTACTGCCGCGCGCTGGCCGGCATCTGGCTCATCCCCAGCGGTGAACTGACCGTCACCCAGGCGTTCACCATCGTGGTGGAGTAAACCCGATCCCATAAGCAATCAGAAATGAACCCCCGCCCCAGGCTCTGGTATGCTGCCAGGGCCTGGGGCATGCAGGAATCTTCCCCCCTATGCCGAATTGCTCTATGCAGACCGCATGGTTGCGTACAAGATGATCGGAGGATGAACATGAAGATGAAAACAAGGCTTTTTGCGCTGATGCTGATGGTCATACTGGCGTTGGTCTGCACGACTGGCGCGCTGGCGTCCGAGTTGGATGGGAGCAAGAAGGTCGACAAGATCGAGGTCGCGCAGATGCCGGCCAAGACCGCGTATGTCTCCGGCGAGGAATTCACCCTTGAGGGCGGCACGGTGCTCGTGACCTATGAAGACGGCACGACCCAGGAGATCCCCATGACGGATGACGGCCTGAACGTCAAGACCCCCGGCATGTCCGCCAGCGGGACGAAGACCGTCACGATCAAGTGCGGCAAAAAGTCCGCCCGTTTCACCGTGAAGGTGGCGAACGCCAGCTTCCTTGTCACCTATGACCAGAATTATGACGGTGCACCCGCTGCGGAGTCCGCCGAGGTGGTCAAGGGGCAGAAGGCCGAGAACCTCCAGCCCGTGCGTGAGGGCTATACCTTCGTGGGCTGGTATGTGGACGCGGATTTCACCGCCGCGTTCGATTTTGACACGGAGATCACCGCCGATGCGACGCTCTATGCCCTCTGGACGAAGGATGGCGTCGATCTGGTGCAGGTGACATTTGACTACGACTATTACGGTGTGGCGCTGAACCGTTATGCCTACCCGGTGGAAAAGGGCACGGCGGTGGCCTGTCCGCAGAATCCCCCCGTGCGGCAGGGCTACACCTTCGACCATTGGGTGGATGCCCAGGGCGCTGCGTTTGACTTTGCCCAGGCGCTCACCGAGGACACGACCATCAAGGCCAGCTGGAGCAAGAGCGTCAGTGGCGTGCAGACCTATGTGTTCGAGGCGGAGGACACCAATCTCTCCGGCAAGACCGGCCCTGCCATTTCCGGCACGGCGAACGAGATCGGCATGATCGTCCTCAGCGAGGGACGCAATGCCTCTAATGACCGCGCGGTGGGCTATCTGTATCAGAATGGCCTGTCCCTGGAGTTCTATCTGGCCTGTGACGAGGCGGTGGAGGACGCGACCATCTATATCAGCCTCTCCGCCGAAATGGAGGATCTGACCCTGACCCCCGCGACCTATGGCATCTACCTCAACGGCATGCCCCTGCCGTATGGCGAGATCGCCATTGTGGGTGTTCCCGCCTATGAGCCCACCGCCTATGTGGCGGACTGCGCGGAATACCAGTACTATCTTGTCGGTGAGAAGCTGGCCTTGCAGCAGGGCGCGAACCTCATCAAGGTCATCACCGAGAACAGCGATGCCTATCCCGGCACGACCATGGTGGCGCATGCGCCGCTGGTGGACGCAGTGAAGATCGAGACGAGCGCCGTGGTCATCTGGGATGAGACCCATGGCGTGCCTGCGCTGGACAATTACAAGAAGTGACCGGAATGCGGCGGACGGCTGGCGAAAGGCCGAGCCCTCCGCCCTTTCTGTTCAACACGAGGTGAAAGACAAAATGAAGACCGCAAAGAAGAAGAGTCCCTTCCGCCGGGTGAGAATCTGGGCGGTGGTGACGGCGCTGCTGCTGGTGGTGATGATCGCCGCGAACTATCTGGCGCTGAACACGTTCAATGGCTTCCTGGATACGGCGCTGGGCGGTCAGCGGCCGATCTATGAGGAGGACACGGCCTCCATGTATCCCGCGAGCGAGGCGGAGAGCAAGGAGGAGGCACTGCGCAATGCCCAGGAATTCAATGTGGAGATCGCCCGGGAGGGCTTCGTCCTGCTGAAGAACGATGCCCAGGCCCTCCCGCTCAAAAAGGGCGCGAGGATCTCCGTCTTCGGCAAGAACAGCGTCAATCTGTCCTATGGCGGTTCCGGTTCGGGCGGATTCGATACCTCGGGCAGCAAGAACCTCTACGACACCCTGGAGGCCGCGGGCTTCCGCACGAATGATACCCTCAGAGCCTTCTATCAGGATAATGGTGCATCCGGTGCGGTGCGTGCGGCCAATTCCTCCGATCTGGACAGCGGCAGCAATCAGCGCATCGCCGTGGCGGAAACGCCCCAGGCCAGGTACACCGACAAGGTGAAGAAGAGCTACAGCGAGTACAATGACGCAGCCATTGTGGTCATCACGCGCATCGGCGGCGAAGGCTTCGACCTGCCCCGCTATCAGGGCAGCACCGATGGCGCCGTCAGCCCTGACAGCCACTATCTGGAGCTGGATCAGAACGAGCGCGACCTGCTTGCCGCCGTCTGCGACGCGGGCTTTGAGCATGTCATCGTCCTGTTCAACATCCCCTCCAGCTTTGAGGCCACCTTCCTGACCGATCCCGCCTACGCCGCCTTTGCCGACAAGATCGATGCCGCCCTGTGGGTGGGCTTCACCGGCAGCACGGGCATCATGGCGCTGGGCGACATCCTCACGGGTGAGGTGAACCCTTCCGGCCGACTGGTGGACACCTGGGCGGCGGACTTCAGCAAGGACCCGACCTTCATCAACTTCGGCACGGGTGCCACCCCGGACGACAGCGACAAGTACGACGGCGGACTGTACTACTTCGTGGACTACGAGGAAGGCGTGTACGTCGGATACCGCTACTATGAGACGCGGGGCTACACCGACGGCGAGGCATGGTATCAGCAGAATGTGGTCTATCCCTTCGGCTACGGCCTGAGCTACACCACCTTCGACTGGCAGGTGCATCAGCCGCAGCAGACGGAGCTCACGCAGGAGGGCATCATCCGCATCGATGTGACGGTGAAGAACACCGGCAGCGTCGCGGGCAAGGACGTGGTGCAGCTCTACGCCAGCGCCCCCTATACCGCCGGCGGCATCGAGAAGCCGCACAAGGTGCTTGTGGCCTATGCCAAGACCGACCTGCTCCAGCCCGGCAAGTCCCAGACCCTCACCCTGGAATTTGACCCCTACAACGCCGCCAGCTATGATTACCGCGATGCCAATGCCAATGGCTTCACCGGCTATGAGCTGGAGGCCGGGGACTACACCCTCTATGTCAGCCGCAATGCCCATGACGCGGTGGACACGGTCGTCTGCCACCTGACGGCGGACATCTGCTACGACGCTGACCCGGTGACGGGCAATGCCGTGGAGAATCGCTACACCGGCGTGGAGGACACCCTGGACAGCGACTGGCAGCTGTCCACCGTGCTGTCCCGTGCGGATTGGGAGGGCACCTGGCCGACTGCGCCCACTGCGGCGGAGCGCGCCGGGACATCCCGCCTCTATGAGGAGCTGGAGAACCTGGAGACCAACAATCCCCACGACTATTCCGAGGAGGAGTACCCCTGGTTCGGCGAGGAGACCGAGCTGACCATCCGCAGCCTGCTGCCGGAGGAAGCGCAGGGCAGCTTCCGCGCCATCGTGGATTATGACGATGAGCGCTGGGAGGAACTGCTGGATGCCATGTGGGAGGACGAGATGCTTGACCTCATCAACTACGGCGCTTACCGTACCGTGGCGGTGGAAAGCATCGGCCTGCCCGCGACCCTCCATGGCGATGGCCCTGCGGGCTTCACCTCCTTCCTCAACCGCCTGCAGGTCACGGGCACATGCCAATACGTCAGCGAACCGGTGATGGCCGCGACCTGGAACATCGCCCTGATGGAAGAGCTCGGCCGGAAAATGGGTGAAGAGGGCATCATGGGTGACACAGGCACGGGCATGCCCTATTCCTCCATCTATGCCCCGGGTGTGAACATCCACCGCAGTCCCTTCGGCGGACGGTGCTCGGAGTACTTCTCGGAAGACCCGCTCCTGGCAGGCAAAATGGCCGCAGCGGAGATCCGCGGCTGTCAGGAGAAGGGCGTCGTCTGCATGGTGAAGCATTTCGCCGCCAACGAACAGGAGACGCATCGCTCCATCAACGGCGATTGCTCCTGGGTGACGGAACAGAGCCTGCGTGAGATCTACCTGAAGTCCTTCGAGATCGCGGTGAAGGAAGGCGAGAGCCGTGGCCTGATGTCCTCCTTCAACCGCATCGGCACGCGCTGGACGGGCGGCGATTATCGCCTCCTGACCGACATCCTCCGCGATGAATGGGGCTTCCGCGGAACGGTCATCTGCGACTTCAACACCATTCCCCAGTATATGAACCCCCGCATGATGTTCTACGCGGGCGGCGACCTGGATCTGGCGACGCTGTCCTCCAGCATGTGGGAGGACTGCGATCCCTCCGAAACGGGTGACGCCATCATCCTGCGCCGCGCGGCGAAGAACATCCTGTACGCCTTTGCCAACTCCAACGCCATGAACGCGGAGGTCGTGGGCTATAAAGTCCCGCTGTGGCATCTGGCGCTCTATGCCCTGGACGGCGTGGTCGGCGCAGCGCTGCTGATTTGGGGCGTGGCGGCCATTGTGTCCGCCTGCCGCAAGCGCAAGCAGGCCGCATAACGCAAAAAAGGGGGGATCGGCGACCTTTCTTGCAGGGATGCGCGGGCCGGTCTGCCCCTTTCTCCTCCTGCACCGCCGGGAAAACTCGGCGGTGCTCTTGGTTGCATGATTTTTTCCCCGATGAGGGGTACGGAGGCATGTTATGAATGCATTGCTCAACGGCTGGAACGCCTTTGCCAAGAGGCATCCGGCAGCATCGAAATGGATCCGCGAGGGCGGACTGTTCGTGATCGTCTGCAACCTGGTGACGGTGTTCAAGTACCTGATCCTGCAATTCCTGCCGAAGCTGCTGACGGGACTTCCCGTGACGGATTTCGGCTGGCCGGGCATCGACATGACCCTGCTGGGCGAGACCTTCAAGTGGAACATCCTCGGCTATGACGCGGCGCACGGCGGACTGCGCTATTTTGTGGCGTACATGATCGCCATGGTCATCGGCGAAGCGGTGAACTTCCCCATCCAGCGCAATTTCGTCTTCCGCAGCAAGGGCAATGTGTGGTATCAGATCCTCTGGTATGTCGTGGCCTTCTGCGTGGTGACGGTGATCGTCAACTCGGTGAACTGCATCTGGGTGGCGGTGGCCGGCAAATTCGTGCCGGACTGGGTCTACAACATCGGCACGACCGTGCTCAATGGCGGCGTGTCCATGGTGATCTTCTTCGTGGTGAACAAGATCATCTTCCCTGAAGGAGAGAAAAAGTGAGGCCTTGGGGGGACGAGCTTGCATGAGCAAAAAAAATCGTGGGGTGGCATTTCCTGCCGCTCCACGATTTTGTATTTTGGGGGATGATGTTGGACTTGGGGGCTTGTGCTGCCCCTCGCGGGTGCTGTATGGATGTGAAATCAACCAAATTGCGAGAAAATGGGACGAAGTCCCCGCGAGAAAAAGGGGTCAATGACCCCCGCGAGAAAAAGGGGCGAAGACCCCCCACGCGGGTGATGTATGGCGGGACAGCCCTCTCGATCGCGAGAAAAAGGGGTCAATGACCCCCGAAGCCCCCTCGTCCTGGTCGGACTGCCGTCCGACAACGTCCTCGGGGGCAGCCCCTCAGCGCTTGATGTCGTAGTTCATGTTCGCCAGGTTCTTGATCGTCCGCACATCGTCGATGATGTTGGCGTCGCCGTGGATGGTGTGCTTGATGACCGAGGACGCAACGGCGAAATTCAGCATGTCCATGGGCTTGTAGCCGTGGATCATGGCGTAGATCAGGCCGGAAGCGAAGGCATCACCGCCGCCGACGCGATCCAGGATGGTGAAGGTGAAGAGGCGGGATTCGAAGGTGTGCCCCTCGTACCACATGAAGGCCTTGAGGCTGTTCTCCGAGCCGGAATGGGCATAGCGGACATGCCGCGCGATGCAGGTCAGGTTGGGATAGCGTGCGACGAATTTCTGGAAGATCTCGTCCTGCTGCTCATACGTCGGCTGGAGCGGCACGCCGTCCTTCCAGTCACCCTTGCTGTGATCGTTCTCGTCCTTCCACAGGTGATACGGCTCGATCCCCAACAGGATGTTGACATAGGGCAGGCATTCGGTGCAGAAATCGCGTGCTTCCTCCCAGGTCCACAGGGTGGAACGGAAATTGCCGTCGAAGGACACCGTCATCCCCTTCTGATTGGCGACCTTGAGCATGTCCAGCACCAGCTGACGGCAGTTGGGCGCGAGCGCGGGCGTGATGCCCGACAGGTGCAGCCAGTCGTATCCGTCCAGCAGCGCGTCCAGGTCGACCTTGGAGAAGTCGTATTCCGTTAGCGCGGAATGCTTCCGGTCATAGATGACCTTGCTGGCGCGGATGCCGTACCCCGTCTCCAGATAGTACGTCCCCAGACGATGGGTGGGGGTCTCCTCCGGCGTGGACAGGATCATCGGCGTGCAGTGCACGTCATTGGAGCGGAGGCTTCTCACGGCGGACTTGCCCAGCGAATTGTTGGGCACGACGGAGAAGAAGGTGCTGTCCACCCCCAGATTCGCCAGTGCGAGGGCGATGTTCGCTTCCGACCCGCCGTAGCTCAGCCCGAAGGACGTGGCCATGCGGATCTTGTCGTAATTCGGAGGTGTCAGCCGAAGCATGATCTCTCCCATGGTGATGAACTTCTTCTGTCCCGGTTGATTTGTCAGCAGCGGATTGGCATGGATCATAGGTGTACCTTCCTTCCGTGTGTGATGGGGGGATCGGTCGTGTTATGCTCATTATAGCACATTTCGGCGGACTCTGCAATGCACCCCAAGGGGCTAATAAAATTAGGAATTATGAATTATGAATTATGAATTGAAAGTGTTTTGCGGATGCCTGCGGGGACAGTCCGGCACTGAAGAACCAGCATCAGCGGCATCAGCACGGCGCTCCACATGATAAATTCATAATTCATCATTCCTAATTCATCATTCCGCCAACTCCCAACTTCAAATCCTTCTGGACGTTATGGAATCAGATCCAGCAGGTCCATGTCGTTGCCGACATCGGTGAAGGTGTCGGGGACTTCGCCGACGATGATGGATTCGGCCATTGCGACCTGTGTGGAGGCCTCGACGGTCTGTGCGCCGGTGGGGATGACCAGCTGGACGCGCGCGGTGAGGGTGAGGGAAACGCGATGGCGTGTCTGGTTGATGCCGGCGGTGGAGAAATCGGTGTGGAAGTCGGCGTGGACGCTGCCCACGGGGAGGACGCGCACCTCAATGCGCGGCCCTGAACCCGCCAGGAGGTTCAGCCCCAGGGCGCTTCCCAGCGGGACGCGCACCGTCTGATCCCGCATCGTCTCCAGACGTCCCTGTGCCGTCAGGCTCACCCGCGCCGCAAGACGGTTCATCTCCGGCGTGTTGGCCTGGATCAGCCGCACCTGACCGTCCGCATCCGTGGTGACATGCATCAGGCTGTCGTATGCCACCTCGCCTGAGGAGAGCAGCTCCGCGGCGGACTCATTGAGCACCTGCACGGCCATTGCCCGTGCCTGCGCCTGCGCCAGGGAGAGCACCACCCGGGTCAGGTTGTGCTCCGCGAGGAGGATGCACCCCGCGATGAACACCATGCCTCCCGCCAGGGCGATGAGCGTCCGCCGACGATCCCGCTTGCCGTGGGATGCAGTCATTTGCCCGCCTCCTTCGTTATATTTTCTGAAGGCAAAAATGCAGCGTGTGCGAAATGGTTGTCTGCACCGGCATTCCGTGCTATAATTATGTGGATCGATCCAGCCCTATGCACGATCGATCCATCGACCCCCGCGCCATAAGGAGGCATCCATGAAGAAGAAACGCAACCCCCTGGCCTACCGCACGGAGGAGGAGGGATTCTGGGCACCGGCGACCGGCAGCACCGGTGCGGACTGGCAGGATACGGAGGACGCCTTCCTCCCCATCGAGGAAGAGAAGCTCGAGCCCCATTCCATCTTCAAGCCCCGGGTGCGTCAGCCCAATTTCATCCTGAGCGTCATGGTCAATGCGGTGCGCATCCTGGCGGTGCTGGTGCTCGTGGGCGGACTGGCGCTGGTGGGCGCTGTGGCGGGCATCGCCAAGGGGTATGTGGAGACCGCCCCGACCCTTGACCTCGCCGCGCTGGACGATCAGGCGCAGACCTCCTTCATCTACGATGCCAACGGAAACCTCATCACCGAATACAAGGGCATCGAGAACCGCGTCATGGTGTCCATCGAGGCCATGCCCATCTATTTGCAGCAGGCCTTCGTCGCGGTGGAGGATGCACGCTTCTACACCCATGACGGCATCGACCTGAAACGCATCGTGGGTGCATTCGTGTCCAACCTGACCTCGTCGTCCACCCAGGGCGGATCGACCATCACCCAGCAGCTCATCAAGAACACCCTCCTCTCCTCGGAGCAGAGCTATAAGCGGAAGATCCAGGAGGCGTATCTGGCCTTGCAGCTGGAGACGACCTATACCAAGGACGAAATACTGGAATGCTACCTGAACACGATCTGGCTGGGCGAGAGCTATTACGGCGTACAGACGGCTTCGGAGGGGTATTTCGGCAAACAGCTGAGCGAATTGACCCTGCGCGAGTGCGCCATGCTGGCCGGCACCTGCAATTCGCCCTATTATTACAATCCCCGGCGCAATTTCTACACCCGACAGAGGGAGGGCGTGGATTACCCCGCCATCACCAACAACCGCACCAATTACGTCCTGCGGTGCATGTATGAGAACCAGTTCATCACCTATGAGCAGTATCAGGAGGCGCTCGATCCGGCGACGGCGAACGTGCTGCAAAGCGACCCGAACACGGGCGGCGGGATGTACGCCTATGCGCATTATGTGGAATACGCGGTGGACGAGGTGATCGACATCTTCCTGAAGCTGGAGAACCTGGAGAACACCTCCGCCAACCGCAGCGCCATGGAGAACAAGCTCCGCACGGGCGGATACCGCGTCCAGCTCGCCATCGACCCCACCATCCAGCAGACCGTGCAGGACACCATCTCCGGCTGGACGAAGTACCCCTCCCTGCGCGACCCGTCGGACAAGGTGATGCGTTCCTCCAACGGGGACGGCACATACACCGAGACCATCGAGCCCCAGGCGGCGGCGGTGGTGATCGACTACCGCACGGGCGAGATCAAGGCCATCATCGGCAGCCGGGATGAGCCCACCGTCAAGAAGACCCTCAACCGCGCCGTGGACATGAAGATGCCCGTCGGATCGTCCATCAAGCCCATTTCCGTCTATGCCCCGGCCATTGAGCTGGGTGCGTCCCCCGCGTCCGTGGTGAGCAATATGCCCCTGCCCATCGCGGGGTGGAAGAATGCCAGGGGGCAGGATTCCTGGCCGACGAATTACGGCGGGAAGAACTACGCCGGACAGGAGACCCTCCGCAAGGCGCTCGTCAACTCCCACAACACCGCCGCCGCCCAGACCCTCATGACCATGGTGGGCGTGGAGCGCTCGGTGGACTTCCTTCACCGCCTCGGCATTGATGATGCCCACATCGACGCGACTCCCTTCGGCCTGAGCCTGGGCTCCAGCGGCATCACCCCCTTGCAGATGACCGCTGCCTTCGGCACGCTCGCCAATGGCGGCGTGTATCAGGCACCCATCAGCGTCCTGGGCATCTCCGACAGCGAAGGCAATGTCGTCTGGGACGGCCATGCCAATCAGGAGCGCCGCATCGTCTTCTCCCAGTCCACCGCGTATCTCGTCGTGGATATGCTCAAGGACGCGGTGAAATCCGGCACGGGCACGAATGCGAAGATCTCCGGGCAGACCGTCGCGGGCAAGACCGGCACGAATTCTGACCAGAAGGGCGTGTTCTTCGCCGGAATGACGGGGTATTACGCCTCGTCGCTGTGGATCGGGCATGACAACTACAAGGCGCTGACGTCCAAGACCACCGGATCGAGTGCTGCCGCGCCCCTGTGGCAGGCGTACATGAAGAAGATCCATGCCGGTCTGAGCAACAAGAACATCCTGGACGGCGATCCGTCGGAATACGACCTGGTGAAGGCCACGACCTGCGGTGTGTCCGGTCAGCTGGCGACCGCCGCCTGCCGCAACGATGCCATGGGCTACGGCGTGGTGACGGATTACTGGGCGGAGGGCACCGTCCCCACCACCTATTGCCAGATGCACACCACCCAGCGCATTTGTCAGGACAGCGGCATGGCAGCCTCGGCCTACTGCGCCAATGTGGCGGAGAAGGGTGTCATCAGCATCCCCTATGGGCATCCGCTGTACCAGTTCCTGGGCACGCAATATGAGGATGTGCTGATCGAATACCTCGGCGAAAGCTGCGTCAGCGCCAGCCACACCTGCACCTGGCACACCTCCTATCAGGAGAACACCACGGTGGAGAACACCCTCATCCCCGATGCGCTCCTCCTCCTGACCCAGGCGCAGAATCAGCTGGCCACCATGGATGTGTACAGCACGGCTTATTCCAACCTGCAAAGCGCCGTGACCAACCTGCAATATGTCATCAGTCAGGCTAATCCCTCCCAGGCGGAGGTCGCGTGGGCGATGGCACAGCTTACGCAGGCTATGGCCAGCAATTAAATTAGGAATTTTAGGCAAGCTGTTTTAGGTAATTAGGAATTAGGAATTATGAATTTGGCATGTGTTGCCGAATGCGCCGTTCATCATTCATCATTCCCAATTTACCAGTGCTCCAGTGTAACACTCTCAATTCCTAATTCATCATTCATCATTCCTAATTCCCCAAAAAAAGGGGGGGTGGTGCGTATGTCCAACATGTTTGACTACCTGACCTGGCGGGGGGATCTCCCGCTGACCTACAGCCCGCTGAACGATGTGGACAGCCTGATCTTCGCGGTGCTGAGCTACCAGAGCTACCCGGAGGAGACCATGCGTCTGCGCGACCTGAATGTCCCGGCGCTGCCGGTGACGGGTCGTCGTCATCCGAGCTTTCTGGAGGAAAGCAGTACCCTGCTGATCCGCGCCGCCGCCACCGAACGCTTCGCGGGGGTGCGCGTCCACCATGCCGTGGCCGTGACCGATCCCGACCGGGATATGCAGTTCGCCGCGGTGACATTCGGTCTGCCGGACGGGACGGAATTCGTGGCCTTCCGGGGGACGGACAGCTCCCTCGTGGGCTGGCATGAGGACTTCAACATGGCGTTCGAAAGCCCCGTGCCCGCCCAATCCGCGGCCGTGGCGTACCTGAACGCCATCGCCGCCGGGACGGATGCCCCCATTTTCCTGGGCGGACACAGCAAGGGCGGCAATCTGGCGGTGTACGCCGCAGCCCATGCGGACACTGCCGTCCAGACACGCATCCGCGCCGTGTATTCCTTCGACGGCCCGGGTCTGGATGATGCCACCATGGCCTCCGACGGCTATGCGCGTATCGCCCGCCGCATCCGTTCCTTCATCCCCCAGCAATCCGTGGTGGGGCTGCTCATGTCCTATCACCCGGAATACACCGTCGTCCGGTCGGATGGCGTGGGGCTGCTGCAGCACAATGGCTTCACCTGGCAGGTGCTGGGCACGAGCTTCGTCGCCGTGACGGAGCTGGACGTGTCCAGTCAGGTGGTGGATCAGACCGTGCATGCCTGGCTGTCCCGCGTCAGCCCGGAACAGCGCCGGCGCTTCGTGTCGACCATCTTCAGCATTCTGGAGTCCACCGGCGCGAACACCACCACGGAGCTGATCCAGCATGCACCGGAGATGCTCCCCGCTATCCACAAAGCCCTCCAGGGTCTGGATCTCGAGACCGCGCGGATGGTCGTCTCCCTCTGCGGGCAGTTCATGCACATCGGTGCGTCGAACATCCGCGACCTGCTGCGCCAGCGCATCCAGTCCGAAAGCAACGAAACGAAACAAGGAGATACGAGCCATGTCAGCCGAATTGATGAATGATACCGAATTGAAGAACGAGATCGAAACCGCCCTGGATGCCGCCGTCGCAGCTCTGCAAGCGGCGGGTGACATCGCGCCCGGCGGACTGATCGTGCTGGGCTGTTCCACCAGTGAGGTGGCGGGAGCACGCATCGGCAAGGGCAGCGTGCCGGAATTGGGCGGCATCATCGCCGAGGCGATGCTGAACGCCTGCCGCAAGCGCGGTCTGGACGCGGCGTTCCAGTGCTGTGAGCACCTGAACCGCGCCGTGGTGCTGGAGCAGTGCGTGCTGAACGAGCGTCGTCTGACGCAGGTGAAGGCCATCCCCCAGCCCAAGGCGGGCGGCAGCGTCCCTGCGGCGGCATGGAAGCTGCTGGATGCACCGGCCCTGACCATGGCGGTTCAGGCGGATGCCGCCATCGACATCGGCGACACCCTCGTCGGCATGCACATCCGCCCCGTTGCCGTCCCCCTGCGCATCGATGTCAGCCGCGTCGGCCATGCCAACCTCGTCATGGCCTATAGCCGCCTGCCCTATATCGGCGGCAGCAGAGCGGTCTATGATGAATGAGGAATTGAGAGTCTCTGATACTTGATGGAGGGCATATGAAGAATCAGCGAATTTGGGCGAGCATCGGCCTGGTGCTCATTGTGGCGAGCATCGTGTGCATGCTGGTGGGGCTGTTCACCGGTGCGGCGAAGGCACTGCTGATGCAGATCAGCCTGGTGGGCTTCGTCGGCGCGGCGGGCATCCTGCTGGCGCTGAGCATCATCCGCAAGAAGGCGAAGGATACTGCGGAAAACGGCAAAAACGAAGCAGAATGAGGGAACTGAATAGCAAAGAGGGAGCACATCGCGCTGATGTGTTCCCTCATTGGGTAGCGCAAGGCCTCCCTCGCAGTGCGAAGGAGGCCTTACATTTTGCATTATTCCCGGTCGAGCTTGGGGCAGTTCAGCGCGGCGGACACAGCGTCCGTCAGCTCATAGACGACGACATCCTCGACCTTGCCGGCATCACAGGCGGCGGCGATGGCGGGGTCGATGGGCAGCTGTGCCAGGAGGGGCAGCCCGTGCTTGGCGGCGACCTCCGCGGTCTTGCCCTCCCCAAAGGGATAGAGCTTCCGACCGCAATCCGGGCACGGCATGTAGGACATGTTCTCCACGATGCCCAGCACCGGGATGTTCATCATCTTCGCCATGTTGACGGCCTTCTCGACGATCATGCTGACCAGCTCCTGAGGGCTGGCGACGATGATGATGCCGTCCACCGGGAGGGACTGGAAGACCGTCAGCGGCACATCGCCCGTTCCGGGAGGCATATCGACATAGAGGCAGTCCACATCGCCCCAGCAGACATCGGTCCAGAACTGCTTGACCGTGCCCGCGATGAGCGCACCGCGCCAGATGACGGGATCGGTGTCGTTCTCCAGGAGGAGGTTGATGGACATGAGCTTGACGCCGGTTCTGGAGTCCGCCGGGAACATGCCCGCGTCGCAGCCGGTGATGGGCTCATCCACGCCGAAGATGCGGGGGATGGACGGGCCGGTGATGTCCGCGTCGAGGACACCGGCGGTCTTGCCCGCGCGCACGGTGGCACTCGCCAGCAGACCCGTCACCAGGGACTTGCCCACGCCGCCCTTGCCGCTCACCACGCCGATGATCTTCTTCACCCGGCTCTCGGGGTTCGCAGGTGCAAGCAGCGACGCAGGACTCGCGCCGGAGCACTTGCTGGAGCAATTTGCGCAATCGTGATTGCAATCAGCCATGAAAAACACACCTCATATTCAATGGATTCCAATAGGTATTCGCCGGAAAAGGGAAAAGTCCTGCCTGTGCGGCGAATTATTCCGCCGGGACGGACGGCTGATAGAGCACCACGCCGTTCTGGATGACCGTCAGGTTCGTGCCGCCGAAGATGTCCTCTGCTTTCTCGAAGATGTTATCGCCATCTCCATTAAGTTCGATTTTCTCATTGAGTACCAGCGTGCCAGTCAAGCCGGGACAGTTGCGGAAAGCACGAGCGTAAATCCTGGTCAGTGAATCCGGCAGCACGGGCACACCGGTCAGCCCGGTGCAGCCATCGAAAGCCTGTTTGCTCAGGAGAGTATAGCCCTCCGGGATGACCAGTGCGCCGCTGACTTGATCGCAGTTAAAGAATGCACCATGTCCCACACAAGTCACCGGCAGGCCCTCATAGGTCGTGGGCAATTCGATGTTTTCCACCGGATAATTATTGTAGCCGGTAAGCTGCATTGTATCTTCGCCATAATTTCTAAAGTTGAAGTTAGGCTTCGGTTCGCCTTCGTAGATGACCTCCATCCCCGGCCAAGTAATGAAGGGGTTGTAACCAAAGTGCTCGACAGAGGCCGGAACGACCACCGTGCCGGAGAGAAAGCTTGCCTCGAAGGCATGGTCACCCAGATGTTTCAGTCCGCTGGGCAGCACCAGATTGCCGCTGAAACCAGTCCAGGCAAATGCCCATAGACCGATGTACGTCACGGAATCCGGGATGGTCAGCGTACCCTGGAAGCCGCTAAGGTAAAACGCATAATCGCCGATTGAGGTGATCTGATCGTGCAAAACGAGGGGGCCGGTCAGCATGGTGCAGCCGTGAAAGGCACCATACGATACTTGCGTTATGCTGCTCGGAATTTGAAGGCCGCCTGTCAGGCTCTGACAATCTCGGAAGGCTTCCACATCAATGCTTACGAGCGTGTCAGGAAATTCCAGTGAGCCAGTCAGGGATAGACAACCGCAGAATGCAGTCATCTCGATAGCTTCGAGACCATCGGGGAGAACGAGCTGTCCATTCAGTGATGAACAGTTGCAAAACGCAGCTGCTTCGACTGTTTTCAGATTTGGAGGAAGCTTGAGGTCGCCCGTCAGGCTGCTGCAATGTGAAAAAGCACCCCTTCCAATTTTGGTGATGCTGTCAGGGAGATACAGTGTGCCGCTCAGGTTCGTGCAATGGCTAAAAGCTGCATTACCGATCGTCTTCACATTTTTGGGCAGAACGAGCTTTCCATCAAGGCTGCTGCAACCAGAAAAAACACTATCCTCGATGCAGGTCAGCGAGGAAGGCAGGATCAAGTCGCCTGTCAAGCTACTGCAGCCATGAAAGGCTCCTTCTTCAATGCTCTGGATCGATTCCGACAGATTCAATTTGCCACCCATCTTCGAACAGGCAAAAAAGGCATCTTCGCCGATAAACTCCAAGCTATCAGGAAGAACAAGTCCCGTCAGCTCGGTACAGTACATAAATGTATTTCTTTCTATCCTTTTCAGATCAGAAGGGAGCTTCACAGTGCCAGTCATGCCTGTACACCACTCAAAAGCACATTCGCCAATGGACTGCAGGGTATTGGGAAAGACGGGAACTTCTGTCAGCCCCGGGTTGCAGCTAAAGGCATAGGCACCTATCTTTTCCAGGTTTTTGGGAAGAGTAATGACACCGGTCAGATTGAAATGGCTAAAGGAGTTCATTCTGATTTCGGTGATACGCCTCCCTCGAAATTCAGACGGAAAGACCAAGTTATGCAAGTTTTCGCCGTGGTAGCCAATGATGACCGCGGTGGTTTTGTAAAGCACGTATTCGAAATCGCCCGCGGCCTCCTCGGCGGTGCGGATGGTCAGGTTCGTGTTGGCGAAGGCAGTTTCGTCCACCGATGTGAGGGTGGATGGCAGCGTGACCGTGCCGGTCAGGCCGGTGCAGCCATCGAAGGCATGCGCGCCGATGGCCGTCATGCCCTCGGGGATCACCAGCGTACCGGTCAGGCCGGTGCATCCGGCGAAGGCGTTCTCGCCGATGCGCGTCACCTCTGCCGGGATCACCAGCGTGCCGGTCAGACTGGTGCATCCGGCGAAGGCGTGATCGTCGATCTCGGTCACACCATCGGGCAGGGTGATGCCATCTGCCATCGCGGCCTGAACACCCACGCACAGCAGGAGAAGGAAAAGTGCCATCAGCCATGTTTTCTTCATATGAATCGTCCTTTCGTGGTCGAGGGGGGACTTTGCTGTATATCATGATAACACAAAATGGATTTCATGTCAAACAAAAGCAGCCCTCCCGTCGGGGAAGGCTGCGTATTGGCTCATGCGTTTGCGTCGGGGT
>CAZJOA010000039.1:0-9753 GCA_964547515.1 uncultured Faecalibacterium sp.
GCAACAGAAAGACCGCCGACCTTTCGCACAGGGCGATGATCGGCGGTCTGTTTGTGTTCATCGGGGTCATGCTGCTGACAGATCATGCGCATTCCCCTACTCCGTCAGCCGCTCGATGGTTTGCAGGTTCATGATCTTCCACTGGCCGTTCTCCTTCACCAGCGTGGCGCGGTATCTCGCGCTGATCCAGTCCGGCGGGTAAAGCACGTCGCTGCCATACGCCGCGATGTATTCCTCCGCCTTGCTGCCCTTGATGCGCCCGTCGATGGCCGGGATACGCTCGACAATGTCCACGCGGACGGTGGTGTCCCACGGCCAGATCCAGGTGAAGCCCATGGACAGGCGGTGGTCGATGCCGACAATGTTGTAATCCTGATAGGGCGATGTGCCGCTGACGACGGTCTGCACGGCGGCGTCCCGGTTGAGGAAGCTGTCAAAGAAATACTTGTTCAGCTCGGAGAAGTCCTCCGTCATCATGACGACCTGCGCACGGCGCGCCATGCCGTCCTTGAGGACGACATAGATGTTGGTCAGGTTCATCGCGTAATAGAAGCCCGTCACCAGCAGCCCCAGCACCAGCGTCAGGATCAGCAGCCGGGTGGCGATGTACCAGATCAGGCGGCGAAGATGCTTCATCCCGCTCCCTCCTTCCGTTTGTCACAGAATGAAACGATCCACAGGCGGATTTCCCTGCATGCGCCGCCCGTCACAGCAGCTTGATGAGCATCGTCTTCTGCTCGTCCATCTCCACGCGGACAAGCCCGTCCTTTTCCAGCTGCTTCATCACCTCAGAGAAGCGCTTGAAGCCGATGCTCCGCTCGTTGAAATCCGGATAGGTGGTCAGGATGTCCGCCTTGAGGATGGAGGGATTCACGCGCTCAAAGCCGCCATCCTTATACGCGCTGATCTGCGTGGCGAAGGCTTCCCGCCAGTTCTCCCGCGTCAGCTGCGGATGGGTCTCCGCGCCCTCCGTATTCCCATTGAGCGACACCATGACATTGAAATTGTCGTTCTTGACGTGCAGGTCGCCGTATTGGGCGGACAGCTTCGCCAGCAGCTTGTAGAACGACGCGCAGCCATAGGATTTCTCGTTGAAGTCCGGGCGCAGGCGCGTCAGCACGCCCTTGAGCTCGGAGGCGTACATCTCGTCCATGCCCGTGGCCTCGTCGATGATGGACACGATCAGCTTGTTCAGCTCGGTCTCGTCCACCGTTTCCTCGCTGACGCTGCCCTTCTTGGCCTTGCGGCTGGGCACGGCGGTCTTGCGGCTGACCCCCTCCAGGAACTGGAACTCGTTGCACGCATTGAGGAAGATGTTCGACGTGGCTTCCGATCGGCTGATGCCCAGGACGAACTTGCCCATGGACTTCAGCTTGCCCACCAGGGGGACATAGTCGCTGTCGCCGGACACGATGCAGAAGGAGTCGATCAGCTCATTGGTGTAGGCGACCTCCAGCGCGTCGATGACCAGCTGGATGTCGGCATTGTTCTTCTGGGCGATGCCGTAGCGCAGGCTCGGCACGACGGTGAAGGTGTTGCTCAGCAGCACCTCCTTCAGGTCGGAGAAGCGGTCGGTGTACCCATAGACCTTGCCCAGGAGGATGTCGCCGCGGATCTTGACCTTCTCCAGCACGGAATCCAGCGTGGCGACCTTCGCGCCGCAGTTTTCCAGATCAATAAAGACTGCAAATTTTGCCATGTTGCTCGCTGCCTTTCGTCAATGGTGGGATCCTATCAGATGCGGAATGTGAAACGGTCGCCGCGGATGACCTGATGGGAGGTGTGCAGCGGCGAACCATGCTGATCGTAGATCACCTGCTCCAGGCGGAGAAGCGCCGTGCCCGTGTCCACCGACAGCAGACGCGCCTGCTGCGCCGTGGCATGGCACAGGCTGATCTCATGCACACCGCTGGCGGCCTCGATGCCGCGCTCCTGCAGGAGCCGATAGAGCGAACCGGTCAGGTCGGCCTGGAGGAGGGACGCATACGCCATGGAGAAGCAGTTCGTCTCGAGCATGATCGGCTCTGCGTCCGCAGTGCGAAGGCGGACGATCTCGATGGCGTTCTCCGCGTCCGAACCGTTCCCCGCACCCAGTGCCAGCTTCTCCCGCAATGCGTCCTCCGCATGGATCACCTGCGCCGAGATCACCCTTGCCCCCGGCGTACAGCCCATCATCCGGCAGGCCGCATGGAAGCTCGTCACCTCGCGCAAATCGCTGTGCAGCCGCGGCGCACAGACATAGGTGCCCTTGCCCTGCATCCGCCGCAGCAGCCCCTCCTGACTCAGCTCCGCCAGCGCCCGGCGAACCGTCACCCGGCTGACCTGATACCTTTCGCCCAGCTCCGCCTCCGACGGGATGCGGCTGTGCACCGGGTACACCCCCGCCGCGATGTCCGCACGGATACGCTGCATCAGCTGGCGATAGAGCGGACTGGCGCTGTCAGCATAGAGAGGAAAATCCATGGAAACGCTCCTTCCTGGTGTGAGAAACAGATCATCGATGGTATTATATCATTTTTTCGCAGGAAATTCCAGAGTTTTGTGGACAAATCCGCCGTTTCGCGGTAGAATAGGAGGAGAACACAGAAACAGCGAGGGATCTCCATGTCGATCTTTACCGAACCCGTGCTGAGTGCATGCATTGTGCTTTACCAATCCGGCATGCGCGTGCTGCACACGGTGCAGTGCTTCCAGGAGAGCGAAATCGCCCTGGAGCTGCATGTGGTGGACAACGCGCCATCCGGTGCGCTGGGCATGCACCTGCAATGGCAATGTCCCGGTGCGCTCTATTACCCCCAGGAAAAGGATCTGGGCATCGCCGGGGGCTGCAACATCGTCCTGCCCAACCTCCGCAGCGAGTATCACCTCATCTGCCATCCGGATGTCACCTTCGATGAGCAGCTGCTCTCCGACATGGTGGCCTACATGGAGCACAATGCGGACTGCGTCATCCTGTCGCCGCGCGTCCTCACCCCCGATGGCAAGGATCAGCCCCTGCCCAAGCGTGCGCCCACCTTCCGCTATCTGCTGGGCAGCGCCTTCCCCCATCTGCCCGGCCCGTTCAAGGCCTGGCGCGAGGAATACACCCTGGCGGACGCGGACATCACCGCCCCCACCAGCGTGGAGGTCGCGTCGGACTGCTTCATGCTCATCCGCACCGCCGCCCTTCAGCAGCTCAACGGCTTCGACCCGAAGTACTTCTACGCCCATGCGGACAGCGACCTGAGCCGCCGCGCCCTGACGCTGGGCAGCATCGTCTATCACCCGGAATTGACCGTCGTGCACGAGCGCACGGAGAAGTCCCGCAACCTGCCGGAGCTGCTGCGCCGCATGGCCGATGCGCTGCGCTACCTGCACAAATGGCGGGGGACATCGTCCCCTTTTTCTCGCGATTGAGTCGGGGGTACTCCATACTGTGTCCGCGTGGGGGGACATCGTCCCCTTTTTCTCGCGATTCGGGTGGCTGAACCGCCATACAGTGCCCGCGTGGGGGGACATCGTCCCATTTTTCTCGCGATTCAGGTGGCTGAACCGCGCATCAGCCGCAGACAAGCACCCGCTCCCCCATTCCGAAAGGCCGCGCAGGGCTTCTACCGTGACGCGGCCTTTTTCGTGCGCGAAAAGCTCTGAAAACAGCATCGGAATCCAAAAAGTCTTGATTATTCAGGAGTTTTTGCAAAGTCTTGTCGTTTTCTTCTCCGAAAACGCCCCTTCGTCACAGCTCCATCCTGATCTGTCCCTGCTCCGCTGCGCCGGGAGCGGTGCGTCCCATGTGCGCCCAGGCCGCCGGGGTGCAGATGCGTCCGCGCGGCGTGCGCATCAGGAAGCCCAGCTGCATCAGGAAGGGCTCGTACACATCCTCGATGGTGATGGCATCCTCGCCCGTGGTGGCCGCCAGGGTGTCCAGCCCCACCGGGCCGCCGCCGAACTTGTCCATCATGGTGGTCAGCACGGTGCGGTCGGTCTTGTCCAGCCCCAGCTTGTCCACCCCCTGCATGGCGATGGCCTCCCGTGCCACGTCCAGCGTGATGACGCCTCCGCCCATGACCTGCGCGTAATCCCGCACGCGCTTGAGCATGCGGTTGGCGATGCGGGGCGTGCCGCGGCTGCGTCGGGCGATTTCGAGGATGCCCTCCGGTTCGGCCTCCACCCCCAGAATGGTCGCGCTGCGCCGGACGATCAGGCTCAGCTCCTCCGGGGAATACAGCTCCAGGCGGAACAGCATGCCGAAGCGGTCGCGCAGGGGGGCGCTGAGCTGTCCGGCGCGGGTCGTTGCGCCCACCAGGGTGAATTTCGGCACGGACATGTGGATGGAGTTCGCCATCGGCCCCTTGCCAGTGACGATGTCCACCGCGAAGTCCTCCATGGCGGAATAGAGCACCTCCTCCGCCGTGCGGGAAAGGCGGTGAATTTCGTCGATAAACAGCACATCCCCCTGATTCAGGTTGGTGATGATGGACAGCAGGTCGCCCGGACGCTCGATGGCCGGGCCGGAGGTGATGCGGATGTTCTGCCCCATCTCCGAGGCGACGATGTTCGCCAGGGTGGTCTTGCCCAGGCCGGGCGGCCCGTAGAGCAGCATGTGATCCAGCGCGTCATGCCGCGACAGCGCCGCCTGGATGTAGATGCTCAGGCTGTCCTTCACGGCGGTCTGGCCGATGTAATCCCGCAGGGTATGCGGACGCAGGCTCTGTTCGACGGCGCTGTCCTCCGTCTGGAAATTGGCGTTCATAAAGCGATCATCCATGATTACGTTCCTCTATCACATGCCCGCCATGCTTCGGAGCGCCAGTCGCAGCAGCTCGTCCGCCGGGGCTTCCTTGTTGTCGATCTTCTGCAGCGCCTCACGCGCCTCGCCCGGGGTGTAGCCCAATCCGGTCAGTGCCGCCATGGCCTGGGCGAAGTTATCCGCCGCCACGGGCACGGCAGGTGCGGCGGATGCAGTGCCCTTGCCCCCGCCGGAGAAGTCGAACTGTCCCAGCTTGTCCTTCAGCTCCAGGGCAATGCGCTGGGCGATCTTCTTGCCCACGCCCGGCGCTCGGGCGATGGTCTTCTCGTCCTCCATGAGGATGGCCAGGCGCAAGTCCTGCACGGACAGCGTGCTCAGCAGCGCCAGCGCCATCTTCGCGCCCACGCCCGTGACGCTCAGCAGCATCAGGAAGAGCTGCTTCTCCTCCTTGGTGGCAAAGCCGAACAGCTCCATCGCATCCTCGCGGACGCTCAGCCAGGTGTGGCAGCGCATGGTCTCGCCCGTCTGCGGTGCGGCGGACACGGTGGCCAGGGAGCAATTCAGCAAATATCCGACGCCCCCCGCCAGGAGGACGAGGGTATTGTTGGTCTTCTCGACCACCTGACCTTCAATGAATGCGTACATGATCCGTCCTCCTCATTTCATGCGGAACTGCTCGCGCATGCGTCCCGCCTGACAGTGGGTGATGGCGCAGGCGATGGCATCCGCCGCGTCATCCGGCTTGGGAATGTCCTCCATGTGCAGCAGGAGCTTCACCATCTGCTGGATCTGCTTCTTGTCCGCCTTGCCATAGCCGGTGATGGCCTGCTTGATCTGCATGGGGGTGTATTCGTAAAGGTTCTCGGTGTATTCCGCCGCGGCGATGATGGCCGCACCGCGCGCCGCACCGACCATCAGCGCGGTGGTGACATTCTGCGCGAAGAACAGTTCCTCGAAGGCCACCTCATCCGGGCGGTACATCAGCGTCAGGTCGCGCACGCCTAATTGGAGCGTCCGCAGCCGATGCTGCATGGGTGTACCGGCGCGGGTCTCGATACAGCCATAGCCCAGCAGCTTCATGTGGCTGCCATTGGCCTCCACCACGCCCCAGCCCATCAGGGCATAACCGGGGTCGATTCCCAGGACGATCATGACTTCCCTCCGCATGAGAACATTTATGCTCAATTTATCATACTCCCCATGCGCTGGATTGTCAAGGCGAACACGACCAAAAAGGCGGCGCGTCCGCTTTTCGCCTGACACGCCGCTGAAAGTCATATCGCATACCTTTCGGCCACTTTTTTGAGCTTGGGCAGCATCTCGCAGTACCAGTCAAAGCATGCCGGCCACTGATCCCTGTCGCGGATGTCGCCCACATGGGAAAAGACAATTCGGCAATCCTTTTTCGCCTCGATCCACTCTGCCTTACCACCAAACTCCTGTTCAATTTCATCTTTATGCGTAAGATAGCGCTCAAACAGTTCTTTGTTGCCCTTTACATATATTTCCGCCCCGATGCGTTGCCTTTGAGAATTCGCAGCGAGCGACAATTCGCAATCTGACCGACCAGTACTCAGCGTATACCAGTTTTGCGGCTGTGGCTTACGCTTCCTGAAGAAACCCTTGATCTCCGGGCGCTTGAACGCCTCCTCATTGAACGCACTCCAGAATTCCAGCTGCAGGCGCTTGATGTCCGTCATGCCCTCAGCCGCCTTCATCGTCTTCGCCCAGTCATTGGGACGCTCGATCACATTGAACTTGGGCGCGGGCAGGGAGTTGTCGATCGCCCACAATTCGATCTCCACCAGAAAGAAGCCAATGTCCTCATCCGTATGCTGATTGAGCCATTCCACCGCCTGACGGTGCTCGTCACGGGCATGCTTCACGATCCAGATGATGATCTCCGCGTTCTTCCCGGACGCATAGGTGATGATCTTGCCCAGATGGTCGTGATTCGTGTCCTCCAGCTGATTCTCAATGATGATCTTCCGTGTCGTTCCTTCCTCGGCGGCAAAGATGTCCACATTGAAGCTGCCCACGGAGGACTCCACCTCCGTCAGCACGATGTCGATGCCGATCTCTTCGCTCAGGAGCGCCAGATTTTCCTCCTTGGCGAGCCATGTGGTGAAATCGTGCGCCTCATGCGGCCAGATCGTCCGCAGATCATCAATCCGCTTGATCGTTCCCAGATTCGGCATAGTCCACCCCCATTGTCATTCGATGCCATCATCATAGCACTTTTTCGCGCGAATGTAAAGCACGCCGAAAAAGGCGGCGCGTCCGCTTTTCGCCTGACACGCCGCCCCGGGGATTTGCTTATTTGACTTGCTTACTCCTGCGCATCCGCCGCGAGTTGCTCATCCCGGAGGTAGATGCAGCACATCCGGCGGATCGGTATCTCGTAGTCCGTCATCAGACGGCGCAGCGTTTCGTCACGGCTTTGCGCGCGATCGATCTCAGCCATGGGTACGCCTCGCTTTCGTTTTTCTTGCTGCTGAAAGGCCTCGGGGCACGGAAATGTCCCCCTTCGCTGCGGTACCTCAGCGGCCTTTCACCCATACAGACGCAGGGCATCCCCCCGCTGACTGAATGCCGCAGATTTTTCCCCGCATAAAAGCATAATCGGCTTCGGAGGATGTGTCAACCGCAAAAAGTTGATAAATATCCCTTGCCCAAACGGCACAAAGGATGGTATAATGAACATCGGGGGTTCTGACCCTTTATTTGTCTTGCAACGATGCGGAAAGGAGCAGGGTGTGTTCGCGCAGGTCATTGTGGACATCGTACATGAGAATGTGGCTCACACCTTCTCCTACGGCATACCGGAGGGCATGGCACTGTCGGTGGGACAGCGGGTGGAGGTTCCCTTCGGGCGGATGATCAAGGAAGGCATCATCGTGGGCTTCAGCGAGACCTGCGATGTGCCGCCGGACAAGCTGCGGTGCATCCGCGCACCCCTGGAGGATTACCCCGCCGTGCTGCCGCCTCTGCTGACCCTCGCGCGGCAGATGGCCGATCAGGCGCATTGCCCTCTGGCGGAAACGCTGCGGCTGATGCTCCCGGCGGAGATGCGCGGCGGCCGCGTCGCCGTGAAGACCCAGCCCGTGGCACAGCTGTCCATCCCGCCCTGCGAGGTCGATGCGGCCATTGAACGTCAGGGGCGCTCGCAGAAGCGCCGCATGCTGCTGAACCTGCTGCGCGATGGGGACATCCACCCCGTGGCGGAGCTGCGCGTGCTGGTGCATGAGCCGCTGACATCCCTGCGCATGCTGGAGGACGCGGGTCTGGTGCGGCTGACGGAGGAAGAGGTGCTGCGCCGTCCCGCCGGTGAGGCCGACGCGGACGTGACCGATCCGCTGCTGACCCCGTATCAGCAGGAGGCGCTGGACGAGGTGCTGCCCGACCTGCACGCGGGGCGCGGGAAGTACCTGCTGCACGGCGTGACGGGTTCGGGCAAGACGGAGGTGTTCATCCGGCTGGTGCGTCATGTGCTGGGCATGGGCAGGTCCGCCATCATCCTCGTGCCGGAGATCGCCCTGACCCCGCAGATGGTCAGCTGGTTTCGCGCCCGCTTCGGGGACACGGCGGCGGTGCTGCATTCGCGCCTGTCCGCCGGAGAACGCTTCGACGAGTGGCGGCGCATCCGCCTGGGTCGCGCGAAGGTGGTCATCGGCGCACGCAGCGCGGTGTTCGCCCCGTGCGAAAGCCTGGGCATCATCGTCGTGGACGAGGAGCATGAGTCCACCTACCTCAGCGACCGTCATCCGCGCTACGACGCGCGGGAGGTGGCCGCCTGGCGGACGGAGAACGAGCACGCCACGCTTCTTCTGGCATCCGCCACGCCGAGCATCCTGTCCTTCGCCAAGGCGCGGCGCGGGGATTACACCCTGCTGGAGATGCCCCACCGGGTCAACGACCGTCCCATGCCCGAGGTCACGGTGGTGGACATGCGCCGCGAGATCGAAAACGGGAATCGCAGTGTCTTTTCCGGCCTGCTGATGCAGAAGCTCCGCGCATGCATGCACCGCGGCGAACAGGCCATGCTGCTGATGAACCGCCGGGGGTACAATTCGTTCGTGAGCTGCCGGAGCTGCGGGCTGACGATGAAATGCCCCAACTGCGACGTGGCGCTGACCTATCACCTCAGCGGCGGGGATGGGCGGCTGCATTGCCACTATTGCGGCTTCGTGACGGACACGCCGTCCACCTGTCCCCAATGCGCCAGCCGGTACATCCGCTATTTCGGCGCGGGCACGCAGAAGGTCGAGGAAGAGCTGCACAAGCTGCTGCCGGGGATCGGCGTGGTGCGCATGGACATCGACACCACCTCCGGCAAGGAGGGACATGCCCGGCTATTGGACGAATTCCGCTCCGGACGGGCACGCATCCTCGTCGGGACGCAGATGATCGCCAAGGGGCTGGATTTCCCGCGCGTGACGCTGGTGGGCGTGGTGGCGGCGGACATGACGCTGAATCTGCCGGACTACCGCAGCCGGGAGCGGACATTCCAGCTGCTGACACAGGTGGCCGGTCGCGCCGGACGCGGCAGCATCCCCGGGGAAGTCATCGTGCAGACGTACAGGCCGGAGGACGAGATCATCCAGGCCAGCGCAAGGCAGGACTATCGGGCGTTCTTCGAATCGGAATTCGCCCGGAGGCGCACGGGGCTTTATCCGCCGTTCACCATCCTGGCGCGTCTGCTGGTGGAAAGCCCCAGCGAATTGCATGCGCGTCAGGTGGCGGAAGCCCTCCATACGCGCTGCTTGCAGCTGCTGGAGCAGCATCCGGACTGGAAGAAGCGCACGCTCATGCTCCTGCTGGATCAGCCGGGGGTCAAGGTGCTGCGCGGGAAATGCCGCTGGCATGTGATGTTCAAGCTCCTGGTGAATCCGGCGACCGATGCCCTGATCGCCGCTTTGACGGCCCTTGCGCGTGAGCCGCAGGAGCATGCGGAGGTGTACATCGAGGTCAATCCCACGACCATGATGTAGCGTCCATCGCGCATTTGCCGACGCGCTGCTCGC
>CAZJOA010000039.1:9853-19558 GCA_964547515.1 uncultured Faecalibacterium sp.
GGGACGATGTCCCTTGCAGGGGCAGCGCCCCTGGTTGGAAGGAGTATGATATATGGCAATTCGGAAGATTCTGACGCTGGGCGACGAGACGCTCCGGAAGGAGTGCCGGAAGCAGGAGAAATTCGACCTGCGCCTGGCGATTCTGCTCAAGGACATGGCGGACACCATGTACCGCGCGGAGGGCGTGGGACTGGCCGCGCCCCAGGTGGGGGTGCTGCGCCGGGTGTGCGTGATCGATGTGGGCGACGGTCTGGTGGAGCTCATCAACCCGGTCATCACCAGGCGCGAGGGCGAACAGACCGGCCGCGAGGGCTGCCTGTCCCTGCCCGGACGACAGGGCGTCGTGACCCGCCCGATGAAGGTCACGGTGAACTATCAGGATCGCCGCGGCGCTTTCCAGCAGCTGACGGCGGAGGGCTTCTTCGCCCGCGCGTGCTGCCACGAGATCGACCATCTGGACGGCACGGTGTACATCGACGTGATGGATCGCGAGCTGACCCCCGAAGAGATCGAAGGACATATCCCGGAGGATGATGAAGCGTGAGGATCGTTTTTCTTGGCACGCCCGAATTCGCCGTGCCGTCCCTGAAGGCGCTGTGCGACAGCGGCTATGACGTCGTTGGCGTGTTCACCCAGCCCGACCGTCCCAAGGGACGCGGCAACAAGGTGATCCCCTCCCCCGTGAAGGTCTTCGCGGTGGAGCACGGCATCCCCGTGTATCAGCCCGTGCGCATCCGCAAGGAGAGCGTGGAGGACATGAAGGCACTCCAGCCCGACCTGTGCGTGACGGCGGCCTTCGGGCAGATCCTCAGCCAGGAGCTGCTCGACATCCCCCGTCTGGGCACGGTGAACGTCCATGCATCCCTGCTGCCCCGGCATCGCGGCGCTGCGCCCATCAACTGGGCGATCATGCAGGGGGACGAGACTGTCGGTGTGACGACCATGTTCTCCGACAAGGGCATCGACACGGGCGACATGCTCCTCAAGGCGGAGACCCCCGCCATCCAGGGCGAGACCGCCGGGGAACTGACCGTCCGCATGGCCGAATTGGGCGCGAAGCTGCTCATCGACACGCTGAAAAAGCTCGAAAATGGCACGCTGGAGCGCATCCCCCAGGATCACGCGAAAATGACCTACGACCCCATGCTGACCAAGGACATGGGCATCATCGACTGGACGATGCCCGCGGCGGACCTCGTCAACCGCATCCACGGGCTGAATCCCTGGCCGGGCTGCTCCACGGCGGTCGCGGGCGGACGGCTCAAGCTCCTGCGCGCGGAGGCCGTTCCGGGCGAGGGTCAGCCGGGTGAGATCATCACGGCGGATGCCAGGCAGGGGCTGGTCATCGCCGCCGGTACGGGCGCGGTGTCCGTCACCCAGCTCCAAGCCCCCGGCGGAAAGCCCATGAGCAGCAAGGATTATCTGCGCGGCCACCCCATGGCGGTCGGGACTGTACTGAAGGAGGAAGCCATCCATGGCTGATAGGAACGATCGTCCCCCGCGTGGGAATGGAAATGCAAATCGTGGCGAAAATCCCCGTTCCGGTGGTAACAGCGAGCGCAAATTCAGCGAAAAGCGCCCGTTTGGTGGTAACGGCGGACACAACGTCGACCGCAAGCCCCATCCCGGTGGGGACAGACCCGCCTTCCGCGGTGAAAAACCCGCCTTCGGTGGGGAAAAGCCCCGCTTTGACCGCGAAGGTCGTCCGCCCCGTGGGGACAAGCCCGCATTCGGCGAACGCAAACCCGGATTTGGTGGGGATCACGAACGGAAATTCGGCGAAAAGCCGTCCTTCGGTGGGAATCGTCCCGGGAATCGTCCCGGATACGGCGGTTCGCGTGGGAATGTCCGCCCCATGAGCGGTCACAAGCCCGTCCCCGGCAAGGTCGTTAAGCCCCATCAGCAGGAAGGCCTCGCTTCCCGCCGCCTGGCGCTGGAGGTTATCCGCGAGGTGACGGAGAACGGCAAGTTCATCCACCTGGTCATGGACGAAAAGCTGCGCAACTGCACCCTGCCGCTGATCGACCGCCGCCTGGCCGCTCGTCTGGCCTACGACACGGTGGAGAACCAGATGTATCTGGATCACGCGCTGAATCAGATCATGGCACGGCCGGACTGCGACATCAAGCTGCGCAATGTGCTGCGTCTGGGGGCGTGTCAGCTGCTGTTAGAGGATCGCATCCCCGAGAGCGCCGCGTGCAACACCGCCGTGGCGCTGTGCAAGGAGACGGGCATGGAGGGGCTGGCCGGGGTGTGCAACGGCGTGCTGCGCAACCTCATCCGTCAGAAGGACACGCTGACCTGGCCCGATCCGGCGGATGACCCGGTCAAGGCGCTGTCCGTGCGCCACAGCGTCCCCGAATGGCTGGTGGAAAAGCTGCTCGCCGACTGGGGTGACGATGCCATCGACCTGATGAGCACCCACAGCCACGACAGCTACATCACCGTCCGCCCGAACCTCATGCGCATGGACGACGCGGCCTTCGAGGCCTTCCTGAACGAGAAGGTCTGGGAGCACGAGCCGGGCAAGGTCGCACATAGCTGGCGCATCCGCAACATGGCGGAGATCGCCCATGACGCGGGCTTCGTGGGCGGCAGATTCTCCATCCAGTCCGAATCGTCCATGATGGCGGCAATGGCCGTCGAGCCCAGGCGCGGCATGCAAATTCTGGATTGCTGCGCTGCCCCCGGCGGCAAAAGCTGCCTCATGGCCGAAATGATGGGCGATTCCGGCCGCGTGCAGGCATGGGAGCTGCATCCCCACCGCACCGACCTGATCGCCGCACAGGTGAAGCGTCTCGGCCTGGAGAACATCCGCCCGATGACGCGCGATGCATCCGTGCGCCGCCCCGATCTGGACGGCACGATGGATGCGGTGCTGTTAGACGCGCCCTGCTCCGGCCTGGGCGTCATGGCGGACAAGCCCGATGTGAAATACCGCGTGACCCCGGAGAGCGTGGCGGAGATCGTCGCGCTCCAGAGCACGCTTCTGGACGCGGTCGCCCCCTATGTCAAGCGCGGCGGCACGCTGGTGTATTCCACCTGCTCCGTGCTGAAGGACGAGAATGTCCGTCAGGTGGAGGCGTTCCTGATGCGCCATCCCGAGTTCGAACCGGCGAAGCTGCCCGAGAGCATCCCGGCGGCGTTCCGTCAGCATGAGGATGTGGGCTTGCAGCTCCTCCCCAGCCGCGACGGCGTGGAAGGCTTCTACATCTGCCGGATGAAGCGGAAGCGCACCCTGTAAACCAAACCTCTTCTTTTCTTGGAGGATGAAGCTGATGACCGAGCTGACCGGACTGTATCTGTCCGAGCTGACCGACTGGTGCAAGGCGCACAAGCTGCCCGCGTTCCGCGCCAGGCAGATCTTCAAATGGATGCATCAGGGCATCGATTTCGACGGCATGACGAACCTCCCCCTGACCCTGCGCGAGCAGCTCAAGGGGGAGGCCATCGCCCAGCCCGTGCGCATCATCCATGAACGCCGGTCGAAGCTCGACGACACGGTCAAGTTCCTCTTCGGCCTGCGGGACGGGAACTGCGTCGAAGGCGTGCTGATGCACTATCACCACGGCTACACGCTGTGCATCTCCACCCAGGTGGGCTGCCGGATGGGCTGCACCTTCTGCGCATCCACGCTGGAGGGCTGCGTCCGTTCCCTGACGGCGGGCGAGATGCTGGGCGAGGTGCTCTGCGCCAACCGCTACATCGTGGAGAAAGGCCTTCCCGTGGAGGACGGTCAGTCCCCCCGGGTGCACAATCTGGTGCTCATGGGCAGCGGCGAACCACTGGACAATTACGACAACGTGATGCGCTTCTTCCACCTCCTGCGCGAGCCGGAGGGCATCCAGATCGGCCTGCGGAATGTCAGCCTGAGCACCTGCGGCCTCGTGCCGAAGATGTACGCGCTGGCGGAGGAGGATCTGCCGGTGACCCTGTCGGTGTCCCTCCATGCGCCCAATGATGACATCCGCCGCATGACCATGCCCATCGCCAGGGTCTATCCCATGGAGGATGTGCTCGCCGCGTGCCGCAACTACATCGCCAAGACCGGCCGCCGCGTCATCTTCGAATACGCTTTGGTCGGCGGTGTCAACTGCGAGGAGAAGCACGCCGTGGAGCTGGCCTCCCGGCTGCGGGGCATGCAGTGCCATGTCAACCTCATCCCGCTGAACGCCGTGGAGGAGCGCGACCTCAGGGGCGTCACCGAGGACACCGTCCGCCGTTTCATGTCCGTGCTGGAGAACCTGCACATCTCCGTCACCCGCCGCCGCGAAATGGGGGACGACATCGAGGGCGCATGCGGTCAGCTGCGCCGCAAAACCATCATCGAGGGAGCCGAGGGAACCAATGAAGCATAAATTCCGTTTCACCAGGGATTCCATGAAGCGCATGACGGACTTCATCCGCCGTCAGGATGCCCCCCAGGAGACCACCCCACCCCCGCAGCCCGTCCTGCGCGTCCATGCGCTGACCGATGTGGGCAAGGTGCGCGCAAACAATCAGGATGCGCTGATCGTCTGCGAGGAAGCGAAGCTCTACGGCGTGGCGGACGGCATGGGCGGTCACAACGGGGGCGAAACCGCCTCCGCCGGTGCGCGGGACGGGCTGATCGCCGCCCTGCGCGAGAAGTCCCCCTCCGTCGAGGCGCTCCGCGACGGCGTGGTGCAGGTCAACGCCGAGCTTTTCCGTCAGCAGGCCGCTGACGAAACGCTCACCGGCATGGGCACGACACTGTCCGTCCTGTGGATGAACGAACACTACGCCTTTCTGGCGCATGTGGGGGACAGCCGCATCTACCGCTTCCGCGACGGCAAGCTCGAGCAGCTCACCGATGACCATTCCCTCGTGGGCGAATTGGTTCGTGCCGGTTTCATCACCCCCGAACAGGCGGAGCATCACCCGAACAAGAATGTCATCCTGCGCGCGGTGGGCACGGAGGCCGGCATCGATGTCGACCTGGCCACCGAGACCCGCAAGCCCGGCGACATCTGGCTCATCTGCTCCGACGGCCTGCACGGCATGGTGTCCGACAGCCGGATGGAAGCCCTCCTCGCCGAGCATCCGATCGAGGAATGCGCGTCCCTCCTGATGGAGGCCGCCCTCCAGGCCGGCGGGCGCGACAATGTCAGCGTCGTCCTCGTCCAGGACGGGGAGGTGACGCCATGAACGAGAAGATACTCGCCGGACGCTATGTCCTGGTGGAGCAGATCGGCGTGGGCGGCATGGCCATCGTCTACCGCGCCATCGACCGGAACACCGGACATTCCGTCGCCGTCAAGGTGCTCAAGCCCGAATTCAACCGCGATGCCGAATTCGTCAGCCGTTTCCAGCGTGAGGCCGAAGCCGCTTCCAAAATGACCCACCACAACATCGTCAACCTCCTCGATGTGGGCATGGACGGCGAAAACCGCTACCTCATCATGGAGTACGTCAAGGGCAAGACCCTCAAGGAGGTCATCCAGGAGAAGGGACGCCTGAGCGCTCCCGTCGCGGTGCAGATCACCATCCGCATCCTCTCCGCCCTCCAGCATGCCCACCAGAACGGCATCATCCACCGCGACATCAAGCCGCAGAATATCCTCGTCCACGCCGATGGACACATCAAGGTCGCCGATTTCGGCATCGCCCGCATGGCCAATTCCTCCACGCTGACCCGCGGGGATTCCGTCATGGGCTCGGTGCACTACTTCAGCCCCGAACAGGCGCAGGGCAAGGGCACGGATGTCACCAGCGACCTGTACTCCGTGGGCGTGACGCTCTATGAGATGCTGACCGGCCGCGTGCCCTTCGATGGGGACAGCCCCGTCGCCATCGCCATGCAGCACCTCCATGCCGCCCCCGAACCCATCCAGCGCTTTGCCCCCGATGTGCCGGATGCCATCTGCCATGTCTGCATGAAGGCCATGGAGAAAGACCCGCAGTACCGCTACCGTTCGGCACGCGAGATGGCCAGCGAGCTTCGCATGGCGCTGGAGGGCCGCGTGAGCGACATGCAGCCCCGCCTGGTGGAGAACCTCACCGCTGCAGCGCCGTCCTCCTCCTCCGCCTCACGCCCCATGCCCGTCCGCCAGACCACCGCCCGCTCCCGCACAAGGCATTCCGCCCTGCGCTGGTGGGTCGTGACCGGCATGGTCACCCTGGTGGTGCTCTACGGGCTGTATCTGGGCACGATGGCCATCTATGAGAAGGTGGTCAATTCCGCCACGGTGGAGGCCTATGTCGGCCGTGATGCCGAGGACGCCAAGCGTGCCATCTCCCGCGCCGGACTGGTCGCCGAGGTCGTGGAGATCAACCACCCCACCGTGACCGCCGGTACCGTGGTGATGCAAGCCCCCCAGGAGGACACGACCCTGCGCAAGGGCGACAAGGTGGTGCTGACCATATCGAAAGGGCCGGCGAGCCTGAGCGTCCCCAGCGTGGTGGGCAAGACCCGGCAGGATGCGCAGACCATCCTCAAAAGCAGCGGCCTGATCATGACCGTGGTGGAATATGTGGTGTCCACCACCCTGGAGGCCGGGAAGATCGTCGATCAGTACCCCCTGGCCGGTTCGCTTTGCGAGAGCGGCGACATCATCCAGGTCACGATCTCCGGCGGCGTCGCCTATGTGCCGCGCGTCACCGGAAAGCAACTGGACGAGGCGAAGGAGCTCATCGCCGCCGCAGGCATGGGCACCGATCCGCTCATCACCTATGTGGAGACGGACGAGACCTCCCTGCACGGGCGGGTGTCCCAGCAGAGCATCGCGGCGGAGAAGCAGGTCATCCAGGGGACGAACATCAGCCTGACGGTCTATCGCGTGCCGGCGCTGATGTGCAAGGCGAACATCATCCTCGATCTCCCCGCGGCGGATGGGCTGACCTCCGTGCGCGTGACACTCCAGGATGAAAGCAGCGAATCCCCGGTCTACACCAGCGAATTCCCCGCCAATGCCAGCCGTCATCCCGAGGTCACCCTCCAGACCGACTACCCCGGCGTGTACACCTACCGGGTCTACATCAACAACGAATTCAAATATTCAGGCACGGTGACATTCGAATGAGTGAAGTACAGACTTTGCGCGGCGTGCTGGTGCGGGGCTTCGGCGGCTTTTACGTCGCGGCGGACGCTTCCGGCACGGAATACACCCTGCGCTGCAAAAAGAAATTCCGCCGCATGCACATTTCCCCCCTCGTGGGCGACGAGGTGCTCTTCACCCCCGGCACGGGCGACGAACACGGCTGGCTGGAGGACATCCTCCCCCGCAAGACGGAATGCATCCGTCCGCCCGTGGCCAATGTGACGCTGCTGGTGGTGGTCATCTGCCCATCGCCCGAGCCCGATCTGCTGCTTGTTGACCGGCTGTTGGTGCGGGCGCGTCAGCAGGGCATGAAGGCCGCCATCGCGGTGAACAAATGCGACCTGGACGAAAGCCTGGCGGAGGACATCCGCCGACAGTATGCCGGGGCGGACTGTCCCGTCCTCGCCGTCAGCGCAAAGGCGCATGCGGGACTTGAACCCCTGCGCACGCTGATGCAGGGCGAGGGCTGCTGCTGTCTGACAGGGCAGTCCGGCGTGGGGAAATCGACCCTGCTCAACGCGCTGCTGGGGCTCGAATTGGAAACGGGTGACATCTCCGAAAAAATCCAGCGCGGCAAGAACACCACCCGTCATGCACAGCTGCTCCTGCATGGGGGCATCCGCGTGCTGGACACCGCAGGCTTCTCCCTGCTGGAGCTGGATGCACGCATGGAGCCGGACAAGCTGCGCGAATGCTATCCCGAATTCGCGCCGTATGAGGGGCATTGCCGCTTCACGCCCTGCCTGCACGACCGCGAACCGGGCTGCGCCGTGACCGCCGCCATGCAGGCCGGGGACATCAACGAAGGCCGCGTGACGCGCTATCGCAGCCTGCTTGGCGATGTCCGCGAGACCTGGAAGCAGCGATACAACTGACATTAAGGAGGCTTCTCCCCATGAAGGTAGCACCTTCCATCCTCGCGGCTGATCCGCTCAACCTGGAACGCGACGTGCAGCGCATGCTCGACGCAGGTACGGACTGGCTGCATGTGGACATCATGGACGCGCATTTCGTGCCGAACCTCTCCTTCAGCCCGGCGCTGACCGGGGCGCTTCACCGGCGCTTCCCCACCCTGCCGCTGGATGTCCACCTGATGATGGACAATCCGGAAGGGTACATCGATGCCTTCTGCGATGCGGGTGCGTCTTCGCTGACCATCCATGCGGAGATCGACGCGGATGTGGCATCGCTGCTGGATGACATTCGCCGGCGCGGGGTGCTCGCCGGATTGTCGGTGAAGCCCGCCACCCCCGTGGAGGTCATCCGCCCGCTGCTGCCCCATGCGGACATGGTGCTCGTCATGACCGTCGAACCCGGCTTCGGCGGACAGGCCTTCCATGCGGACATGCTGCACAAGCTGGATGCCCTGCGCCAAATGGGCTACACCGGCCTGATCGAGGCGGACGGCGGCATCTCCATGGAGAATGTCCGCCTGCTGCGCGAACACGGGCTGGACGTGGCCGTCATGGGCACGGCGATGTTCCGCAGTGCCGACCCCCGGGCGGACATGGCGCTCATCCACGCGCTGTGATGAATGCCACGCCGACGGATCGGGCATCCTCATGCCAAAGGAGGTGTCCCGGATGCGTCAGCCCCTGTTCCGTCCGCCCGAAAACAAAAAGCGCATGCGTCCCAAGCCCGTGCGCTGCTGAAAAGGAGAACCCTATGCTGCCAGCTGTTCCCGCCCTGTTTCTGGAGCGTCTGCATGCGCAATACGGCGCGGCGCTGGCGGATGAGATCGTTTCCGGACTCGTCCGCCGACCCGTTACCCTGCGTGCCAATCCGCTCAAGGCCGATGCGCTGACCGTGCGTCAGGCGCTGGAAGCCGCCGGTATCGCCCATGACACCGTCCCGTGGTACGCCGATGCCTTCATCCTGCGGGACGTGCGCGAGGAGCGCGTCCAGGCGCTGCCGGGTTACGCGGACGGGCAGATGTACCTGCAAAGCCTGTCCTCCATGATCCCGCCGCTGGTGATGCGCCCGCAGAAAAACGAGTCCATCCTGGACATGGCGGCTGCTCCCGGCGGCAAGACCACGCAGATGGCCGCGCTGTCCGCCAATGGGGCGCTCATCACCGCGTGCGAGAAGAACAAGGTGCGGGCGGATCGGCTGCGCTTCAACCTGGAGCGTCAGGGGGCGACCCGCGTGAGCGTCCTGTGCCAGGATGCACGTCAGCTCAGCGACCTGTTCAAGTTCGACAAGGTGCTGCTGGACGCGCCATGCACGGGGTCGGGGACGATCCTCATCGAAGAGGGCGAACCCGAGCGCCGCATGACGGCGGACTGGGTCGCCAAGACCGTGTCCACCCAGAAGGCGCTTCTGAAAAAGGCGCTGACGCTGCTTTCCGCCGGGCACGAGATGGTCTATTCGACCTGCTCCATCCTGCAGGAGGAGAACGAGGACGTGCTGAACGCCGTCCTCCCGGCGATGAAGGCCGAGATCGTCCCCATCACGGACGACTTCATGCAGCATGTGCCGCTGCTGCCCACGGCGATCCCCGGCGTGGTCTGCGTCAAGCCCACCGCGCTGTTCGAGGGGTTCTTCGTGGCGAAGATCCGCAAAAAATAAAATCCGGCGGCTGTCTCATTGCGAGGCAGCCGCCTTTTCCATTGTCCCGGACTGACCCAGGCGATGTTCGATTTGCTCA
>CAZJOA010000040.1:0-14012 GCA_964547515.1 uncultured Faecalibacterium sp.
ACAAGAATCGTCCTCCGCCGATGTTTTCCATTTGACAACGCATGCATAAGGTTGTAAAATAGCAGGGATGATAACACCAAGGAGGAATCTTCCATGGCAGCTGACAACAAGAACCTCGCCTCCACGCGCCGCGAGGAAAACGGCGTTGTGTATTTTGACCGCGGCACCCGTCAGGGGCGCGACGGCATGCAGTACGACCGCTATGCCATTCAGACCCATTTCGTCGAGGTGGGCGAAAGCGCCACCGACCTGCTGGAAAAGTACGTCCGCCCCCTGTATCGGGAGGGCGACTGCATCGCCATCACCGCCAAGGTCATGGCCATGTGCACCGGCAATGTCAAACGGATGGAGGATATGAAGCTGGGCTTCTTCGCCAAGCTGATGGCGCGCTTTGCGGGCATCAACTCCACCGGCGTGGGCATGCATGAGCCGTACAAGCTCCAGCTCGTCATCGACATGGTGGGGCTGCCCCGCGTGCTGCTGGCCGGCTTCGTGTCCGCCGTCACCCGTCCCTTCGGCGTCAAGGGGCTGTTCTACAAGATCTGCGGACACGGTGTCGCCGGTATCGACGGCTTCTATTTCCGCTCCAGCTTCGAGCGCTACAAGACCCTCGCCCTCATCAACCCCGACAACCCCGTCGAGCTCTCCAACGGCATGACCGCCAAGACCGGCATGCCCGTCGTCATCATGGATGCCAACGACATCGACCAGAATCAGCTGGGCAAGTGCGACACCTTCCCCCTGACGGACGATCAGATCCAGGATGCCCTCAGGGACAACCCCTGCGGTCAGGGCGACGAAATGACCCCCATCATCCTCATCCGCCCCATCCCGGCACAGAACTAAGGAGGCATCATGAAGAAGCTCTTTGCGCTGCTGCTCTGTCTGCTGATGGCTTTCCCCGCCGCGCTCGCGGAGGAGACAGCATCCCCCGTCCTGGAACTGCATCAGATGGTGCTGGGCTATGCGGACGGGTACTACATCCGCTGCGGCGATGTGGAGATCATGATCGACGGCGGCAACCCCTTCCCCAAGGATCGCGGGAACACCGATGTGATGGACAACCTGCGTGCCCTGGGTGCAGATAAGCTGGACATTTACATCATCACCCACTGGCATCTGGATCACTGCATGAACATCAATGCCATTCTGGCGGAATTCGGCGATGAGGACACCATCGTGTACTCCCCTGCCAGCAAGCTCCCCGCGACGGCGGAGGGCGATGGCGTGGTGATCCAGGTCGACCCGCTCGCCAACGGCACGCATCGGCAGATGGTCATGGGTGACGTGCTGGAGCTCGGCGGCATGGTCATCACCTGCATCGGCCCGCGCGCCGTCTCCCAGAATGGCCGCTGCAATGCGGATTCGCTCAACTTCGTCCTCCAGTATGGCAGGCGCAAGATGCTCTTCACCGGCGATTACGCCCAGAGCGGCCCGATCATCAAGGAATATCAGGAGCTTTGCAGCAGCGTGGATGTGCTCAAGTTCCCCCATCACGGCAGCGAACCCTTCGAGATCGGCGTCAAGGCCAGCCGCAACACCGCCCCGGAATACGTCCTCGTGCCCAGCCAGCTGAACAACTACAAGGTGTACACCTTCCTGCACGACAATGGCGTGAAGGTGGAGCGCGACAAGGTGCTCACCAACCGCGCCGGACATGTGGTGGTGCTCACCGACGGTGATTTCCTGGAGGTGCGGACGGAGCAAAACCCCGCTGACTACGCGCCTGAGGCAAAATGACGTGCGCTGCGCCGTCCCTTCCGGGACGGCGCTTTTGTGTTCCCCCGCACGCGCCGTCATCCTTGACAAATCGCCCGAATGTGGCTATAATGCCCTGTATCCCCCGGCATTTCCCCATGGTGCACTTATCCCCCCTGATTTTTCTGACGAGGAGGACGCTGCCATGTCCCGACTGGAAGAGCTTTTCGGCATCAATGTTTTCAGCGACGAGGTAATGCTCAAGCGTTTGCCCAAGGACGCATACAAGGCGCTCCACAAGACCATCGCCGACGGTCGTCCCCTGGACCCGCAGATCGCCAATGTGGTGGCCTGCGCCATGCGCGACTGGGCGGTGGAAAAGGGCGTGACCCACTACACCCACTGGTTCCAGCCCATGAACGGCGTCACCGCTGAAAAGCACGACAGCTTCATCAGCGCCCGCAGCAACGGCGGCATCATCCTCGAATTCTCTGGCAAGGAGCTGGTGCGCGGCGAAAGCGATGCCTCCTCCTTCCCCTCCGGCGGACTCCGCGCCACCTTCGAGGCCCGCGGCTATACCGCCTGGGACCCCACCAGCTACGCCTTCATCAAGGATGGCGTGCTCTGCATCCCCACCGCCTTCTGCTCCTACAGCGGCGAGGCCCTCGATGCCAAAACGCCCCTGCTGCGCTCCATGGAGGCGCTCAACAAGCAGGCCGTCCGCATCCTGCGGCTCTTCGGCCGCGATGCCACCCATGTCACCTCCACCGTCGGCCCGGAACAGGAGTACTTCCTGGTGGACAAGGCGCTCTTCGATCAGCGCAAGGATCTGATCTTCACCGGGCGGACGCTCTTCGGCGCGAAGCCCCCCAAGGGGCAGGAGCTGGATGACCACTATTCCGGCGCGATCAAGCCGCGGGTGAAGGCCTTCATGACCGAATTGGACGAGGAGCTCTGGAAGCTGGGCGTGCTCGCCAAGACCGAACACAACGAGGCCGCCCCCGCACAGCACGAAATGGCACCCATCTACACCGTCACCACCCTGGCCACCGATCACAATCAGCTGACCATGGAGATGATGAAGAAGGTCGCCCTGCGCCATGGTCTGGTGTGTCTGCTGCATGAGAAGCCCTTCGCCGGTGTGAATGGCTCGGGCAAGCACAACAACTGGTCGATGTCCACCAACACGGGCTATAACCTGCTCGAGCCGGGGGATGATCCCGCGTCCTCGGCACAGTTCCTGCTCTTCCTCACCGCCATGATCAAGGCGGTGGACGAGCATGCCGATCTGCTGCGCATCACCACGGCCTCTGCGGGGAACGATCACCGTCTGGGGGCATGTGAAGCGCCGCCGGCGATCATTTCCATCTTCCTGGGGGACGAGCTGACCGCCATCGTGGACAGCCTCATCAGCGAAAGCGAATACCACGCTGCCGCCAAGAAGGAGCTGGAGATCGGCGTGACCGTCCTGCCGCGCATCCCACAGGACAACACCGACCGCAACCGCACGTCCCCCTTTGCCTTCACGGGCAACAAGTTCGAATTCCGCAGCCTGGGGGCATCCGCCTCCATCGCCGAGACGAATGTGGTGCTCAACACCATTGTGGCGGACGTGCTGATGGACTTCGCTAACGAGCTGGAACGCGCGGCGGACTTCAACACCGCCCTGCACGACCTGATCGTCCGCACGCTGCGGGCACACAGCCGCATCATCTTCAACGGCAACGGCTATTCCGGCGCATGGGTCGAGGAAGCCGCCCGGCGCGGACTGCCCAACTACGCCAGCACAGTGGATGCCCTTCCCCACCTGCTGGACGAGAAGAACGTGGCGCTCTTCACCCGTCAGGGCGTGTTCAATCAGATGGAGCTGCGTTCCCGGTATGAGATCAGCCTGGAATACTACGCCAAGGCGGTCAACATCGAGGCGGAGACCTGCCTGATGATGGCCGAGCGCGAGATCCTCCCGGCATGCGCGCGCTTTGCGGGCGACATGGGACGTATCGTGCGCGATATGCGTCAGGCGGACATCGAGCCGGTGGCGGAGGCGCGCCTACTGAAGAAGGTCGCGGAACACAACGCGCGGCTCTCCGATGCCATCGACACCCTGCGCGATGCCATCCGCGCCACGCGCCATTCACGTGATGCGCTGGAGAACGCGCAGTACGAGCGCTATATCGTCCTCCCGGCGATGAGCAAGGTGCGCGAGGTCGCCGATGCGCTGGAGACGATGGTCGATCGGCAGTACTGGCCGTTCCCGACGTATGACGATCTGCTTTTCAATGTGTGATGCCCCAGGCGAAGTGCCCCTTGTGCTTCGCCTTTTTTCGTGGGATTGTTTTCTTTTTGTCCTGCTTTTTTCGCCAGTATTGACATGCCCTGCGGGGTGGTATAAACTGTACGATGTAGACGTGCCGTCCATAACGGCACAGTAGGTTTGAAGGAGGTCTCCCCATGAAAAAGCTGCTCGCCCTGATTCTGTCCCTGTCTCTGGTGTTTGGATGCACCACCGCCCTCGCCGCAGAGAAATACGAGATCGGCGTGCTCCAACTGGTTCAGCATGCCGCGCTGGATGCGGCCACCCAGGGCTTCGTCGACGCGCTGTACGAGAAGATCGGCAAGGACAAGCTCGACATCGACATCCAGAATGCCTTCGGCGATTCCGCCGCCTGCACCACCATCGCCACCACCTTTGAGGCCAATGGCGTCGACCTCATCATGGCCAACGCCACCGCCGCCCTGCAGGCCGCGATGAACGCCACGGCTGACATTCCCGTGCTGGGCACGTCCGTGACGGATTACGCCTCCGCGATGGGCATCACCGACGGCTGGACGGGTGTGACGGGCGTCAACGTGTCCGGCACGTCCGACCTTGCGCCGCTGGACGCTCAGGCCGCCATGGTCAAGGAGCTCTTCCCCGATGCCAAGAAGGTCGGCCTGCTCTATTGCTCCGCCGAGCCCAATTCCGTCTATCAGATCGAGGTCATCACCGGCCATTTCGCCGCCCTCGGCTACACCACCGAGGAATTCAGCTTCGCCGATTCCAACGATGTCGCCTCCGTCTCCCAGAATGCCGCGGAAAACTGCGATGTCATCTACATTCCCACCGACAACACCGCCGCCTCCTACACCGAGACCATTGCCAATGTGGTGCTGCCTACTCAGATCCCCGTCGTCACCGGCGAATCCGGCATCTGCTCGGGCTGCGGCGTGGCGACCCTGTCCATCTCCTATTATGACATCGGCTGGCAGACCGGCCTGATGGCTTACGAGATCCTCGTCAACGGGGCGGACATCTCCACGATGGAGATCAGCTATGCGCCCACGTTCACGAAGATGTACAACGCGGCGAACTGCGCCGAACTGGGCATCACCCCGCCCGAGGACTATCAGCCCATCGAATAAGCATTCAGCACAGCGCCATGGAGAACGCTTCGTGGCGCTGTGCTTCCTGTCCATTTCCCCGCATTGTAAGGAGGGTTCCCCTTGGCGATCATCAACTTCTTCGCTGAGCTTGTCGGCGACTTCCCCAAGCTGCTCAACCAGCTGCCCGGTGCGGCCGCTCAGGGCATGATCTGGGGCATCATGGCCATCGGTGTGTACATCACCTACCGCATCCTGGATGTGTCCGACCTGACGGTGGACGGCAGTATCGCCACGGGCGGCGCGGTGGCAGCCATGCTCATCACCAACGGATACAGCTTCTGGGTGGCGATGCTGGTGGCCTTCGTGGCGGGCATGCTCGCCGGACTCGTAACGGGTGTCTTCCACACCACCATGGGCATTCCGGCCATTCTCTCCGGCATTCTCACCCAGCTCGCCCTGTATTCCATCAACCTCAAGATCATGCTGGGCAAGGCGAACACCGCCGTCAGCGTCAACAAATTCAGCATGCTGCTCTCCTCCCGATACGTCCGCCAGCTGACGATCCAGAACCCCATGCTCCCCCTGATCGCCATCATCATCGTGCTGATCGGCTTCATGGTCTGGTTCTTCGGCACGGAATTCGGGTGCAGCCTGCGTGCCACGGGCGCGAACACCGCCATGTCCCGCGCGCAGGGCATCAACACCGAGCTGAACAAGGTCCTCGGCCTGATGCTCTCCAACGGCATCGTCTCCTTCGCCGGTGCGCTGCTGACCCAATATCAGGGCTTTGCGGATGTGAACATGGGGCGCGGTGCGATCGTCATCGGCCTGGCGGCGGTCATCATCGGTGAGGTCGTCTTCGGCAAGCTCTTCAGCCGCGCCAAGGCGCTGCGCGGCATCGGCGGAAGCCTCCTGGCCGTCGCGCTGGGCGCGATCATCTACTATCTGGTCATCCAGGTGGTCATCTGGCTGGGGCTGAACACCAACGACCTCAAAATGCTGACGGCGCTGGTGGTCGCCATGTTCCTGGCCGTCCCCCACTGGAAGAGCAGGCTGGCCACCCGCAAGGCCGGTCATCCCGCCGCGAAGGGAGGCAACTGAGATGCTCCGGATCAACCACATTGCCAAGACCTTCAACCCGGGCACGATCACGGAGAAGAAAGCCCTCATCGACATCGACCTGCATCTGGCGGAGGGTGACTTCGTGACCGTCATCGGCGGCAACGGCGCGGGCAAGTCCACCACGCTGAACGCAGTCGCCGGGACCTTCCTGGTGGACAGCGGCTCGATCGAGATCGGCGGAGTCGATGTGACCCGCCTGCCCGAATACAAGCGCGCGAAATACCTGGGGCGCGTGTTCCAGGATCCCATGACCGGCACGGCATCCACCATGACCATTGAGGAGAACCTGGCGCTGGCCTATCGGCGCGGCAAGCTCCGCACGCTGCACTGGGGCATCACCCATGCAGAGCGGAAACGCTTCCAGGACGAGCTGGCATCCCTCGATCTGGGGCTGGAATCGCGCATGAACGCCCGCGTCGGCCTGCTCTCCGGCGGACAGCGTCAGGCGCTGACCCTGCTGATGGCGACGCTGCAAAAGCCCAAGCTCCTCCTGCTGGACGAGCACACCGCCGCCCTCGACCCCAAGACCGCCGAGAAGGTGCTGATCCTCACCCGCAGGCTCATCGCGGAGAACCACCTCACCGCCATGATGGTCACCCACAACATGAAGGACGCGCTGCAATACGGCAACCGGATCATCATGCTGCACGAGGGCAAGATCATCCTGGACATCGACCGGGAGATGAAGTCCCGGATGACGGTGGAGGATCTGCTGAAGATGTTCAAGATGGCCAGTGGCTCAGGTCTGACCAACGACCGCATGCTGCTGAGCTGACACAATGCAAAACGTCCCTGCACCGCTATTGATGCAGGGACGTTCAGATTGTCAAAAAAGCCGTGTTATCAGCAGCAGTAATTCGCCGTCTGCAAGACTCTCATCGTATCGACCGGCTTTGCCGGTCGGGCGGGGCGTTTTCCGTAGTGAAATGCAATTTCACGGAGGAAAACATTCATCAGCCTTTCTCGAAAAAGTGGCTTTGCCACTTTTTCGACACCCTGAACGTCCCTGCACCGCCATTGATGCAGGGACGTTTTTTTCGCATGCAGGGTCAATCCTTCGCGCCGTCAAACACGATGATCTGCCCGTCCGCCACATTCGCCTGACGGGTGCCGATATGCTCATAGCCGCCGATGTGCACCGGGATCGCCGCATCCAGCGCGTCATCCGTCAGGCCGTCCGCAAAGGCATCCAGCGCCGCACGCGGATAGCCATGCAGCTGATGCGGACAGAGCACCTGCGTGAAGTCCAGCGCCTGAAGCTCCCGCAGATGCTCCCGGTACACGCGCACGGGCAGCGCTTCCTCAAAGAACAGCCAGGTGCAGGGATTCCAGTTGTCCCCCGTCAGCAGGAGCTTGCGCTGCGGGATGTACACCGCGCACGAACCCGGCGTATGCCCCGGACACGGGATGACCTCCGCTGTGAGTCCGCCCAGTTCCATCGCGCCGCCACGGATGGCTTCGGGCAGGGTGCAAGTCCCGGTCAGGAAATTGCCCTCCGTCACCGGGAGTCCCTTCGCCATGGCCTGCGAAAGCACCTGCCGGCGCTTCTCCATGCCCGTGAAGGTCGCCCATAACGGCTGATCTGCCACCAGCATCACACTCTTCCCGAACCAGCGCACGCCCAGCGCATGGTCGTGGTGACAGTGGGTCAGCAGCACCGTCAGCGGACGATCCGTCAGCGTGCGGACAAAGGCGGACACATCCTCCGTGCCATAGCCCGTGTCCACCAGCAGCGCCGCATCCGCACCGATGATGAGCGTCATGCAGACACCCATTGCATCGCGGATGTGCAGCACATCGGGACAGACCTGGTTCACCTCGAAGCTCATGGATAACGCTCCTTCCGATTCGATCTTCTGTTATCCATTCGACAAAAAATGTCGGATTCCTGTCTGATTTCATCCGATTCCGACATTTTCCCTGTGATTCGCCGCTGCATGACAGCAAAAAGCCCTGCGCCCCATTGGACGCAGGGACATTGGGTCGACTTATGCGCGACTCCAGACAGCGCCGTTCTTGCTGTCCTTGACGACGATGCCCATCGCGGCCAGCTCATCGCGGATGCGGTCGGATTCCGCCCAGTTCTTGGCCTTGCGCGCCTCATAGCGCGCCAGCAGCAGCGCATTCACACGGCTGATCTCGTCCTCGGCGGCATCCGCCGGTGCGGCGATGGTGTACTCGCTGTCAGCCGTGGCCGTGGTGGTCGCGGCCGACGCACGCACCTTCGCGGCGGCCTCCAGCAGACCCAGGCTCAGCACCTGATCGAAATCGCCGATGAGGTAGAGCTTGGTGGCATCATCCAGCTCCTTCGCCTTGAGCACGTCATAGACGCTGGTGATGGCCAGGGAGGTGTTCAGGTCGCTGGTCAGCCCCTTGAGGAACTTCTCCTGATACTTCTTCGCGGCTTCCAGGTCGGGCTGCTTGTCCTCCGGCTTCACCGCCGCCACACGGGCGATCAGCTTGGCATAAGTGCCGGCGGCGTTGTCCAGATTCTCCCAGGAGAACACGAGGTTCTGCCGATAATGGCTTTGCAGGCAGAACAGGCGGTAGCACAGCGGGTCATAGCCCTTCTCCTCCAGCAGGGAGACGGTCAGGAATTCGCCCTTGGACTTGCTCATCTTGCCGCTGGCGGTGTTCAGGTGGTGGACATGGAACCACGTCCGGCACCATTCATGCCCCAGATACGCCTCGGACTGGGCGATCTCATTGGTGTGGTGGGGGAAGGCATTGTCGATGCCGCCGCAGTGAAGGTCGAGGTATTCGCCCAGATGCTTCTTGGAGATGCAGGAGCACTCGATATGCCATCCGGGATAGCCCACGCCCCAGGGGGAATCCCACTTCAGCGCCTGATCCTCGAACTTCGACTTGGTGAACCAGAGCACGAAGTCCGCCTTATTGCGCTTGTTGTCGTCGGCCTCCACGTCTTCGCGAACGCCGACGGCCAGGTCCTCCTCGTCGTGGTCGTTGAACACATAGTACTTCTCCAGCTTTGAGGTATCAAAGTAGATATTGCCGCCCGCCTGATAGGCAAAGCCCTTCTCCAGCAGGCGCTGGATCATGTCGATGTATTCCGGGATGCAATGGGTGGCCGGTTCGACCACATCGGGCATCTTAATGTGGAGCTTGGCGCAGTCGGCGAAGAAGGCATCGGTGTAATACTGGGCGATCTCCATCACCGTCTTGTGCTCGCGCTTGGCACCCTTGAGCATCTTGTCCTCGCCCGTGTCGGCATCGGAGGCCAGATGTCCCACATCGGTGATGTTCATCACGCGCTTGACGCTGTAGCCCTCATAGCGCAGCGCCTTCTCCAGCACGTCCTCCATGATGTAGGTGCGCAGATTGCCGATGTGGGCGAAATGGTAGACCGTCGGGCCGCAGGTATACATGCTCACATCCCGGCCAAAGCGGGGGGTGAAGACTTCCTTGCGGTGGGTCAGCGAATTATACAGGAACATATCGGTCATCCTTTCGGAATTGGTTTCGGTTCATGATACCACGTTCTGCCCATAAAGTCAAAGGGAATCGCGCTGATGCCGCACAAATCGGAATCCGAAGAAATCGAACTGGCAGCCCGGCAGGAACACGAACGTCACGGTGCACATCCCCGGCAGCACCTCCACCGGGAAGGTCTGTTCACCGCGCGCATTCCCCCTGAACTGCGCCAGGGTGGTCAGGCTCTCCCCTGCCTCATTCGCGATGCGGATGGTGATGGGGTTCTCTCTGAGGGGCGTGCGGCCATCCAGCGTCAGGAGCGCCTTCGTGCAGTCCGCAAAGTCCATCTGCTCATACACCAGGGACACATTGTTGCCGATGTCCCGGACGGCCTCCGCGTCCCGGGTGAAGCTGTCGCCGTAAATGGCATCGGCCTCCAGCGCACGCTGATACAGCCACGCGCGGCTCTGCCTTGTGAAGGAGAAGCCCTTCAGGTGCACCTTCTCCGTCAGGGAGAAGCACAGGGTGTGCAGGCCGGTCAGGCGCGTGGGCAGACGATACGTCTCCGGCTGATACACATTCCAGCGGCTCGGCTTCTGATAGGGCAGCGGCGCGATCAGCCGTCCGCCGTCACCGGGAATGCCGTCCCACATTTGCAGCGTGTGCAGATCGGAATCCAGCGCGAAGATGGGCAGGGTGATCTCATCCGACCCCACCGGGCCGAAGTCCACCTGGGTGAAGCCCACCATGCTCTCGCCATCGCGGGCGAAGGCGATGCCCTGCTCGTTGCCGCTGGAGATCTCACCCGCATGCACATCGTACAGCCCCGCGCTGACAAAGCCGTAGGGGTCAAGATTCGGCTGACCCATGCCGGTCACTTCGATGTCCTGCTGGCTGATGATGCGGATGTGCTCTGCGCCATTCGTGCAGCACGCGCGCAGGTACACCGTGCCGTCACCCGCGCCCGTCACCGTCACCGTATCGCCCTGCACATCGACGGTCGCGCAGGGGCTTTCGATGCCCTTGGCGTTGGTGATGCAGCAGGTGATCGGCTGGGGCGGAGCGTCCTCCGGCCACATTGTGACCCGGAAGGACACGGCCGCATGATCCGGCGTGAGGTGCTTTTCGCCCAGGGGAATCAGCCCGATCCTGCGCACATGGGGTGCTTCGTCCTTCTGATCGTCCCGGCACAGGGGGACGCTCCGGCTGACGCCCTCCTCCGCCGCTGCGGGCAGCACGGGCAGCTCCAGCACCGCAGGCGCTTTCCCGGCGGACGTGACCTCCACGCGCACAAGGCCGCTTTCCAGCCCTGCACCGATCACCGCCAGCAGCTTGCCGGAGAACAGGCGGCGCGACGTGGTCTGATAGCCGTCCGTATCGGTGGAATCGCCATTGTCCAGCCCCAGGAGCATGCCCTGCCCCGTGACCTTCACCCGCACGCGATCCACCGCGTTGTCCACTCTGTGCCCATGGGCATCCAGCATTTCGATGGTGACGAAGGTCATGTCCCGACCGTCGGCACGGAGGCTTGCATCCTCGGCGGACAGGCGGATGCTCGCGCTGTCGCCCGGCGTGAAGCGGGTGTCCTCCGCGATGATCGCGCCCGATGCGTCATACGCCGCCGCACGAAGCTCGCCCGGCGCGAACGGCACGCGCCACACCGGACAGCAGCCCTCTCCGTCATGCGGATCGACCGCCCTGCGCCCCAGCGAGATGCCATTGAGGAACAATTCGGCTGACGCACCACGGGTCATCACGGGAATGTCGATCATCTGCCCCGGATTCCAGTCCCAATGCACGCCGATATGCACCATGGGCGCATCCGTCCACAGCGATTTGTACAGATACCAGAAGTCCTTGGGGAACACCGCCGTGTCCATCGCGCCGAAATAGCTGCTGCGCGTGTGATAGGGGGTGGGTTCGCCGATATAGTCGATGCCCGTCCAGATATACTGGCCGAGGGAATAGGGGCAGTTCAGGTCGTCGACGATCATCTTCGGGAGATGCTGCGTCCCCCAGGACGTGCGGCTGTTGCCCAGCGCGGAGCACTGGAGGTCATCGTCGGTGAGGATGGGCGCGTCCATGGGGAAGCGATACCCCCCCCGGCTGGACACGATGGACGCCGTTTCGCTGCCGTAGATGACCCATTCCGGATGCGCCGCGTGATGCTTTTCGTACAGCTTCTCGCCGTAATTATAGCCCACCGTCTGCACGAACTGCGCACAATGCTGCGCCCCCGCCCAGGGCATGTAATTGCTGCCGATGGTGGTCAGGGCATGCTGACGCGGATCATGGCGGCGGACATGCTCGCAGAGCATCTGCGCGACCTTGCCGGCCTGCTCCGGCTGATTGTTGGTGTCGCCGATCTCGTTGCCGATGGACCACATCAGCAGGGAGGGGTGATTCCGATCCCGGCGCACCCAGGCGGACACATCGGAGGCCACATCGGCATCGAAGAAGCGCGCGTAGTCATAGGGTGTTTTGGGCTGCTGCCACATGTCGAGGAGCTCGTCCACCACGAGGATGCCCAGCTCATCGCACAGCGCCATGACCTGTCTGGCAGGCGGATTATGGCTCGTGCGCAGGCTGTTGACCCCCATCGCCTTCATCGCCAGGAGCTGACGGCGTGCGGCCTTCTCGTGGAAGGCACTGCCCAGACAGCCCAGATCGTGATGCAGGCACACCCCATGGAGCTTGACCGGCATCCCGTTGACCAGCAGCCCCCGATCCGCCGTGAAGGTGAACTCACGGAAGCCGATGCTTTGGCGGATGCACTGTTCCCCACAGGTTGTTTCGAGGGTGTAGCAGAAGGGGTCGTCCACCTGCCACAGGCGGGGCGACGGGATGGTCATGGTGACGCTGCCGTCCGCGTCCTCGGCGGTGAAAGCATGCCCCTCGCCGTCCGTCAGGCGATGGACGACAGGCGCGGACTCCCCTGCCCCGGTGCATTCCGTGTCGATGGTCAGCAGCCAGTCCGCCCCGTGACGAACCGCCGTGGCGTACACACCGTCCAGCGCGATATGGCGCATCGGCAGCACATGCAGGGTGACATCACGGTAGATGCCCGCGCCGGAATACCACCGGCTATTGGGGCTCTGGTGGCGGATGTGCACCTGGAGCAGGTTCTCCCCCGCATGCAGATGCCCGGTGAGCACCGCATCAAAGCAGGTGTAGCCATAATGGTGGGTGCAGATGACTTCGCCGTTGAGCAGCACATCACAGTCCATATACACGCCGTCAAACCGGAGAATGACCTCCTGCGTCAGCCAGTTCTCCGGCACGGTCAGCGCCCGGCGATACCAGCCGTCCGCATTCTCATAGAGCGCGTCCGCCTGTGCGATGAGGAAATCATGGGGCAGATCGACCTGCGTCCAGTCAGCCGATTCCGCATCGGTTATGCCCGAGCCATTGGCCAGCTTCACAAATTCCCAGCCGTCATTGAAGAGCCGTTCCATTTCGTGTTCTCCTTTGTTCGCAAAATTGCCTGTCTGTATGATTCGACTCCTTCGCGCAGATTCCTGCTGATTCGTCCAAAACCCTTGACAACCTCGTTCCTTCGGGCTATGATGAAAGGCATGCAAAGACATTTCCCACAGGAGGAGGTTTCCCCATGCGTCCCTTGATCGGCCTGACCATTTCCATCCAGGCGGATGAGAAGAAGCTGTACACCCCCACATCCTACACCGATGCCATCATTGCCGCCGGCGGAACGCCCGTGCTGCTGAACGTCACCCGCGACCCGGAGATGATCGTCCAATACACCGACATGGTGGACGGCGTGCTTTTTTCCGGCGGGGATGACGTTAATCCGACCTTCTACCGGGAGACGCAGGACTGGAACTGCGGGGACATCTCGCCCATGCGGGATACCTTCGAGATGCAGCTGATGCACAGGATGCTTTCGCGTCACCCGGAGAAGCCCATCCTCGGCATCTGCCGGGGCGTACAGGTGCTCAATGTCGCCCTGGGCGGCACGCTCTATCAGGATCTGCGCAGCCAGCTGCCCGACTGCCTGCGCCATCAGCAGAAGCAGATCTCGGTCTATGCGTCCCACCGGGTGGACATCACGCCTGATTCTCTCCTGCACGCCATTTACGGCACGGACAATGTGATGGTGAACTCCTTCCATCATCAGGCGGTGAAGGACGTCGGCAAGGGGCTGACGGTGACTGCCCGTGCGTCGGACGGCGTGATCGAGGCGCTGGAAAAGCCGGATCACCCGTACTTCGTGGCGGTGCAATGGCATCCGGAACGCCTGGTGGAGCGGGAATTCTACGAGGAGCACAAGGCGCTTTTCAGCAGCTTTGTGGAGGCCTGCCTGAAATAAGCGAACACAAAAAGCAGCACCCATGGCGGATGCTGCTTCTTTTTATGCAGGCAGGTCTGCAAGTGCAGCC
>CAZJOA010000040.1:14112-19386 GCA_964547515.1 uncultured Faecalibacterium sp.
AGCACCCATGGCGGATGCTGCTTCTTTTTATGCAGGCAGGTCTGCAAGTGCAGCCTGCTCAATCGCGAGAAAGAGGGACGAAGCCACCACGCGAATGCTGTATGCAAGTGCGGCCCACTCAATCGCGAGAAAGAGGGACAAGCCACCACGCGGATGCTGTATGCAAGTGCGACCCACTCAATCGCGAGAGAAAGGGACAAGCCACCACGCGGATGCTGTATGCAAGTGCAGCCCGCTCAATCGCGAGAAAGAGGGACGAAGTCCCCTTAAATGTCGATGAATTTGCGGAATTCCGGCAGAATGCCAATGCCGTCGGGATAGTGGGCGGCAAACTGGGGCACGGCGTGGCTGGGGAAGGAGTTGCCCTCGATGAAGGTCGGGCCGTCCGGCGTGATGGCCACGTCCCAGGCGATGAAGCGCATTTGGGGAACCTTGCGTGCAGCCTCCATGCACATGGCCTTGGCTTCCTCCCAATACGGGATGGTGAAGCCGATGATGTCCGTGCCGGTGATGGGGTGCTTGGTGAAGGTGTTGCCCGCCTTGTCCGCGCCGACGGTGAGCAGCTTGCCGCTCGCCAGGTCGATGCGTGCCGCCATGCCGCCGCAGTCCACATTGTCCATGACCTTGCCGTTGCCGATGCGCAGGAAGGCATAGACGATGCCCTCGGCCTTGTCACCCAAAAGCGTCGCGATGCGGCAGGTGTTGACGGAGGTGGGGCACATGCGCGCCATTTCGGGATGCTGGATGACGATCTCCTCCAGAATGCCGATGCCGTCCGACCGAAGCCGCGCAAGGAAGGCTTCCGCGCCGTCCGACCAGTCAGCCGGGGTGTACTTGTAGATGCCCTGACCGCTGGAGCCCTCCAGGGGCTTGCCGATCAGGCTGGGCAGGTGCATCATCTCTTCCACGGCGGACGCGCTGGTGGATGCGTCGATCAGCAGCCACTTGCGGGGAATCCACTGCTTGAACAGCGCGTTGAACTGGGTCTTGTCATCGAAGAAATGCCAGTATTCCTTCGGGTTCATCCGGCGGACGATGCCATTGGAGATGCCGCGCGTGATGACCGTCCGGCGCTGCGCGTCGTTCAGCCTGTACATCTGCGCGATCTTGTAGTCCACATAGCCCGCGTTGTACTTCAGCGCACACTTCAGCATGTCACACAGCAGCCAGATGCGGGACTTGCCGCTGCGTTCCTTAAGGAGCGCCGTGGTCTTCCACATGGCCTGCCAGTCCATCTTGACCAGCCGCTTGAAAAAGTACGAAAGACGGCTCATATCGGACGACCTTCCTTTCGTTATATGTGCGTTTTTGCGCGGTCATCTGGCCGCGTCATCCCTTTCACGAGGGTAAGGGGGCAGAAACCGTTCTCACCATGAACACGCGCACTCAACCATGGCAGAGTCCATCAGACGTTGAAGCGGAAGAGCGTGATGTCGCCGTCCTTCATGACGTATTCCTTGCCCTCGGAGCGCACCAGACCCTTCTCCTTGCACGCCGCCATGGAGCCCAGCTCCACCAGGGTGTCGAAGGGCACGATCTCCGCACGGATGAAGCCGCGCTCGAAGTCGGTGTGGATCTTGCCGGCAGCCTGAGGCGCTTTCGTGCCCTCGCGGATGGTCCATGCGCGGCATTCGTCCTCACCGGCGGTCAGGAAGGAGATCAGCCCCAGCAGACGATAGCACGCGGTAATCAGCCGATCCAGGCCGCTCTGTCCGATGCCCAGCGCCTCGATGAATTCCGCCTTTTCGTCCGCGTCCATCTGGGCGATTTCTTCCTCGATGGCGGCGGAAATGACCAGCACCTCGGCATGCTCCGCCGCAGCGATGGCTTCGACCTTGGCGATGCCCGGGATGTCGGCGGATGCCTTGCCCAGATCGTCCTCGGCGATGTTCGCCGCGTAGATCACCGGCTTTGTCGTCAGCAGAAACCAGCCGTCCACCATGGCACGCTCCTCGTCATTCATCGGACAGGTGCGGGCGGGCTTGCCGGATTCCAGATGGGCATAGACGCGGTCGCAGAGGTCGACCTCCACGGCGAACTTCTTGTCGCCGCCGCGCAATGCCTTGACGGCCTTGTCCTTGCGGCGCTGGAGGGCTTCCATGTCCGCAAAGATCAGCTCCAGGTTGATGGTCTCGATGTCCCGGGCGGGGTCGATCGAACCGTCAACATGGATGATGTTCGGGTCTTCGAAGCAGCGCACCACATGGACGATGGCATCCACCTCGCGGATGTGGCTGAGGAACTTGTTGCCCAGGCCTTCGCCGTGGGACGCGCCCTTCACCAGACCGGCGATGTCCACAAACTCGATGGTCGTGGGCGTGACCTTCTTGGGATGGTACATGTCCGCCAGAACATCCAGGCGGCTGTCGGGCACCATGACCATGCCGGTGTTCGGCTCGATGGTGCAGAACGGGTAGTTGGCGGCCTGTGCGCCCGCCTTGGTGATCGCATTGAAAAGGGTGCTCTTGCCGACATTCGGCAGTCCCACTACGCCAAGCTTCATAGATCAGTATCTCCTTCGCTGATGTTGGTATCCATGCTATTATATACGTTTTCCCGCAAAAAAGCAACCTCGGCGGCGCAGTTCTTGACAAGAAAGAAAGGGCTGGCATGGCACGCGCCACACCAGCCTCGGGGGATGCATCACTTCCGGGGGAAGGCAAAGTAATTGCGGGCATTGCTGACGGAGATGCCGTTGACGATCTCGACCAGGATGTCGTAATACTGGGGGAAGCGGCCGTCCTCCACCCATTCGCCCAGGAGGCGGCAGAGGATGCGGCGGAAATACTCATGGCGGGGGTAGCTCAGGAACGAGCGGCTGTCCGTCAGCATGCCGACGAAGCCCGCCAGATAGCCCAGCGATGCCAGGGAGGTCAGCTGATTGGTCATGCCGGTGAAGTGGTCGTTGAACCACCAGGCCGAGCCATGCTGGAGCTTGCTGACGGCCTCGCTGCCCTGGAAGCAGCCGCAGAGGGTGTCGATGGCCTGATCGTCCGCGGGATTCAGGCTGTACAGGATCGTCCGGGGCAGGCCGCACTTGACCTCCACCTCGCCCAGATACGCCGCCATCTGATCCACCGGCGCGTAGTTGTTGATGGTGTCATACCCGGTATCCGGGCCGAGAATGGCATACTGACGCTGATTGTTGTCGCGGCGGCAGCCATAGTGCAGCTGCATCGTCCAGTCCAGCTGCTTATACTGTTCGCCGAAGAAGACCATGCAGGCGGTCTTGTACTGGGCGACCTCATGGTCGGTGAGGGCTTCACCGGCGGCCTTCCTGCGGAAGATGGCCTCGACCGCGTCATCCGTGGCAGGCTCGAACACCACATAGTTCAGGCCGTGGTCGGACAGGCGGCAGCCGTTCTCATGGAAGAACGCCATGCGCTTCTCCAGCGCGGCCTTCATGTCCGCAAAGCTGTCGATGGGCATCTGCGCCGCGTCCGCCAGCTTCGCCACATAGGCCATGAAATCCGGCTTTTCGATGTTGACGGCCTTGTCAGGACGCCACGCGGGCAGCACATTGGTCTTGAAGGTATCGTCCGCCTTGAGCTTGCGATGCCATTCCAGGGTGTCGATGGGGTCATCGGTGGTGCAGATCAGCTCCACGTTGCTCATGGCGATCAGCCCGCGGGCGCTGTATTCAGGCTGGTGGAGCTTCTCATTGCACAGCGTCCACACCTCGTCCGCCGTCTTGGCGGACAGAACACCCTCATAGCCGAAGAAGCGCTGGAGCTCCAGGTGCGTCCAGTGGTAGAGGGGGTTGCCGATGCCCTTGCCGACGACCTCCGCCCACTTGCAGAACTTCTCGTAGTCCGACGCGCCGCCCGTGATGTAGTATTCCTCCACGCCCGCACAGCGCATCAGCCGCCACTTGTAGTGGTCGCCGCCCAGCCACACCTGGGTGATGTTGTCATAGCGGACATCATCCCAGATCTGCTGGGGGCTGAGGTGGCAATGGTAGTCGATGATGGGGCACTTGGCCGCGTAGTCATGGTAAAGGACACGCGCGGTTTCGGTGGAAAGCAGGAAATCCCGATCCATGAAAGCCTTCATAAACAAAGCACTCCTTACGGTGTATTCATTGGGGTCGATCTATCATCGGGCATTCGCAGGAATCCCGAATCAGCCTCTTGTTGAGCCGCGTTTGACCAATTCGCCGGTGAAGACGGTCTTCTGGGGCATTTCCTTGCCCTCCAGCACACCCATCATGGTGGTGACGATATGTGCGCAGATGACGGCGAGCTTGTTGTCCACACTGGTCAATTCCGGCTCGGTGCACAGGCAGATGTTGGAGTTGTTGTACCCCACGACGGCCAGATCCTCCGGCACGCGGCGACCGGCGGCACGGGCGTATTTCAGCGCACCGACGGACAGGATGTCCTCCGAGGCGAGCACCGCATCGAACGACAGCCCCGCCCGTTCCAGCCGGAGCAGCGTTTCGCACACCTGATGCACACTGGACTTATCGTGGTCGAAATAGCACAGCAGCTCCTCATCCACCGGTATTCCGCGCTGGGCATGGGCATCGCGATACCCCGCGAGCTTCTTGCGGCCGGAATAATTCTTGGAATGGTACAGGCAGAGAATGCGCCGACAGCCGCTGTCCAGCAGAGAGAGCGTCGCCTCCATCACGGCGACCTGATCGTCGCAGAGCACGCCGTACACATTCTCGCACGGGAACGCGCCGTTGAGCAGCAGCACCGGGACATTCTTCGCCGCATCGCGGATGTACTCATTGTCCGCCGCCTTATCCTCGATGAAGGACGAACCCATGAGCACGATGCCATCCACATGGCGGGACTTGAGCAGCTCGACCCCCTGCTGACGCGCCGGCAGCTCGCGGTCGGTGCATGAGAGCAGGCAGTCATACCCCTGCTGACGGAAGGCACGCTCCAGGTAGGTCAGCGCCTGGGCAAGGTAGGGGTCGGACGCATCCGGACAGAGCAGACCGATGGTCTTCATCGTGTTCAGCCCCAGCCCCCGCGCAAAGGCGTTGGGGACATACCCCGTCCCCTCGATCACCGCAAGCACCCTGCGGCGCGTCGTCTCCGACACATGGGGGCTGTTGTTCAGCACGCGGGAAACCGTCGCAATGGACACCCCAGCCCGGCGGGAGATGTCATAGATGTTCACCGCGGCATCATCCTTTCGGCATTGTAAATAGTTTCAGGTTTTCTTACATTTTCATTATACACACATTTCCCTTTCTTTGCAAGAGGGTTTCTATTGCATTTCTGACTTTTGCGGACAAAAAGTGCCGCTTTGCCCGGCGAA
>CAZJOA010000041.1:0-19182 GCA_964547515.1 uncultured Faecalibacterium sp.
GCGACAGTCCTGCGTATGCAAGGGAAAAACACATGTGTCCGAATCCATTCCTGTTACTTGAGCACCTTGCGCAGGAAGTCCTGCGTGCGGGGCTGCTGAGGATCGTCAAAGACGGCCTCGGGCTTGCCCTGTTCGACGATGTAGCCGCCGTCCATGAAGATGACGTGATCCGCCACCTGACGCGCAAAGCCCATCTCGTGGGTCACGACGACCATGGTCATGCCCTCCTGCGCCAGCTGGGTCATAACATCCAGCACCTCGCCGACCATCTCGGGGTCAAGGGCGGAGGTCGGCTCGTCAAAGAGCATGACATCCGGATTCATGGCCAGCGCGCGGACGATGGCGATACGCTGCTGCTGTCCGCCGGAAAGCTGACGGGGGTAGTTCAGCGCCTTGTCCTGCAAGCCGACACGGTCAAGCAGCTCCATGGCGCGCGCTTCCGCCTCATCCTTGCTCATGCCCTTGAGCTTCATGGGCGCAAGGGTGATGTTCTTCAGGATGGTCAGGTGGGGAAAGAGGTTGAACTGCTGGAAGACCATGCCCATCTTCTGACGGATCTTGTTGATGTCGCAATGGGGATCGGTGATGTCCTGCCCCTCAAAGAGGATCGTGCCGCCGGTGGGCTGCTCCAGAAGGTTCAGGCAGCGCAGGAAGGTCGTCTTCCCCGACCCCGACGGGCCGATCAGGCACACCTTCTCGCCCTGGGTGATATGCTGATCCACCCCGCGCAGGACATGCAGATCGCCAAAGCTCTTTTGCAGGCTGTTAACGGTTATCACCCTGACGCATCCTCCTTTCAAATTTGCCCACCAGCCTGGTCAGGATGGTGACGAGAACGAGGTAGATCGCCGCGACGGCGATGAGGGGCATGAAGTCCGAGAACGTCGCGCCACGGATACGGTTGCCGGCCTGGGTCAGATCCATCACGCCGGCATAACCGGCGACGGAGGTCTCCTTGATGAGGGTGATGAACTCATTGGCGAGGGTGGGCAGCACATTCTTCATGACCTGGGGCGCGATAATGTACCACATGGTCTGCACATAGCCGAAGCCCAGGCTGCGTCCGGCCTCCATCTGACCCTTGTCGATGGAGAGGATGCCCGCGCGGAAGATCTCCGACACATACGCGCCGGAATTCAGCCCGAACGCCAGCGTCGCCACCAGCAGGCCATTGTCGATGGACACGAACACGATGTAGTACATGATGAGCAGCTGCACCACCATGGGCGTGCCGCGCACGACGGTGGTGTACAATCCGCAGAGCTTGTCCGCAATGCTCAGCAGCGTCTTGCCGATGCCGGGGCGGATGCTCTTGGCATTGGTCGTCCACACCGAACGCACCACCGCCACCACGATGCCGATCACGATGCCGATGCACAGCGCCCCCGCCGTCATCAGCAGGGTGTTCTCAAGGCCGGTGAGCAGCATCTTCCAGCGGTTCTTGGTGATGAAGTTCAGCACGAATTCCGCCTTGATGCCCGCAAACCATTCAGTAAAGCTCGCCAACAAGGGTTTTTCCTCCTTCTGCGTATGGGAAAGGTCGATCCTAAGGGCGCATCACGCCTATAATACACCAACCACGAAAACGGGACAGAAACAGCGAAAGAAGGGAACGGAGATTCCGCTCCCTCCTGAAAGAGCTCAGGTCAGGGGATCACTCGGCAGCCTCGGTCTCGACAGCATCCTCCGTGGTGGTGGGGATGTACTTCTCGATGATCGCGGGGATGGTGCCGTCCTCGGTCAGGGCCTTCAGCGCGGCGTTGAAGGCTTCCTTCAGCTCCGTGTTCTCCTTGGCGATGCAGGCGGCGTAGTTCTCCACCACATACTCGGTATCCAGGATCTTGAGGCCTTCGTTGGCCGCGACGAACGCCTTCGCAGGCTCGTTGTCGATGACCACGCAGTCGATCTTGCCGGCCTTCAGCGCCATGACGGTCTCATTCGCGCCCAGGAAACGCACGACCTCTGCCAGGCCGGTGGCTTCCAGATCGTCGGAGCAGTAGATGTCGCCCGTGGTGGTCTGCTGCACGCCGACCTTCCACTTCTTCGCGCCGGCGAACAGGTCATCCACGCTGGTGATCTCGGAATCTTCCTTCACGATGACCACCTGCACGCCCGTGGCGTAGGAGTCGGTGAAGTCGATCTGCGCCAGACGATCCTCGGTGACGGTCATGCCCGCCAGGCCGAAATCAGCCTTGCCCGCGTTCACCGCGGAGATGATGGAGTCGAACTCCATGTCGGACACCTTGAAGTCACAGCCCAGATAGCTCGCGATCGCCGCAGCGATCTCCACGTCGATGCCCACGATCTCCTCGCCGTCCCAGTACTCATAGGGCGGGAAGGTGGCGTTCGTCGCCATGACCAGGGTCTTCTTTTCCTCGGTCTCCGCCAGGACGCTCGCGGCGGACAGGACCATCATCATTGCCAGAACCAGGGAAAGCAGCTTCTTCATAATTCGTTTCCTCCATTTCGTGTTTGGGAAGTTTACGAGATGGATTATACGCCTGAAAAAGCGGATTGTCAACCCCTTTTCTGAATATTTATGCAGAAAATTTTTGTATTTACGCTGTACTTTCCTGCCCTTTTTCGTTTTCGTGGCTGATTTTCATCCATTTTCCGCGTTCTTTTATGCATTATGCATACGATTCGGGGCACTTTCCGGTCGATCCGGCGTTTTTTCGCCCTGATCCGGCATTTTCAGGCGGATCACCATGAATACCCGGCGAACTTTATGCATTCGGCATGCATCACGTCCCCGTCGAGCGATAGTGGCGCACGCCCCAGTACCACAGCGCCGTCATCAGCCCACAGAACACCATCCCCGCGCACGGCAGGAGGAAATACCCCCACAAAGGCAGCGTCACCATGGGTTCACCCAGGATGTAGCTCACCGGCCAGTGCATGCACAGCGCAAAGGGCGCCAGGTAGGTGAACAGGAAGCGCAGCACCTTCGGATAGATGTCCACGGGATACTGACAGGCGGTGCGTCCGCCGTAGGTGAGGACATTCACCATCTCGATGGACTTGACGGAGAAGAAGGTCATGGTCGCCTCGATGAGGAAGAGCCCCAGGAGGAGCAGCATGCTGCCCAGAGCCACGTCCGCCAGGAGGAGCACCTTCACCGCCGTCCACCGGATGTCCAGCCGCGCCGCCGCGACAAGCATGGCCGTCACGCCGACGATGATGCCCCCCATCCGGCGCAGATCCAGCTGGGAAAAGAGCACCTGCACCATGAGCGCCCGGGGACGCAGGAGCATGGAGTCGAATTCGCCGCGCTGGATCAGTCCGCCGAAGGCCGTGATGCCGCGCCCCAGCAGCTCCGTCAGGGCGAAGGTGGCCTGCATGATGCCGAAGAAGAACATGATCTCCCCTGCCCCCCAATGCCCCACCGCCCGGAAGCGCGTCAGCAGCACCACCACGGCCATCAGCTCGCTGCCGATCATGATGAACTGCGCCAGGACCTGCATCACCAGGCTGGAACGATACTGCATGGCGGATTTGAACAGCATCCGCACGGAATGCAAAGCGTATCTCATTCTCCCTCACCCTCCCTGCACGATCATGCGGTTCAGCTGTCTGCGCCACATCGCCCGGCCGATCCACCGCAGGATCAGCAGCCACCCCACCTGCACGGCGGTGTTCAGCAGCCATTCCGGCAATCTGGCGCAGTGCTGATACATGCGGATGGGCACGTCCAGCGCCTGGGCAAAGGGCTGATAGCGGACAAGGGCCTGCAGCGCATCCGGGAAGAGCGTCAGCGGGACGACATTCCCCGAGAAGGCCATCATGATGAGGTTGACCATGGCGGATATGCCGCGCCGGTCGAGGGTCTTCATCACGATGGCATTGGTGATGGAGGTCAATTCGCACATGCTGACCAGCCCCAGCAGCAGCGCAAAGACGAATTGCAGCAGGGACAGCCAGCCATCCGGCAGCGCCATGCGGAGCGACGGCGGCAGCAGGAACTGCACGAACACCATCGGCAGCAGACGCATCAGCACGCTGACGATACGTCCGCCGGCATCGCGGCTGAGCCAGAAGCGATGCTGATCCACCGGGCGGACAAGCATATACGCCACGCCCCCGGTGAACACCTGATCGAGCAGCTCCCCGTCGGACACGAACATCATGCGGAAGAACATCTGCTGAAGCCACACATAGGTGATGGTGTCCCGCAGCATATCGGGGCTTTCCCCGGCGTACAGCGCCGAATACAGGAAGATGTACACCAGCCCGAAGAAGGCCTGCGTCACCAGTCCGCCCAGCGCCGCGGCACGGTATTGGGTCTCCAGCAGCGCCCGCAGCCGGAACGACGTGGCATACGGCCGCCAGCTTTTCATCCAGCCGCTCATAGCTTCATCTCCTTGTACATCCGGGCGATCAGCTCGTCCACGTTCTGCTCCTTCAGGGTCATTTCGCGCACTCGCCCCGCCTTCAGGATGACGGGCAGCAATTCGCTCGTGGGCGTGACCGCCGGTTCGTAGGTGAGGATGAAGGCATCGCCCTCCCGGATGACATTCCCCGGCAGGGCGGACACATCCGGCGCGTCCTCGAACACCACACGCAGCGTGTGCACCGTGTCGTACTGGTGCAGCAGCGCGTCCAGCGCACCGTCGTAGAGCAGCTTGCCATGCCCCAGCACCATCACCCGGCTGCAAAGCGCCAGCATGTCCTCCATGTCATGGGTGGTCAGCAGGATGGTCGTGCCGTTGCGCTGATTCTCCTCCCGCAGGAACGCCCGCAGCTTCAGCTTGCTGACCGCATCCAGCCCGATGGTCGGCTCGTCCAGAAAGAGCAGCTTCGGCGCATGCAGCAGCGATCCGCAAAGCTCCGCGCGCATCCGCTGTCCCAGCGACAGCTGACGCAGCGGCGCTTGCAGGAATTCCGTCAGCTCCAGCGCGTCCACCAGCTCGTCCAGACGCTTCGCCCACACCGCGTTGTCGATATTGTAGATGTCCCGCAGCAGCAGGTACGAATCCCGGATCGGCACATCCCACCACAGCTGCGTCCGCTGCCCGAACACCGCGCCCAGTTCCCGCACATGCGCCTGACGATCCGTCCACGGGGTCCGCCCGTCCACGGTGCAGGTGCCTTCCGTCGGCGTCAGAATGCCCGTGAGCAGCTTCACCGTGGTCGATTTGCCCGCGCCGTTCGGCCCGATGAGCCCCACCAATTCGCCGCGCCCGATGGAGAAGGTCGCGTCGGACAGGGCCGGGATCAGCTGCTTTTCGCGCCGCCACAGTCGGCTGATGCCGCCGCTGCGTGGTGCGGCATACCGGATGTAGGTCTTGCCCAGGGAGCGTGCTTCAATGAATGCCATGGTTCTTCTCTCCTTTGGTATGATGTTTCCAACACGTCCCGACCGGTGGTACGCAAAAAAACGCCACCTGAAATGCGGACAACTCATGCCGCAGTTCAGACAGCGCTGCAAAAAGCTCACATGTGGGGAGGTGAACGGATCGGTCACGCCCGGCAAGCACAAAGGGGGTTGCAGATGTCATGCATTCGGATTCTGTTGGAAGGACAGTATAGCCGATTCCGCGCCGGTTGTCAATAGACAAAAAAGGCGGATCAGTCCGCATTTCCCCCTTTTCTTCTGCCGGCTTTTGTGATATGATGTGCAGCGAAATCATTCGGGAGGTGTCCCATGCTCGCATCCATCCGCACGCGCTTCAGCCACACGATCCGCGCCTGCTATCTGGGCTATGTCACCCAGGCCATCGTGAACTGCTTCGCCCCGCTGCTCTTCCTGACCTTCATGTCGGAATTCGACCTGACCATGGAGCGCATCACCCTCATCACCACGGTGAACTTCGCCGTTCAGCTGGTGGTGGACGCGCTGTCGGTCAAGGTGGTGGATCGCATCGGCTACAGGCCGTGCATCGTCGCCGCGCATTTCTTCGCCGCCTTGGGATTGGTCGGACTGGCCTTTTTCCCGCGGCTGATGTCCCCCCTGGCGGGCATCCTGATCTCCGTGGCCTGCTACGCCATCGGCGGCGGATTGATCGAGGTGCTCGTCAGCCCCATCGTCGAGGCCTGCCCCACCGATGCCAAGGCCTCCGCCATGACCCTCCTGCATTCCTTCTACAGCTGGGGCTATGTCTTCCTCGTCGCGGTCAGCACGGCCTTCTTTGCCCTCTTCGGCATGGAGCACTGGCGCATCCTCGCCTGCATCTGGGCGCTGATCCCCCTGACGAACCTCTTCTACTTCCTGCTCGTCCCCATCTACCCCATCGTCGCGGAGGGCACGCGTCAGCTCCCCCTGAAGGAGCTGCTCAGTCAGCGGGTCTTCTGGCTGCTGCTGGTGATGATGATCTGCGCCGGAGCTTCCGAACAGGCCATGGCGCAATGGGCATCCACCTTCGCCGAAAAGGGGCTGAACGTATCGAAGTCCCTGGGCGATCTGGCCGGGCCTTGCACCTTCGCCGTCTTGATGGGCACGGCGCGCACGCTGTACAGCAAGTTCTCCGAGCGCATCCCGCTCAAGGCGTTCATGCTCGGCTCCAGTGTGCTGGGGATCGTCTGCTATCTGCTGGCGGCACTGTCCGGCAATGCGCTCCTGGCGCTGGCGGGCTGCGGGCTGTGCGGCTTCTCGGTGGGCATTTTCTGGCCGGGGACATTCGCCATTGCGCCCACCGTCCTGCCCGGCGGCGGTACGGCCATGTACGCGCTGATGGCGCTTTTCGGCGACCTGGGCTGTTCCTGCGGTCCGACGCTGGTGGGGCTTGTCTCCGGCGCGGCAGGCGGTGATCTGCGCACGGGTCTGCTGGCAGGGCTGATCTTCCCGGTGCTGATGCTCCTGATGACGCTGATGCTGCGTCCCCGCGCGGAACGCAAGTGACTGCCCCGAGGGCATCGGCGGACGGCAGTCCGGCGATGCGACGAGGGGCGGACGCAAGCGTGTCTGATGGGGTGACCCCGAGGGCATCGGCGGACGGCAGTCCGGCGATGCGACGAGGGGCGGACGCAAGCGTGTCTGATGGGGTGACCCCGAGGGCATCGGCGGACGGCAGTCCGGCGATGCGACGAGGGGCGCGTCCCCGAACGAATATCACCCGAACCGCAAAGCCGCCCTCCACATCGGAGAGCGGCTTTTGTCATGCGATTCACCCGCGCAATGCCGTCAGCACCCCCTGATCCATCTCGCAGACCGTGTCGCAGAGCTCGTCGATGTCCTGTGCGAAATGGCTCGCCAGCAGGATGGTCTTCCCCTGCCCCTTCAGGGACAAGAGCAGCTCACGCATGCTGTGTACGCCGTTTTTGTCCAGGCCGTTCATCGGTTCATCGAGGATGAGTAATTTGGGGTCGTCCAGCATGGCCTGAGCGATGCCGAGTCGCTGACGCATGCCCAAGCTATAGTGGCTGACGGGCTTGCGCAGATCAGGATCAAGACCGACACGCTCGATCAGTGCCTTCACGGTCCGCTTGGATGCGCCCTTCCCCAGCTTGGCGAGCCACAGGAGGTTCGCCAGTCCCGTTTCATGCGGCAGAAAGCCCGGCGTTTCGATGAGCATGCCCGTGTCCGGCGCGAAATCGCATGTCCGCCCGATGGCTTTGCCGAACACCTCCACCGTCCCTTCGCTGGGGCGCAGAAAGCCGCAGATGCATTTCATCAGCACGGTCTTCCCGCTGCCGTTCCGCCCGACGATCCCATGGATCTGCCCCTCCGCCAGTTCCAGCGACACATCCTGCAGGACGGTCTCGCTGCCGAAGCGCTTGGTGAGGTGCTGCACGCTGACCACATTATTCATCCGAAAAACCTCCCGTAAAGCTGAATGAGAACCGCCGCATCCCCCATATGGCCAGCAGCATGAGCACCAGCGTGCATCCGCCCAGCAGCAGGTAGGATGTCCGCACCCTTGGCAGCAGGTCATAGCCGAAATTGTGCATGGCATAGGTGGCATGCTGCAAGGGGGACAGCCAGGCCGAGAGCAGATTGGCGTAATAGCGCAGCTCCTGCGGCAGGGAAAGCCAGGTCATGAAGCGGTCGGGGGTGAGGACATACCCGGCGAAGTTGACGATCAGCGCGGTGAGGATGCCCGCACGGCGACTCCTGAGCACGGTGAAGGTCAGCTGGAGCATGGCCATCAGCAGCACATACTGGAAGAGCAGGAAGAAGATCTGCACCGCGCAGCCACAGGGCGTGGTGAGCTTCACCGTCTTGCGCATGACGGACAGCGCCACCTCGAAGGACGCCGGGGAAAAGGACAGCATGGTCGCCGTTTCCGACCAGTGATTTCCGGTGAACACATTGCACCCGATGCACATGATCATGCTGGACAGGAGGATCATCAGCGAATACCCCAGGGTCAGGATGAACACGGTGAGGATCTGCCCGACGAGCCAGCTGATACGCGTCGTGCGGAAGATCAGGTAGGATGCCGGGGTATCCAGCCGGGGAAAGGCCGAGAACATGAGCATCATCACCAATGCGGAAAAGAGGATGCTGTCGTCATCGGCATAGCACCAGACGAAGGGCTCGAGCAGCTGCACATTGGTCAGGTAGGTGCGCGAGATCGCCATGGTCTTGTCCGTCAGCAGCCAGCAGAGCAGAAAGCCCAGCAGCAGGCTCATGTAAAAGCGCGGATTCTTCCGCAGCGAATACAGATTCCACCCCGCGCAGACGAACGCCTCCCGCAGGCTAAACATGGGCATCCACCTTCTTCCTCAGCAAAAGCACCAATGCGGCGGACACGGCGGACACACCGCCCAGCGTCGGCCACAGGGCATTCCCGGTGATCCAGCTGACCGGATTGAGCAACGCTGTCCCCGGGAAGAACCGCGTGCCGATCATGACCATGGCATAGCACAGGCACAGCGGCGCGAGGTACGCCGCAGCGGCGGTCTCCGTTGCCAAAGCGACGAGGCAGCCCACGCCCGCCCACAGTCCGCCGCAGAGCATCCGGCGCAGCAGCAGCGGCCACACCCCCGAAAAGTCCCCCATGGGGAAGGGCATCCCCGCGAAAATCAGCATCAGCCCATGCAGGAGGACGACCAGAAGCAGCGCCGCCGCCCCTTGCAGCAGCATCCCGCTGAGCAGACAGCCCGCGACCTTCCCGGCGATCCAGCTTTTGCGTCCCACGCGGAACACCACCGGGCGGATCGCGCCGCATTTGAGCTCCGTCAGCGCCTGCGCCGCAAAGGGCAGCGCGGACAGCGCGGGCAGGAGCATCACGCCGAAGTCCCCCTGCATGCCCGTCCTGAGCAGATCGGCCACGTTCAGCCAGAAGTCCTCCCCGTCCTCCAGCCACTCAAGCTGCTGGATCTGCCCGATGAGCGAATAGGTCTGACTGCCGATGGACATATACAGCGCCGCCACCGAAGCCGTCAGCGCCGCCACGAACCATCGTCCACCCAGCGCGCGGCGCAGATCATACCAAATGCATTTCATACGTCAATATCCTCAGTAGCCGTATTTCCGGTCAATCACCAAACCGGTTTCTGCGTTGATGCACAGCAGGCTGCTGTCCGATCCGCCGATCGTATAGCCATCGGCATAGGTCACCGTCCCCATAAAATCCCAAACAGGTATCAGCACATACTGTTCCCTCACATCCATACTTTGAACGCGCGTGTATCCCAGGACGATTCGTTCAATATTGACAACGATCTCACCGGGACGCTTTGATGCCGCATACTTCAGCGGTAAGGTCGCTTTGACAACAGCGCATACTTTTTCAAAAGGGATCAGCTCCGTATTCGTGTTTTTCATACCACCATCAGGTATGGCGAGCTGAACTGCATGCCAAGAACACCATTCTGATTGATCGCCACCCAGAAGCGCTCATACCCAAAGGGGATGGTATATGTGTCATTCTGTCCATCCAGGCTGCTTCCCTGTGCCATGTCTTCATATGTCACATGCACATTTTCAAAAGAACGGGTAAAGTGGAATACATATACGCTGCCAACCTGTTCAGAGGCATACTCCCGGGAAGATGTATCGGTATATACGACCGTTGGATAGGCCTCGATATGCGCGATCTCCCAATCAGGACAAATGCTATGCGCGATGTCCGCTGCCTGATCGCTTGCGTCCGCAAGCTCAAGCATGCCGATCCTCTCCGGGACTTCGTCCAATTCATCATTCGCGCCCATGACAAACTGTTCACCGCTGTTTGTCTTCGCGTGATACTGCGCCTGCACAGAGAACGGCACACCATCCGGTGACATCCGATAGGTGATATTCAGCTGAGCCGCCTCGTTGCCGATAATCAGCAAATACATATCCGATTGGTCTCCGGCCGCAGAAAGCAGCGATGCGGGTTGTGGGCTCACAGGATGGCCATATTCATCCAGCACCTGATAATTGTCCTTGCCAAAGCAATACTAATTTACGTCTAAAACATAGCACCGAGCATAGTGGATTTTTTGTTCTGGCAAAGCTGAGTGCAGCGAGGCGTACTGGATGTACGCGCGAGCGGAACGAAGCAAAGCCAGGGCGGAAAAGGCACTGTGCGAATGATATGGTTTAGATGAAAATTAGTACAAGCATCTGCCATCGCACGAATCTCCTCTTCTGTAAAGAGACGGCGCTGCACATAATATTGAGGAAGGGCATCTGCCTGCGGCACCTCTACATCAGCGGCGATGACAACCTTCACCTTCCCATTGCCGGATTCATATTGGTCTTCATAGTTTTCAGGGAAGGCGGTCTCTGCGCATGCGTACACCGGCAATAACAGCACAAACAGCAAAGCGATCATTTTCTTCATATCGTTCACCTCAGTATCCATATTGTCTGTCCACCACCGTACCATCGACGGCATTGATCGTCAGCAGCGTTTCGTTCACGGCGATCCGCTGCTGCACCTCCTCGCCGTTCCGGGCGAAGCCGCGGCAGCCGATGAAGTCCCACACGGGAATCAGCATGTACGCATCCGGCGCATTGCGTTTCTGCACCCGGCAGTAGGACAGGGTGATCTTGTCCACCCAAAGGCGCGCGTCACTGCCGTAGAGCTGCTCCTGCTCCGCATGGGCCAGGGGCAGGATGTCCTGCGCGACCCGCATGATCTGCTCAAAGGGCAGCAGGGCACAAACACGCTTGCCCCCATAGTCCTCCACGCCGTTCCAGCGGATGCTGAACAGGCCGTCATCCGTCACGGTGATATACAGCCGATTGCTGTATGGCAGCTTGCCGTAATTGTTGATCTCCGCTGCGTCCGTATAGACATGATACAGCGGTACACCCTCCACCACGGGCGTATAGCAGAAGACATAGCCCTCGCTGTACTGGTAGTCCTCCCCTGCTGCCAGGTCGGAGCCATCCGCCGGATACAGCTCCGTCACACCCCAGCCGGTCATGGTGAAGCCCGGAGCAACGAGGTTCGCGGCGGCATCGGCCATTGTCAGCGCCTCATCATAGGCATAGCGGCAGTTGTTCGGCACGCCCTGTCGCTGGAGGATGGCGGTGTTCAGCGTCTTGTACATCCCGGTCGGGTCGGTGTTATACAGGGTGGTGGCTGCGCCGTCCGTGGCAATGACGGTCAGGCAGCCGTCGCTCACCGTCATGGTGCGGGAGTATTTTCCCTCCGTGTACTCCGCCGCATCGCCGGTATAGGGTCGGCCAAACGCTGCAAAGACCCGCTGTACCTCCTCAAAGGCAAAGGGGCGGACGGCTGTATCGATCTCATAGAAGGTCTCCACCTGGGGGACCTCCACCGCCGCATCCACCACGATGCGGATATTGCCGTTCCGGCTCGTCCACTGCGCCGAATATGTGGCGGGTGCATCCAGCATATTCGCCACGGTCTCCTCGATCACAGGCGGGACGGGCGTTTCCGTCGCCTGTGCAGCCGCCGCAGGGGCTTCCGGCGCGGAGGCCGTGCAGCCCGTCAGCAGCGACAATGCCATCAGAAGGAGCACCAGGCTCGTTCGTTTCATAGCAATCACCTTCATCACCTCAATAGCCGTACTTCCGGTCGATCACCGTGCCGTCGATGGCATCGATGGTCAGCAGGGACGAACCCACATGGCTGTAGGTCGCGCGGGGCAGGATGCGGCTGCCCATGAAATCCCACACAGGGCGCAGCTCCCACTGGTTGGGATCGTCCTTGCACAGCACGGGCATATAGCCCAGGCGGATCTCCGTGATGTGCATGCCATTGCTGTAGGCCTTTTTGAGCGTCTTGTCCGTTTCGGTAGACTGGACGGACAGGGGCGCGATCGTGCCGAAGATACTCATGATCTGCTCGAAGGGGAGCAGCTCCGCCTGAGGCTGGAGGACATCGCCGATGGCGCAGGGATTCTTCCAGACGAAATCGAAAATGCGATCCTCATGGATGGTGAGCAGGATCGATTCCGTGCCCGGGGCGGGTGCCATGGCAGTATCCTTGCTGCTTTCCACATCCGTATATTCATAGGTGATGGGGATACCGCCCACCTCACGGGTATAGACGAAGCAGTAGGCCAGCGTCTTGTAGACCTTGCCGTCCCCCTTTTCGCCCTCCGCGCCGAAGCTGAGCCGCCGCTGATAGTCGTGCGCCATCTGCGCCATGAAGGCATCCGCCTTGGCGGCGGCTTCCGTCACGGTCAGCGTCTGCCCCTTGAGCGTCTTGTCCACGGTGGACAGATCACCAAAGGCGCCGTTGGGATAAAAGAACAAATTGGTCTCTGGGTCCGTCCATTTGTATGCCAGCTTGCGCTCGGACGGCTGCAAGCCGAACAGCCCCTGCGTATAGTCATTCATGAGGGTAATATACCCCAGGTTGGGTCGCCGCAGCGTCACCTTCCACCTGGTGCTCACCCGGTGGTAGCCGCTGCCATTCGTGTACTCATCATCCACAAGCGCCGTTGGGAGCGGGGATTCCTCCCAGTCCGCATCCGCATGGAGAAGCCGCGCCAGCCGCAACCCTTCCTCCGCCGTGAAGTCGCGGATGGTCACGGCATAGGTCGCGATATTCTCCACCTCGGGGACGTACACCGCGGCATCCACAGTGACCTTCGTGCGCCCCGTGTTGGAATAGTATTCCGCCTGACAGGTCTGCGGCGCGCCAATCTGCCGGGCGATGGTTTCCGCCCCGGCGCATACCGGCAGCAGCAAAGCGCAAATAAAAGCAAGCAATCTCTTCATAACAAATCACCTCAATAGCCATAGTACAGATCGATCACCGTGCCGTCCACCGCGCTGACGGTGAGCAGGGGCAGACAGTCCGCATGGGTGTCCGCAGCTTCTTCGTATCCGTAGAAATTCCACACAGGCGCAAGGGCGAAGGTCAGCGTATCCCGCTGAATCACCGCCATATAGCCCAATGCGATGCGGTAGACACGCAGGCAGACATCCCCATGTATCTCATCCGTCTGATATTTGAGCGGCAGCATCACGCGCGCAACGGAAAGGACATCCGCAAAAGGACACAGCGCCTGCTCCGTTCGCTCTCCGCTGACATCATAGGGTGCAGACCAGTTGAAATTCGTGACCTGTCCCGTCCGATCCAGCACCATCAGCACCTGCTCGTATCCCGCCGCCGGAACATACAGGTCCTCCCGGAAGCTGGAGGTGTTCATCGCCGTACCATAGCAGGGCAGGAGCGGCACACCGTCGATCATGCAGGTGTAGGTCAGCGTGTAGGAAAGTCCGCTGTCCCCCGTCACTTGTTCGCCATCGGGGGCACGGCCGCTGACCTGACCGACCGAGAAAAGCGCAAAGGGCTGGTCGGTCAGCGCATGCATCAGCTGATCGCCAATGTCCGCGGCCTGCGTCAGTGTCAGCGGATGCCCCGCGATGTCCGCCGTGATCTCCTCATGGGGATAGGGCGAATAGTAATTGACCGCATTTCCATCATAGCGGACACTGGCCGTCAGCGAAGCCCCCAGCGGCGCATCATATTTTGCATACTGAAAATAGCTTGTTCCCGCCTGCACGTCAGCCGTGCCCTGCCTTGCGCCTTTTTGAAGGATATAGGCCAAGTGGCGGAAATACTTGTTTTTCTGTTGCTTCCCCTCCACCGACTCCGAATCATTCTCGTCCTCGATCTTCATTTTCCGACTGCCAAGCCCCGGCCAGACAAGCTCTGCCAAATGAGAGACCATGGCATCGTCAAACGCCATGCTCTCGATGGGGATCAGGTACATTTTCTTCGCATCGGGTACAGTGACAGCCGCATCGACGCTAATCACCGTCTTGCCGGTGTTGGAACGAAAGGTGTCCGCAATATGCGCAGGGGCATCCACCTGCCTTTGCACATCCGCCAGCGCAGGCGAACCCAACAGGCACAGTGCCAGCACAAAGGCAAACAGTCTTTTCATTCACACGCCTCCTCAGTAACCGTACTGGCGGTCAATCACCGTGCCGTCGATGGTGTCGATGGTCAGGGCGACATTTCCCGGGCGGTCGTCATAGGTGAACGACGAGGTATGCACGCCCATGAAGTCCCACACCGGACGCAGCTCCCACTGTCCGCCGCCGTCCCGCAGCAGCACGGGCATATAGCCCAGGCGGATCTCCGTGATCTGCCAGGCATTGGCGTAGGTGCGGTACGTCATGTCACCCTCCTGACCTTGGATCGTCAGCGGACTGACCGTCCCGAAGATGCGCATGATCTCATCGAAGGTCAGCAGCTTGGCGTTGCTCATCCGCCTTTCGCCCAGCTGCCACGGGTTGTTCAGCTCCGCAGACACCACGCGTCCCTGATCGACCACGCAGGTCAGCGTTTCACATTTCGGGCAGGATTCGTAGCTCTGGCTTTGGAGCTCCTCCTCATTCCCGAGGGCGGAATGGTTGGTGCGTGTGACCGGAATGCCATCGACCTGCCGGGTGAAGCTGAACCAATAGGCATAGTGGCCGGTTTCGTCCTTGTCGATGACGCGGGCCTCACTTTCCAGCGCAAAGCCGGACTGCAGGGCCTGTGCGACCGCGTCCGCCGCCGCGCGGGACTGCGCCAGCGTCGCCGACTGCCCCGGGAGCGCCTCGTCCTCCGCCAGATCAAGCGCGGATGTGTAAAGCATGTTGAGCGAGAAGTCGGATGGCATGTGATAGCTCGTCTGCGCGAGCATGCGTTTTTCCCCGAAAGCCGTGCTGATATGCCAGTTATAGCTGCCGGCAAACACATTCTCCGCAGCATTCAGGTGATAGACGTAATTGATCATCCGATTGCCGGAGGTTTCGTTCCAGATCACCTTGGCTTCATCCAGTCCGCCCGTCCAGTCCGCCGCACGAAGCCAATCCTGACCCCACACCGTCCCCGGTGCAGCCGCCAGCGTGATGCACTTGGCATCCGCCGCCGTCACGTCCCGGCCGGACACGTCGTAGGTGTTTACGCGCTCCACATCGGGGACGATCACCACGGCATCGACCGTAATGCGCGTCAGCCCCGTGTTGGACTGGTATTCCGCCTGACAGGTCTGCGACGCGCCAATTTGCCGGGCGATGGTCTCCGCCCCGGCGCATGCGGGCAGCATCAGCGCAAGAAAAAGGGCAAGCATCTTCTTCATGTTGTTCACCTCAGTAGCCGTAATTGCGGTCGATCACCGTGCCGTCGATGGCGTTCACCGTGAAAAAGCTGGTGAAGGGCGCACTGTTGTCCGCCACCTCGCCGTTTTGCGTGCGGCACTGCTGTGTGCCGAAAAAGTCCCACACGGGGAGGTACTCATAGGTATTCGGCTGATCCTTGCTCAGCACACGCATATAGCCCAGACGCACATCGGTGATGTTCACGCGGACATCGGCATACTTGCCCTCCAGATGGGCAAAGGACAGGGGCATGACCTTGCGGACGATCTCCATGACCTGTTCAAAGGGCAGGAGCGTACAGTCCGCCGCAGACACCCCGATCACCTCGCAGGGGTTGTCAAACAGCATGCTGCGAATGCCGGTGTCATCCACGATGACCGTCAGGCGCTCATACCCAGCCACCTGATCGTATTCCCCGCCGACCTCCGTCCCCTCGTAGGTCACGGGCAGCTCCAGCATGCGGGTGTAATACAGCACCCAGGCTTCTGCACCGCTGAGGGTTGTGTTGGCTCCATTGCCCAACAGTTCTCCTTGGGTGATGCCGATGCCCGCACAGGCGTAACCGGGCGCGAATGCCGTCACGGCTGCGTCCGCCACGGAAAGCGCCTCCTCGCGGGACAGGCTGCACCCAACCGGCGAACCCTCCCGGCGAACATGCCAGGTATCGACCGTCCAGTAATAGTTCTGACCGCTGATCTGCTGCATGTCAAAGCGCGCCTGAGCACTGAGGATGCTGCCATCCTCCAGCACGAGCGCCGTGGCCATGAACGTATCCATGGGCGGCTGGATCGCCGTTTTGCTCATGGTGTACAGGTCGAACACGAAGGTCGACTGGGCGGACTTCTCCTGATGGATGCACTGCTGAGCCGTGTCCCCGGCATACGCCCGACCGGCATAGCAGACCTCCGCCATGGCATTCAGCTCCGCATCCGTATACACGCGCGGCCTGACCTGATAAATGGGGATCACGTCCGATTCGGGAGCGAACACATCCGCGTCCAGCGTGATGACGACCTTGCCCGTGTTGGACGTGAAAACCTCGCTGAGATGCGCAGGGACATCACTTTTCGGCTGAATCGCCGGGGACGGCGTGTCCGTGGGCGATCCAGTCGGGGCGTGCGCCGTGTCCGATGTCGGAACGCTCGTCACCGCCGAATAGCCTGCGCCGGATGCCTCCTGTGCCGCACATCCCGTCAGCGCCACACAAAAAAGCAGCAGAACCGCCAGGAATGAACGCTTCATGTTCGTCACCTCCTGCTCTGATTCTACCGCTTTCATGCGGAAAAGTCCGCATCAAGTTGTAAGCGAGTTGTTTTCGATTTGTAAACGTTGGCTTATTGCACCAGTTCATCCTCCCACACCGGCGGGGGTGTGGCCGTTTCCACCGCCGGATGCTCCATGTGCTCCGCGATGAGGCCGTCCGCCGTCAGCCGAAGCCCCGTCAGCAGTGCCGCGGCCAACAGCAGCAGCGCCGTCACCGCCGCGATGCTCTTCCTATTCATCCGCATTCCCTCCCGGCCAGGCCATGGTGATGGTCGTGCCGCTGCCGACCCGGCTGTCGATATGCAGCGTGCCGCCGTGCGCCTGGGCGATCATCCGGCAGAGCGAAAGTCCCAGCCCTGCGCCGCCCATTTTGCGGCTGCGCGCCTTGTCCACCCGGTAGAACGGCTCTGTCACCAGCGCCACCTTGTCCGCCGGGATGCCGCAGCCCTCGTCCGTCACGGACAATGCACCCTCCGCCGCACGAGCGGTGATGGTGCTGCCCTCGGGGCTGGCCTTGATGGCGTTGTCGATGAGGTTGGTCAGCAGGCAGAGCAGCAGGTCGCCGTCCCCTGCGAGGGTCGCGGTGTCCGCCTGAACACGCAGGGTGATGCCCTTCTTCTGCGCCGGTTCGGTCAGCATGTTCGCCGCCTGATCCAGCAGCGCGGCTGCATCCAGCTGCCGCCGCACCAGCACGGGGCAGTCCGTCATGGCGATGAGCTGCATCATCTTCTGGCTGAGGCGCTCGGTGCGCAGGGCGGCCTCGTGGATCTCATGCGCGGCCTCCATGCGGCGCTCTTCGTTCAGGGGCATGGTCAGCAGGCTGTCCGAAAAGCCGATGATGGCCGTCATGGGGGTCTTCATCTCATGCGTGAGCGCCCCTAAGAGCAATTCGCGCCGATGGGCGGTGTCCTCCAGGTCGATGATCTTCTGCTCCACCGTTTCCGCCATGTGGTCAAACGCGGCGGACAATTCCCCCACCTCGTCCTGCGTTTCGATCCGCGAACGAAGGGCATAGTGTCCGCCGGAGATCTCCTCGCTGACCTCACTGAGCCGTCGCAGGGGACGCAGCGTCCGCCGGAGCGTCAGCGGCAGCAGTACGCCGCTGAGCAGGATGCAGCTGCACAGCGCGATTTGCGCATTGCGGACGAGCGCGTCGATCCGGCTGAACGTATCGGACACCTCCTGCACCAGATACACCGTGACCGTCTGACCCAGCACGGCGGTATTCCGCGCACACACCAGCACCGGGACATCCGCCACGCGCAAAAGCCGCTGCGCCGTGATGACCTCCTCCCCCACCGGCAGCAGCGCCAGCGGATCATAGGCCGATATGTTGTACAGGTACGCGCCGTCCGTCACCAGCGAATAGGCACGCTCCCTGCTCTGGAGCAGATGCGCATAGCTGGAGAAGGTGTACTGGATCAGCGCACGGCGGGTGGTATCGTCCTCCGAATAATCGCTGGTGTTTGTGCGTTCCAGCGTGGACAGGTGCTCACAGAAGACATCGACCTGCTCCATGGCGCTTTCGTCCATGTCCGCCAGGAGCTGACGCGTCTGCTGCACGACAAAGAAGGCTACGCACGCCCCGAAGGTCAGCAGGATGACCAGCAGGCAGATCAGCGTCTGCCGCAGCCACAGCTTCATTCCGCCACCTCCAGCCGATACCCCAGCTTGAACACCGTCGTCAGCCGGTCAGTCAGCCCCAGCTTGCGCCGCAGCGCCGCCACATGCACATCGACCGTGCGCGTCTCCCCGATGTAGGCATCGCCCCACACCTGTCGCAGCAGCTTCTCCCGCGTCAGCACCATGCCCGGATGACGCATGAAGGTGCACAGCAGCTCATACTCCATGGGCTTGAGGGGGACGATCTCCTCGCCCTTGCGGACGGTATGGCTCTCCGGCTCGACGGTGATGTCGGCGTAGGTCAGCGCTTCCTCCGCCGGAGCATGCCGCGCCAGCACCTTCTCCATGCGCACAAGCAGCTCCAATATGTCAAAGGGCTTCACCAGATAGTCCTCCGCCCCCAATCGCAGTCCCTGCACACGGCTCTGCACATCCGCCCTGGCGGACACATAGATCACCGGCGTCTCCCGCTCCTGCATGAAGGGCATCAGCTCGAACCCATCCACCTCCGGCAGCATCACATCGCACAGCGCAAGGTCGAAATGCTGCGTCTCCAGCGCGTCCAGCGCCTGACGGCCATCCATCGCGCACACCGTGGCATATCCCGCGATGCTCAGATTGCTGTCGATCAGCTTCGAAATCGCCGGATCGTCCTCCACGATCAGAATTCGCTTCTGCATCCCTTTCACCTCCCCTTCAGTATACCACGTCCGTCCCCGAAAGGCAAAGTATCAGATGTAAACAAGTTGTAAGGAGGGCTGCGACCCTTTTTCAGTGCCCGCGCGGGACGGGAGGAAGGCCGTCCCCCGAGGACGTTGTCGGACGTGAGTCCGACCAGGACGAGGGGG
>CAZJOA010000042.1:0-19165 GCA_964547515.1 uncultured Faecalibacterium sp.
TATTTCTTCTCTCTCGTTAGGTTCCTCTCCTTCCCTAACTTTCCGTGAAGAACCTTTTTTGTTTGGCAAAACTCGGAAATGCAAGCGTAAAAAGTTCGTTTTTTGACAAAAACAAGGGGATAAGTGCTATGTACTTTGCGGGCTGAAAGCCCTACAATAAAGACAAGCGAATCGTATACAGGGGGAAAGAAACATGTTTGCAGGCTATATGCGCGGCGTGAATCTGGGCTGCTGGCTCTGCCAGTGTGATGGAACGGAGACCCATTATGAAACGCATATCACGGAGGAGGACTTTCATGTCATTCAGCAGTGGGGCTGTGATCACGTCCGCATCCCGTTTTCCTATGTAATGGTGACGGCGTATGACTATCGCTATCTGGATCGTGCGGTTGTCTGGGCGAAGGCGGCGGGGCTGAATGCGGTGCTGGATATGCATGTCGCGCCGCACTACAACTTCGACCATCCGGATTCGGATGCAAGCACGATGTTCCACAACGCGGCGCAGCAGGCGGATTTCGCCGATCTGTGGCGTGAGATCGCGCTGCACTACCAGGCTGAGGGGGCGAATGTGACGTTCGAGCTGCTCAATGAGGTGACGCGGGAGGACGATGCGGTGTGGAATCGGATCATCCGCCGGACGGTCGAGGCCATCCGCAGCGTTTCGCCGGAGCGGAACATCATCCTGGGCGGAACGAATTGGTCGAAAATCGACAGTCTGGAAAGGCTGGAGCTATACGACGATCCGCATGTGATCTACACCTGGCATGCCTATGAACCGTATGCGCTGACGCATCAGCGGGCGTCCTGGTGGAAGGAACAGATCGATTTTGACCGGCAGGTATCCTACCCGGACACCATGACGGATTACGATGCCTACTTTGACTTCATGGGCTTCCGGACGCCGTGGGCGGAGGGACTGACCGTGATGGACAGCACCTATCTGGAGCGGTATGTGGCGGAAGCCGCTGCCTTCGCGCAGAAGCACCATGTCACCCTCTATTGCGGGGAGTTTGGCTGCATCGGCCTTGCGGACGACGAGTCGCGGCGGATGTGGCATCGGGACTTCATCGCACTGCTGTTGCGTCACCGGATCGGATATGCGATCTGGAATTACCGTGACAATCAGGAGACCGGCGGTTTCGCACTGACGCATATGGATCGGTCGATGAAGGATCAGGCGATTATCGATATGCTCGGTGCACAGACGGAGGAAGCCGTCCGCCAGTGCTGCTGAGGCACACCCGATCATGTAGAATCGGCGCATAAGCGCTGATCGATAGAAAGGAGCGTTCCCTATGAAGAAGACCCTGTCCATTTTGCTGGCACTGATGATGCTGTTCAGCCTGCTTCCCGCGGCCGTTGCGGAGACGGAAGAGCATGAGCCCGTCACCCTGACCTTCGGCGGCTGGGGGAACTACTTCGTCAACATGGAGATGATCGAGGGCTTCGAGGCCAAGTACCCCTGGATCAACGTGGAGTACGTTTCCCCCATGGATCGTAGCCTGATGGCGGCTGATCTGATGCGTCTGGCGGCTGAGGGCAAGATGCCTGATGTGTTCAACATCGAGTATCCCTACACTGCGTTCAAGAACGAGTGGTGCTACGACATGCGCGAGCTGTTCGAGAACGATCCTGATTCGGCGAACTATCCCGAATGGCTACTGAACTACTGCACGACCAACGGCAAGCTGATCGCGCTGGTCAACACGCTGTATGCTTTCGGCATCGAGCTGAACACCAGCCTGCTGGAGGAGAACAACATCCCTGTGCCTGGCTACGACTGGACGGTGGAGGATTGGGCGGAGATCGCCCGTCAGCTGACCGTGAAGGGTCAGAGCGTCGGCATGGAGGAGATCGAGGACTTCATGGCCTACATCATCCCCCAGTTTGATCCGGAGATGGGCGTGTACGGCTACGATGACAAGAACCACGCCTGGCACGAGAGCGACATCATCACCGAGGCCTTCGACCTCTTTGACGGTCTGGTGCAGGATGGCGCGGCGCTGAACAACTACATGTTCGGCAACATCGGTGAAGAGGGCGACAGCGATGAGGTGGATGCGGCTCGCGCGACCTACATGGCGGAGACCCTGGGTGCATCGGACAACCTGTGGTTGCGCGGCAAGGTCGGCATGCGCGTCAATGCGTCCTGGAATCTGGCCTGGCCGATGAACAACGATGGCCTGTATTCTGGCTTCGAGTGGGACTTCTATCCCTTCCCCAGCGGCATTGACGGCGAACAGGGCCGCAGCGTCCTGCTGAACGAGTACCTGTGTATTTCCGCCACCTGCAAGCATCCCGAGGAAGCGTACCTGCTCATCAAGTACCTGAGCTTTGACATGGAGGGCTATGAGCGCCGTGTCGATGCGATGCTGAACTACGACCGCGAGGCCATCATGGCCAAGTACCCCGACATCGACCCTGCGTACATCAGCAATGCTGTCGTGAGCTACCAGATGGCGCCCTCCAATGACGAGCGTGCGCTGGAGATCTTCCAGAGGCTGATCAATGCCAGCGGCATGGATGGTCTGAAGTCGATCTTCGACAAACGCAACGACAACGCCATGCTGGATCCCCAGCGGTACGCGCTGGAATGGTGGAACTGCTACTACACCACGGGCTGGTGGTTCGATGACTTTATGGCGACCGGCATGTATGACGCTGCCACGACCATGAGCCAGATGATCACCTACAACCAGCAGGTGACGGAGCGTGCCCAGAAGACCTACAACGTTACCTACGGCTACGAAAAGTAACGACAGGAATGCCTTGAAAGCACAATGATTCAGGAGGAAGGAACCATGCAGAAATGGCACATTCAAAAACTCCTTGTCCCCCTTGCCGTGCTCTGCATGGTTCTTTTCCACGCTGTGTCAGCGGCGGGCGAAACGCAGGATTTCACCATCACTGTGGACGAGCCGGGGGAGTACGCCCTGGCGCTGACCTATCGGATCGATGAGGGCAGCATGCAGGATGCGACCGTCACCGTGGCGGTCAATGCCCAGGTGCAGGACACCACGCATGAGAAGATCATCCTGCCGGCCATGTGGAAGGATGACACGCAGGACTATGCCGTCAACCGCTTCGGCAACGATCTGTATCCGCGGCCCGAGCATCTGGCGGAAACGCAGACCTACGCCCTGCGGGAGAGCATCTATCATGCGGATGAGCCGCTGCATTTCGCCCTGGCGGCAGGGGAGAACCGGATCAGCGTGACCATCGGGGACGGGGCGATCAGCCTCTTCCAGATCAGCGCCTGCAAGCTGGAAGTCCCCGCACCCTTCGCCGAATATGCCACGCAGTTGCCCCGGCAGCGGACGGCAATGACGGAAGTCATCGTCATCGAGGGTGAGCATTACGCGTGGAAGAGCCTGTCCTCCATTCGTGGCGGACGCTCCCGTTCCACGCAGCTTCACCCCTATGATGCGGCACACAACCGCATCAATGCGCTGGACGGCAGCAGCAGCTGCGACCCTGGCAGTGCCGTCACATGGACATTCACCGTGCCGGAGGATGGATTGTACTATCTGGGTCTGCGGTATCAACAGGACACGCAGAAGGACATGAATGTCTACAAGACCATCTGGGTAGATGGCGAGACCGTGACGGATGCGTTGTCCGCATATGCCTTTGGGTATACGGGTTCATCCGTCCGCAATGCAGTGCTGACGGCGGACGGGACGGAGATTCCGTTCTACCTGACTGCCGGCGACCACACCGTGACCTTCATCAGCACCGCCGCACCCTATGCGCAGATCCATCAGGCGCTGCAAAAGCTGGTCACGCAGATGAACGACTTGGCATTGGATATCAAAATCATTTCCGGCAATAAGACGGACAAGAATCGCGATTGGCAGCTGGAATACTACCTGCCGAATGTGCGCAGCCGCCTGGAGCAAATGGAAACGGATGTCGCGGCGATCTACGACAGCGTCGAGGCTGTGGAGCTGGGTAAGGCGGATGCATCCTTCAGCACCCTGCTGGTGGTGAAGGAGCAGATCCACAAGTTTCTGACAGACAAGGATGGTCTGGATGATCTGGTCAATGAGCTTGACAACTTTGCCCAGGCATCCGGCTCACTGTCGGAAAGCGTGGCCCTGCTTATTCCGGGTCTGCTCAAGCAGCCCCTGACGATCGATCGTCTCTATGTGCTGTCCGACCCCAAACAGCTCCCCAGGGACGGGATGAACCTCCTGCGCAGCGCGTGGGAGGAGGTGCACAAAACCGTATTGTCCTTCTTCATTGAGTCCGACACGGCGCAGTCCAACGAGGCGGATGCGCTGAATGTGTGGATGATCGGCTCTGCACAGGAGATGGAGATCCTGCGCGAAATGGTGGATCGCAGCTTCCCGGGCGAATCCATCAACATCTCGCTCACGACCAGCGAATCCAAGGTACAGCTGGCCATCGCGGCGGACAAATCGCCGGACGTCGTCATGGGCGGAAGCATGGGCTTTGCGTATCAGCTGGGCGTTCGCGGTGCGGTCTGTGACCTGACGCAATTTGCCGATTTCGAGACCTTCCGCCAGAATTTCTATGCCGAGACCTTCGTCCCGGCCACCCTGAACGACCAGGTCTATGCGCTGCCTCAGACGCTGGAGCTGTGGCTGCTCTTCTGCCGGGATGACATTCTGTCCTCCCTGGGGCTGAATGTTCCGCAGACCTGGGATGACGTGATCGAGATGCTGCCGACGCTCTATCGCTACGGCATGAATTTCAACACCGTCCCGGCCTATGGCGGCGCGCTCAAGAACCTCACGTCGCTTTCGCCCCTCATCCTGGAGAATGGCGGGCACATCTATGCGCAGGACGGCATGTCCGTCAGCTTCACCGATGCGGAGTTCATCAAGGGCTTCACGCTCCTGACCGATCTGTACACCAAGTATGGCGTGTCGACCTCCATCAGCAATTTCTACAGCAGCTTCCGCAACGGCACGGTCCCCATCGGCATTTCCGGCCTGGGCACCTATGTGCTGCTGCGGGAGGAGGCGCAGAACCTGGACGGCCTGTGGAGCGTGGCGCTCCTGCCCGGCGTGCAGACGGAGGAGGGCATCAACCGCGCCCACCCCGCCGTCAGCACCGGCTGCATGATCCTGTCGGATTCGCAGCGTCAGGAGGAGGCATGGCGCTTCCTGTCCTGGTGGATGAGCGCGGAGGTGCAGAATGAGTTCGCCAGCCGCCTACAGACGAGCTACGGCAGCGAATATGTGTGGGTCACGGCGAATCAGAAGGCACTGGAAACGAGCGGACTGTTCTCCAACAAGGACAAAGCGGTGATCCTCGCCCAGCTGGCCTGCATGCAGGAGAACCCGTCCCATCCGGCAGCGACGCTGGTGGAACGCGCGCTGTCCAATGCATGGAATGACGTCGTGTTCTCAAGCAATGATGTGCGCTCGGCACTGGACAGCGCACAGCTAGAGGCGGATCGCGGCATTGTCCGCAAGCTCCAGCAGTTTGGATACATCAATGAAATGGGCGAGATTGTGGAGTCGCTCTGGCAGGAGGGAACAAATTGAAACGGAATGGAAAGCGCGGACAATGCATTGTCCTGTTTCTGATGCCCTATCTGGCGCTGTTCTGCGTGTTCATTTTGCTGCCGATCCTGATGGCGGTGGCGATGAGCTTCACCTATTATGATGGCGTGAGTACCCTGCGCTTTGCGGGGTTCAGCAATTACATCTCCATTTTCACGCAGGATCGCGTGCTGATGGAGAATGTGCTGCCCAACACACTGTGGATCGCCATGATCTGTGGCCCGGTGTCGCTGGTGCTGCAGTTCCTGCTGGCATGGATGCTGGCGCATATCCCCTCTGGCAGCCGCACCGTGCTGTCGCTGATCTTCTATTCCCCCTCCATGACCAGCGGTGTGACCATGGCCGCCATCTGGAAGGTGCTCTTTTCCGGTGACCGCCAGGGCTATATCAACGCGCTGCTGCTGAACTGGGGTCTGATCGATGCGCCGATCCAGTTTCTTCAGTCGCCGGAATACATCCTGCCGCTGGTGGTGCTGGTCACGCTGTGGTCGAGCATGGGTGTCGGCTTCCTGTCGATCATGGCGGGCATTGTCAACAATGACCAGGAGATCTACGAGGCGGCCTATGTGGACGGCATCCGCAACAGCTTCCAGGAGATGATCTACATCACCATCCCCTCGATGAAGCCGGCGATGCTCTTTGCAACCGTCATGGCGATCGTGAACACCTTCTCGGTCGGTCAGGTGGCGGTGGACCTGACGGGCTCGAATCCCACCCCCCAGTATGCCGGTCAGACCTTCGTGACGCATATTTCGGACTATGGCTTTGCGCAGTATGAAATGGGGTATGCGGCTGCGCTGTCCGTCGTGTTGATCGTGATCGTTTTTGCGGTCTCGCGGCTGGCAAACAAACTATTCCTGGAGAAGTGAGGGCTGAAACGTGCGTTATCAGGGGAACAAGATTAATCCAGGCCACTACAGCATCAGTCAGCTGCCCTACTTCGGCGTGCTGCTCCCTCTGGCAGTGGTGTATGTGCTGCCGATCGTCTACATTTTCGTGACGGCGTTCAAGCCCCTCAGCGAGCTGTATGCCTTCCCGCCCAAGTTCTACGTGCAGCGCCCGACGCTGGATAATTTCCGCGATCTGGTCTCTGCGCTGACCAACTCTTCCGTGCCCTTCACCCGGTATCTGCTCAACAGCATCCTGTCCACCGTGGTGACGGTGGTGGCAAGCATCGTCATCTCCCTCTTCGCCGGATACACCCTGGCCAAGAAGAATTTCCGCGCCAAGGGCTTCATCAACACGATGAACACCCTGGCGATGATGTTCGTGCCCGTGGCGGTGACGATCCCACGCTATCTGGTCATGAAGGAGCTTGCGGTGCTCAATACCTTCTTTGCCCTGGTGCTCCCGCTGATCGCCATGCCCGTGGGCCTCTTCCTGCTGGTGCAGTTCATTTCGAATGTGCCGGATGCGCTCATTGAGGCGGCGCGGATCGACGGTGCGTCGGAGTGGACGATCGTGCGCCGCGTGATCGCCCCGATGGTGCGCCCTGCGCTGGCGACGGTGGCGATCCTGGCCTTCCAGTCCTCCTGGAATGCAGTGGAGCCCTCCAGCACCTTCGTGGATGATGAGATGCTACGTACCTTCCCCTTCTATCTCAGCACGCTCACGTCCAGCCAGGGCAGCTCCGTGGGCGGCGCGGGCATGGTGTCCGCCGCATCGCTCATCACCTTCCTGCCCAACCTCATCATGTTTATTCTCATGCAGAGCAAGGTGCTGAACACGATGGCGCACTCCGGTATCAAGTAAAGGAGGTGCAGCATGAAACGTTTTCTTCTCTTTCTCCTGCTCTTGTGCAGCTGCGCCTCGGTGGCCAGTGCCTTTGAGAGCACGAGCTACACATTCTCAACCGACGCGCGGAAAAACGATCTGCGCATCGTGCAGGATGCCTACCTCCCCGATGGCATGTACAAGACGCTGGGGCTCAAATCCCCCCAGGATCTGTATGCCCATGGCGGCAGGATGTACATCGCGGACACGGGCAACCGGCGCGTGCTGACGGTTGAGCTGTCCTCCGGGCAGGTGACAGTGTTGGATTTCAAGTTCAGTCAGCCGGTGTGTGTGTCGGCAGATGATGTTGGGCGCATCTATGTGGCGGACTACAAGAAGAACTGTGCGTATCGGTTCAGCGCCCAGGGTGAGCTTGAGCAGGTCTTCGAGCGTCCTGAGTCCCCGGCCTATGGCGTGAACAACCTCTTCAAACCCCAGTCCCTCGCGCCGGACGGCAACGGCGGACTCTACATCGTTGCTGACGGTGCAAAAAACGGCATCGTCCAGATGAATGCCAAGGGGGAATTCCTGGGCTTCTTTGCGTCCAACAGCGCTTATATTGCACTGAAATACAGGCTCTACGACATTTTCCTCAACGATGAGCAGATGGCACAGTATGGCTTGGGCATCCCGGGGAAATTCAGCATGGTGCTTCGCGGCAATGACGGGCTGATCTACGCGCTGATGGCGGGCGCGGGGTGTCAGGTGCAGAAACTGAGCTATACCGGCGTGAACCTCTTCGCCAACAAGCGCGGCGTGGCTGGTCTGGCCTATCCGGCAGACATGGCGATGGGGACGGATGGCTCGATCTTCGTGCTCCACCAGAACGGATACATCACCCAGATGACCCGAGAGGGCGTGCTGCTGTATCGATTCGGCGGACCGATGATGACGGAGGCGCGTGAAGGACTGATCCAGACCCCGGCGGGCATCGGCGTGGATGATGACGGAAAGGTCTATGTGCTGGATAAGGCCAGCGGCTTCATCCATGTTTTCTCGCCCACGGTCTCCCAGGAGCTGACCAGTACTGCCATCACCAGCTATTACGACGGTGATTATCAGCAGGCCGGTGCGCTGTTGGATGAGGTGCTTAACTACAACAACCATTCCTACTATGCCCGCCTGTATCGCGGTAAGGTGTATATGCACACCGGGGACTACGAAGCGGCGGCGGAGCAGTTCCGCATCGCGGAGGAGAAGACGGAGTATTCGGAGGCATTCTGGGAGATCCGCAATGCGTTTCTGATGAGGAATGCAGGCTGGCTGCTGGGCAGTGTGGCTGCTGTGGTGGCGCTGCTGCTGATCGTCAGCGCGGTGCGGAAGCCGAAACGGCATGAATACAGCAGCTATCTGCAATCCGTTCCCCTCAAGCCGGCGGAGACATTGGGTTTCAAGTGCCTCAAGCGGGCAGTTTTCCACCCGATCGATACAGCCTATGAGATCAAGCGCGGTCATATGGGTGGCTATCTGCCCGCGACGATTCTCGTTCTGCTGGTGTTGGCAGCGGTCATGCTGCGGGTGCTGTGCGCAGGGTACATCTTCAGCGCCGATGCGGAGGATTTCCCCCTGACGCTCTGCTGCCTTGGCGGCATTGGCGGCGTTCTGCTCTTTGCCATCAGCAATTACTTCATTGCGTCCATCAACGATGGTGAATCCACGCTGAAGATGGTCTTCAGTGTCGTGGCCTATGCCTTCACGCCGATGCTGTTTGCGCTGCCGGTCATGACGCTGCTCTGTCATGTGCTCACCCTCCAGGAGGCGCTGATTGTCAATACCATCACGGTCGCGCTGGTCGGTCTATGTGTCGTGAATTTGTCTGTCATGCTCATGGAGATCCATGGCTACGGGGTGAAGCAGTATCTGAAGTCCATGCTTCTGACGCTGCTGTTCATGGTGCTCATCATCCTGGTGATGTCGCTGATCTTCCTCCTGACCCGGCAGATGGTGGAGTCCTTCATTCAAATCTGGACGGAGGTGGTCATTCGTGAATAGTGGCCTTCGCAGGCTGACAGCGCTCTTGCTGGCGCTGGCGGTCTTCTGCGCCGTGGCTGGGGCGGAAGGGAAAGCACTGCTCACCTCGGCGGACGGTGTCTATGCGGATGTGTCCCAGTCCCATCAGTGTGCGGCGCTGACGGCGGATGACGTGCTCGTGCAGGAAACGGACGAGCTCGGGCTGTACTATCGGGGCAACACGGGTGTCTTCGCCATTGAGGACAAGCGAACGGGATATGTATTCACGACCGGACGCGAGGACGAATGGTCGGAGCAGCTGTCGAAAAAGTGGAGAGCCTTTGCGTCAGCGCTGTGTGTGGGTGATTTTGTCACCCTGGCCAACCTGAATACCTTCCAGGAAACGCCGGTGCGCGAGAGCATCCAGGTCACAAAGGCGGATGGGCAAATCCGCGTGGCGCTTTCCTTTGAAAAGGCACAGATGACCCTCGCAGTCTATCTCTGGCTGGAGGGGGATACCCTCTGTGTGTCCATCCCGGATGACGAGATGCATTTCGCGGATGCGGGCACGGCACTCGATCAGCTGTATGTGCTGCCCTTCCTGGGTGCAAGCTTCCAGGGCGAGGGTGGCGGCTACATCTTCATGCCCGATGGATCGGGTGCTCTGATCCGTTTTGATGCACCCCTGGCCAGCCGTGCGCTGACCTTGCGCGCCTATGGCAAGGATGCCTACCTGACGGCACTGGGCGAGAAGATCAGTATGACAGCTGAATTGACTCCCAAGGGCAGCGAGGATGCAGCCCTGCCGGTGATTGGCCTGGTGCATGGCATCGACCAGAGCGCTGTGGGCATCTGGCCTGAGCAGGGGGCGGAATACTGCGACCTGTATGTCAGCCCGGCGGGGAACAACAACCTCCCGTGCAGCTATGCATGCTTCCGTGCGGTCTACCGGGAGATCTATCAGCAGCCCCTGTCTGACACGGAGAACTTCACCATGGTGCAGTCCACACCCAACCGGATCGACCTGAAGCTGCGCTACACCTTCCTTGTGGGGGAGGCAGCAAGCTATGTCGGCATTGCCTGCCGATACCGCGACGAAATGCTCGAGACGGGTGAACTGCACCGCGCAGAGCCGTCCGGGACGATGCAGGTCATGATCGACTGCCTGATGCAGGAGAGCGTCAAGACGGTGATTGGCACATCGACCGAGGTCATGACGACCTTTGCCGATGTGGTGGCCTGGGTGAAAAGGTTGGAGGCATCCGGCGTGCAGACACCGATCCTGGTGCTGGAGGGCACGGCGGACGGCGGTGTCAGCCGTGCAAAGTATGACGATCATTCCGTCAGCGGCGCGCTGGGCGCGATCGATGTGCTCCTGGACTGCGATGCGCAGGTGCTCCTGGGGCGGAATTTCCTCAAATACTACGAAAAACAGCTGCCGGAAGGTCAGCGTGCCTACGCGGTGACAAGGCGCTTCATGGTCACGGAGGAAAATGCCTATCTGGATAAGCGAAGCTGCTATCTGCGCCTGGATCGCCTGACCGCATTGGCGGAAAAGGCCACGAATGCCAATGAAACATCGGGCGTTGCATCGGATGACCTGGGCAACATCCTCTGTTCGAATTTCGCCCCCAAGAACGTGAGCCGGAGGGAATCCATGCGCGTGATCCGCGAAACGCTATCCGCCCTCTCGCAGGCGGGAACGGTGGCGCTGTCCCAGCCGGGAGCATATGCGCTGCCTTATCTGGATATGGCCTATGACATGCCGCTGTCCAACTCGTCCTACGAGTTCGAAACGGATGCCGTACCGTTCCTCCAGATCGTGCTGAGCGGCTGTGTGCCTATGTTCAGCCGAAGCCAAGTGGCAGGCTCTGTCTCTGCGGAGCAGCTTCTGCGCATGATCGACTTCAACCTGTACCCACATTACACCCTGACGGCGGAGCATGCGTCCGCACTGGGCAACTCGAACAGCAATGCGCTGTTTGCCACCTGTGCGGAAGACCTGCTGGACGGTTTGGCAGAGGAGTACGCTTACCTTAGCGCCTACCTGACGCCGGTCAGCGGTCAGCGCATCGTGAGCCGTACCTGTCCGGCGGACGGCATCAGCGTGACCTGCTATGAGAATGGCTATGTGGTGGCTGTGAACTATCTTGACACGGACTATGCGGACGAGAGCCTGACGATCCCGGCGAAGTCAGCCGTATTAATGCAGAAAGGATGGGGCGTGTGAAAAAACTGGGACACAAGAAAAGGAGCGCGCTCTTCGCTTTCGCGTGCGTGCTGCCGTGGCTGATCGGCTTCCTGACCTTCTCCCTCAAGCCCCTGCTGGACACGGTGATCTACAGCTTCTGCGGCACGGCCTTCACGCCCAGCGGCACGATCAAGCTGACCTACATTGGTCTGGAGAGCTATCAGTACATTCTCTTCCGATGGAATGACTCCTGGGAGGCGTTGTTCGACTATTTCTACCAGATCGGGCTGATGATGCCCATCATCGTGGCATTCTCACTGCTCATCGCGATCCTGCTCAATGCCAAGGTCCCGTGCAGAGGCGTGTTCCGCGCCGTTTTCTTCCTGCCGGTGGTGCTGATGCAGGGCGCATTGATGGAGATCGTCACCGACTTGGACGGCATGAGTATCGCGGGTGTGGACTCCATGTTTGTGTTTGCGTTCGTCAAGCAGAGTCTACCAGAGGTGGTGTCCACCCCGATCATGTACATCGTGCGTAACTTCATCCCGATCATCTGGTACAGCGGCGTGCAGATCCTGATCTGCCTGGCGGGTCTGCAAAAGCAGGATCGGAACATGTTCGAGGCGGCGTCCATCGACGGTGCGTCCGCATGGCAGGTCTTCTGGAAGATCACCCTCCCGCTGTCCAGGCCTTTCATTCTGCTCAGCGCGCTGTATACGGTGCTTGATCTGTCCACGTCGGACAGAAATCCCGTCATTGCGCTGATCGTGGAGAACATGTATACCAAGAGCAGCGGCTTCGGCTTTCCGGCGGCGATCGCCTGCGTGTATTTCGTGGTGGTGCTGGTCGTTGCGGGATTGGTCACGCTGCTGCTGTCCGAAAAAAAGAAGGGGAGGCATCGATGAGAAAGCTCAGCAAGAAACAGATGCAGGAGGGACATTTGACCGTCCTCCGCCTGCTGCCGCTGCTGATCGTGTCCTTCGCCGTGTTGCAGACGCTGGCGCTTTTGCTGGGCACAAGCGGCAAGGACATGTATGACCTGGTCGATCCCATGGTCAAATGGATTCCGCGACGCTTCATGATGTCCAACTACCGCCGTGCATTTGAACTGCTCGGCGGTGCGGAGGGCATCGCACGCAGCCTCGGTATGTACATCATCACAGCGGCGGGACAGGTGATCTCCTCGGCCGTGATCGCCTATGGCTTCTCACGCTATCATTTTCGCGGACGCGGCATTCTTTATGCGCTGATGGTGGCCACGTTCTTCGTGCCTCAGCAGATCATCTTCCTGCCGCGATACGTCCTCTTCTCGCGCTACAACATGCTGGGCACGGTGTGGACGCTGCTTCTGCCGACCCTCACGGGGCAGGGGATCAAGAACGCCCTGCTGATCCTGATCTTCTGCCAGTTCATCAAGTCGATCCCGCCGTCCCTGGACGAGGCAGCCATGATCGACGGTGCAGGTCTGATGCGGACATTTGTGAGCATCGACATGCCCCTGGCCGTACCCGGTGTGGTCATCTGCTCGGTGCTGGCCTTCGCGTGGAACTGGAACGACACCTTCTTTGCGGATGTCTACTTCAAGGAGAAGATCCCTACCGTTACCCTGACGCTCAGCAAGCTGCGGACTCTGTATTCTGCCAGTTCGCTGCAAGGTGCGACTGGTGCCGGTGCCAGTGCGGATGCATACTTTCACACCGGCATTGAGGCAGCGGCTGCCGTTCTGGTGATCCTGCCGCCTCTGATCCTGTACTTCGTGTTTGAGAGGCGACTCATCGAGAGTGTGGATCGCTTCGGTATCACAGGCGAGTAAAATCATCCGGGAAAGCACATGAAATAGAAAAGGAGAGATGAAAAGCGTGTTGATGGAAAATGTGGCGCGATTGCAGAATCGCGTGACACGATCGATCTGCCCAGAGAATCGAACGGGCGAAAAGGGCAAGGGCGGCGCGTGTCCTCTGGAGGAGGGTACGGCGCGTGAAGCAGCCCGCCGCCTGGGAACGGGCTGGAAGGTGAACCCCTATCTGGTGGTCGAAGCAGGGAAAACGATGGTCATGGCGGACATCCATGGCGAAGGAACAATCGATCACATCTGGCTGACCTATACAGGTGACTGGCGTGACAGCGTGCTGCGCATCTACTGGGAGGATCAGGAGCATCCCTCCGTGGAATGCCCCGTGGGCGACTTCTTCTGCATGGGCTGGAAGACCTATGCACCGCTGTCCTCCCTGGCGGTGTGTGTCAATCCCGGATCAGCGTTCAACTGCTATTGGTCGATGCCCTTCAAGAAGCGCTGCCGGATCACCCTGGAGAACCAGAGCGACCAGCAGGCGGTGCTGTTCTATCAGGTGGACTATTCCCTCCATGCCCAGTCGGAGGAGGTGGCGTACTTCCACGCACAGTTCCGCCGGGTGAATCCGCTTCCCGCCAAGGAGGTCTACACCATTCTCGATGGTGTGAAGGGTCGCGGTCACTATGTAGGCACCTACATGGGGTGGGGGAGCAACAGCTGCGGCTGGTGGGGCGAAGGCGAGATCAAGTTTTACATGGATGGCGACGATGCATTCCCCACCATCTGCGGCACGGGCACGGAGGACTACTTCTGTGGCTCGTACAATTTCGAGAACAAGACCGAGAAACGCTACGAAACCTACTGCACGCCCTATGCCGGATTGCACCAGGTCATCCGTCCGGACGGCCTGTATCAGTCCCAGATGCGCTTTGGCATGTATCGCTGGCATCTGCCCGATCCCATCTGCTTTGAGAAGGAACTGCGGGTGACGATCCAGGCGCTGGGTTGGCGTGACCGCGGCGGATACCTCCCTCTGCGGGACGACCTGTGCTCCGTGGCGTTCTGGTATCAGACGCTGCCCACCGTATGTTTCCCGCCCCTGCCGGATCGCGACGAACGGGAAGTCAACTGAGCCAAGAGATAATAAGGAGATGAGCCTGTGAAAAAGCGGCTGATTCGGACACTGACCTGGCTGTCGGCACTGGTGATGCTGACCTCATCCGCTGCATTTGCTGTGGAGAAGCAGGTGACATTCCCCACGTTGGATGGCTACATGCGCGGCGTGAACCTGGGCAACTGGCTCAGCCAGTGCTCCGGCATGAAGGAACACTATGACACGCATATCACCGAGGCGGACTTCCAGCGCCTGGCGGCCTGGGGCTTCGACCATGTCCGCCTGCCCTTCTCCTATGAGGTGATTGAAAGGTATGGCTTTGATTATCTGGATCGTGCGGTGGAATGGGCGCGCAATGCCGGGCTGAATATCATCCTGGATATGCACAAAGCTCCCCATTACGATTTCGACGATCCGAAGGGCGAAGGCAGCACGATGTTTCTGTACGAGTCCCAGCAGAAGGAATTCGCTGAGTACTGGAGGATGATCGCTGAGCACTATCAGGCCGAGGGCACGAATGTGGCCTTCGAGCTGCTCAACGAGGTGACGAACGAGCGTCCGGCAGTGTGGAATTGCATCATCAGCGGGGCGGTGGAGGCCATCCGCGAGGTTTCGCCGGAACGCGATATTCTCATCGGAGGCACGCAGTGGAACAGCATCGACACGCTGGAAAAGCTGCCCGTGTTCGAGGACGATGACCACATCATCTACACCTTCCACTTCTATGAGCCCTTCGCGCTGACCCACCAGGGCGCGCGCTGGGTGGAGGCCTCTGCGACCTTTGTGCAGCCGGTCACCTATCCGGCGGATCTGTCGGTCTATCTGGACTATGCGGAGCATTCCGGTCGCAGCACCGCGCTCTTTGACGGCCTGAGGCAGGTGGATGCGACCTTCCTGGAAAACTACATCCAGACCGCTGTGGACTTCCTGACGGAACGCAATGCCAAGGTGTACGTCGGCGAATGGGGCTGCATCCGCAATGCGGACGTAATGTCCCGCCGCAGCTACATGCAGGATGTGTGTGCCCTGCTCCGCCGCTATGGCATTGGCAATGCGGTGTGGAACTACAAGGACAACGGCCCTGGCGGCTTCACGCTGGTCGAGCCTGAGAACGGCGCTGTGCTGGACGACGCGCTGATCAGCATCCTCATTGCGAAGACCGAGGCGGATGTGCGCGCGGTGGACATCGTCAACCCCGTGAAGGTCGCGGACACCTACGTCGCGCAGGAAGAAAAGGCGGCGGAAGCGGCCTACACGGTTCAGACTGAGGTCTATTGGGGCACGGATGGCGGTTGGATGATCAACATGGATGGCAGCATCACCTGGGCGGACAACGACATCGTTGCTGCGCCGTACAAGATGAAGATGATGGTGGACGAGACACAGGGCCCTGCCGTCAGCATCAAGGCCACCGCAGGCCAGAATGTTGAGCTGATGTACACCATGTTCGACCCCGTCAAGTCCGGCGTGAGCATCGAGAATGGTGTGCTGGAACTGATGGTGTACGTTTCTGACACCGCCTATCTGGAGGACACCTGGTCTGTGGTCGAGCTCATCAGCGGCCAGACCTCCTGGATCGGCAATTCGTCCCTACGCTGGAATCTGGATGCCAATGTCATTACCCAGCCCGGCTGGAACAAGGTGACGCTCAAGCTCTCCGATGCGGAGGCGCTGGGCACGCCCTTCAAGCCCAACAAGTTCAAGTTCTTCTATTGCTGCGCGACCAATGTCCCGGAGGACGTTGAGTTCCGCCTGGCGAACATCCGTCTGCTGGCGGAGTAACCTAACTCGATCCTTACCGCGTGATGCGGTAAAAAAGAAGGAGGGATACCCTTGAAAAAGACCCTGATGGCGATCCTGACGCTGGCTTTGCTCCTGTGCGCCACGGCGGCACTGGCAGACGCACCAGCCTACGTCATTCAGACCAACTCGTATTGGGCGGAAGACGGCGGCTGGATGGTGCTGATGACAGGTGCGGACGGCTACAACTGGATGGACAACGAAGCGGTCGCAGGCAAGTACAATGCGTCCATCGTCCCCGAGGCGACGGTCGGCAATGCTGTGAAGCTGACCACCAAGGCAGACTGGATCAGCGGCGCGATGTACTGCTTCTACAACAATGTGAACCTGGGCGTTGAGGCGGACAAGCTGGAGATGCACCTGCAGCTCTACGTTTCGGATGCGGCTGCGCTCAAGGACAGCATCGGTGAGATCGAGATCATCAGCGGCCAGGACACCTGGATCGGCAACCATGCCCTGCGCTGGACGATCGACTGGACGCAGGTGCAGGATGGCTGGAATGACCTGACCCTGCACTGCACCGATGCCCAGAAGATGGGCGATGCGGCTTATGACCCCAACCTGATGAAGTTCCTCTGGCTGAGCATCCAGAATGCGCCCGCCGATGTGGACATCATGTTCTCCGGCATCGAGTTCTACAATCATGAAAAGGCTGAAGAGCCCGAACCCGTGCCCCAGGCTGTCTGGTACGACCACAACACCATTTGCGTGGCGGGCATTGAGTTCCGTCAGGTGCGTTCCGACCTGACCCGCAAGTGGTACAACTTCGCGGCCATCGACCTGACCAACGACGGCGTGCAGAAGTTCGACCTGGTGGCCTCCAATGTGTTCGTGATCGGCTCTGTCACCGTGACCAAGAACGGCGATGAGGTCGTCGTGGACTGGAAGCTCAACCGTCAGGGCACGAACGATGCCAACTTCATCCTGGAGAACGAGTTCCTGACCATCTTCCCCGACCTGAACGCTGTCACCGAGGTCGAGCCTTCCAGGTTCGAGGGCGTGACCTATGCCTTCGGCCAGCCCATCAGCATCGCCAACGACCTGGGCGGCGATACCAATGTGCTGCTGTACATCTGCAATCAGGCCACCTACTGCGACAACCTGTCCTATGCGTACCTCAACCCCATCTACCATGCCCGCTACTGGGCGAACCTGCCCAGCCGTGTTGCCCAGCGCAACGCCATGATGGAGCTGGTGAATGCGGACATCGCGGAATAAACATCCCCTCTCTCTCCGAGTCCCGGCGTTTTCGTCGGGACTCACTTTCTTTTCACGCGCAAATCATGGTTTCTTCTGTTTTTTTTGTCAAGAGGTGTTGCAACAATTCCTGTTCAGGTGTATAATAACTTAAGAATACTGCCCAAAGGAGGTTTCCCCAGCCTATGATTAAGCTCACTTGCGACGGCAATACTGCTGTCAGCCATGTCGCTTATGCATTCAGCGATGTGGCCGCCATTTACCCCATCACGCCTTCCTCCCCCATGGCGGAAGTCGCTGACGAGTGGTCCGCGCAGAAGCGCGAGAACCTGTTCGGTCAGACGGTCAGGATCGCTGAGATGCAGTCCGAGGCCGGTGCTGCCGGTGCTGTCCACGGCTCTCTGGCCGCTGGCGCGCTGACCACCACCTTCACCGCTTCCCAGGGTCTGCTGCTGATGATCCCCAACATGTACAAGATCGCCGGCGAACTGACCCCCGCGGTCTTCCATGTCAGCGCCCGGGCTCTGGCCTACCATGCCCTGTCCATCTTCGGCGACCATTCCGACGTCATGGCCTGCCGTCAGACCGGCTTCGCCATGCTGGCCTCCAACTCCGTCCAGGAAGCGTGCGACATGGCGCTGGTGTCCCATGTGGCCACGCTGAAGAGCTCCGTGCCCTTCCTGCACTTCTTCGACGGCTTCCGCACCTCCCACGAGATCCAGAAGATCGACGCGCCCACCTATGAGGAAATCGGCACGCTGATGCCCTGGGACAAGGTCGCCGAGTTCCGCGCCCGTGGCCTGAACCCCGAGCATCCCCATCAGGCGGGCACTGCCCAGAACCCCGACATCTACTTCCAGGGTCGTGAGGCCGGCAACAAGTTCTACAACGCCGTCCCCGAGATCGTCGAAGAGACCATGAAGCAGGTCGAGGCGCTGACTGGCCGCTCCTACCACCTGTTTGACTACGTCGGCGCGCCCGATGCCGAGAAGGTCATCATCGCCATGGGCTCCGGTTGCGACGTGGCGCATGAGGCCGTCAACAAGCTGGTCTCCATGGGCGAGAAGGTCGGCGTGGTGAAGGTCCACCTGTTCCGCCCCTTCTCCGTGAAGCACTTCCTGGCTGCCATCCCCGCGACCTGCAAGAAGATCGCCGTGCTGGATCGCACCAAGGAATCCGGCTCTCTGGGCGAGCCGCTGTATCTGGATGTCTGCGCCGCTCTGCTGGAGGCCGGCCGCAATGACATCAAGGTCGTCGGCGGACGCTATGGCCTGGGCTCCAAGGAGTTCACCCCCACCCACGTCAAGGCCGTGTTCAACAACCTGGACGGCGAGTGCAAGAACCACTTCACCGTGGGTATCGACGATGACGTGACCGGTACGTCCCTGCCCATGCCCGAGCTGTTCAATGCCGCTCCCGAGGGCGCGATCTCCTGCAAGTTCTATGGTCTGGGCTCTGACGGCACCGTCGGCGCGAACAAGAACTCCATCAAGATCATCGGCGACCATACCGATATGTACGCGCAGGCGTATTTCTCCTATGACTCCAAGAAGTCCGGCGGTCTGACCGTCAGCCACCTGCGCTTCGGCAAGACCCCCATCCAGAGCCCCTACCTCATCGACGCGGCGGACTTCATCGCCTGCCACAACCCCGCCTATGTGACCATGTATGACATGGTGTCCTCCCTGAAGGACAATGGCGTGTTCCTGCTGAACTGCCAGTGGAGCGCTGATGAGCTGGATGCTCACCTGCCCGCTGCCATGAAGCAGCTGCTGGCCAAGAAGAATGCCAAGATGTACATCATCAACGCCATT
>CAZJOA010000043.1:0-18404 GCA_964547515.1 uncultured Faecalibacterium sp.
GGGAGTCGACCCTTTTTCTCGCGATTGGGGGCTGTACTGCATACAGCTCCCGCATGGGGGATGCGACCCTTTGTCTCGCGAGCGGGGGGATTCGTATCCATACAGCATCCGCTATCCACATTCACAATTCATAATTCATAATTGGTCATCACCGCCGCCGCGAACGCCCTGACGGTCACGTCCTCCGCGTCCTCCCACAGGCGGAAGGTCATGTGGGGCACGCCCTCCTGCGTCCACAGCAGGCACAGGCGCTGGCAGCGCGTCGTGTTGTCGATCATCTGCACGGCGGGCGCAGCGGCGTTCACCGGTTCGCAGTGCGCCGTTTGCAGCAGGTGATACCACACTGGGGTGGTGTGCGCCTCCTTCACGAAACGGCTGATCCACGGGTGCGCATTGTCCACACAGAGCCCCAGTGTGCCGATGGGGACGGGCTTGCCCATGCTCTCGGAGATGGAGCGGAACATGGGATAGCACCAGAAGTCACTGGCATAGGCGGCGGGCAGCTTATCCGTGGCATCCGGGATGACGATGGCCGGTACGGCGGACTGTTTCGCCGCTTCGATGCTGTCCGCGAAGGCCACGCGCCTGTCGCCCATGCGCATACCGGCACGGGTGATCTCCACGTCGTAATGCGGGAAGACCCACAGCGGATAGCGGTTGACCGTGCCGTCCTCCAGGGTCAGGCGGACGCAAAGGCGGCGCGGTTCGGCGGCGGACACATGCCCCATGCGGACCTCGACGGGGGCGGACAGGCGTTTCCCGGTGGGCTGCACGGGAACGGTCACGTCCGCCAGGCGGACATCGCCCTCCAGCAGCTCGCATCGGACGGACAGGTGTTCCCGGCGCGGGTCGCATTCGCTGACCTGCACGGAAAAGCGCAGCTCCTCCCCATCCGCCAGCACGAAGCGCTCGAACAGCCCCAGCACCACCGTGGAGGCGCAGAAGGCTCGCCAGTCCTCCGGCGAGATCAGCCCCTTCGATGCCATGAAGGCATTCAGCACCCCCACCAGCGCCGTGCCCTGACCGGGGAAGTCCTGCAAGTCCAGCAGCTGGAAGCCGCTCAGCTCCGATGTGCGCAGGGCGGTCTCGATCTCCCGGCGGTAGCAGTCCACCGCCAGCTGTCCGGCGCAGCGGAAGAACCGCTCATGCTCGTCCCACAGCCCCGCGTCTTGCAGCCTTTCGCGGAAGACCTCGAAATTCCGTGCCTTAAGCGGCCCGGTGTAACGGCTGATCTCATCAAAATCGGGATAGAATTCGTATTGGCCGACCTCATGGCTGATGACGGGCACATCGGGGATGAAGGCCTGACCGGCTTCGGCCTCGACGGACTTCACGCCCGTGCCATACTGGATCTGAAGCGTACCCGCGCGGGCGGATGCATCCGACATGTCCGCCGGGACGATCATGCGATCGTAGTTCGTCACCGATTCCGGCTCGGTGGTCTGCACGATGCCCTGGGGCGCATCGCACATGGCGTAGCTGCCCCGGATGAGCCGTTCGCCCGACAGGCGCACCCCCACGAACGCATCGTCCTCCGCCAGCACCTCGGGCACCCACTGGAAATTGTTCGCGCCGGAAAGATAGAGCTTGTCCGGGTCGAAGGCGCGGTAATCCGCGATCATGGCATTCAGGGCGCGCTTGCTGCCCCAGAGCTCATTGCCCATGGACAGGAACACAAAGGACGGGTGATGACCGAATTCGGCCAGGATACGGAAGCCCTCGGCGATGAGGAAGGTGCGCTCCGGCTCGTCGTAGCCCTCCTCGCCGGGCTCAGTGACCGTCCCCCAGAACGGCAGCTCCGGCGACAGGACGATGCCCATTTCGTCCGCCGCGGTGAAGGCCGCATCCGGCGGACAGCAGGTATGGAAGCGATAGTGGTTCACGCCGTAGTCTCTGGCGGTCGCGAACACCCGCCGCCAGCTGTCCGCATCCGTGGGCGCATAGCCGATCAGGGGGAAGGTCAGCCCCTCGTGCTTGCCGCGCAGGAAGACCTCGCGCCCGTTGCAGAGGAGCGACCGCCCTTTGCATTCGAATTGGCGCAAGCCGAAGGAGGCCTCGAAGACATCGCCGTCCGCGTCGATGGTCAGGCGATGGAGGTTCGGGGTGAATTCGTCCCAGAGCGCCTCCGCGCCCGTCAGCGGCAAAATGCCGTCCAGCGCTTCCCCGCAGATCGGGATGAGCTGCTCCGCCTGTCCGGGCAGGGACACGGCTGCAAAGCCGCTGTGCTGCCCCTGTACCCTGGCACGGATGCGCAGCCGTCCGCCGGGGATGTCCGCCGTGACCCGGATGCCGCTGACGAGTACATGGGCGATGGTCAGGCTGATCTCGCCGGTGATGCCGTTCCAGTTGCTTTGGGTGTCGGGGCTGGTCATATGACCGCCGCGGGTGGGATAATCGGTGTTGTCCACGCGGATGACGAGGGTATGCGTCCCGGGGGACATATCGGGCAGGAGATAGCGATGGGGCGTGCAGAGGCTCTCCTGATGGCCGAGCTCGATGCCGTCAAGGAACACGGTGGTCATGCGGGTGCGCTCCAGGGTGAGGAGCACCTGCTGTCCCTGCCAGTCCGCCTGCGCCTCGATGGTGCGCATGAACCACGCATAGCCCTCGAATTTGTGCGCATCGGTGAGGAAATAGGTCTCCCGGGCAGGATTCTCCGCGCCCAGGGACGCGGCGGAGGTCGTGCCGGGCAGGGTCATTTCATCGGGGTACTTTTCCGGCAGGGCGGGATGCTTCTGCGCATCCAGGCAGACATGCCACTTGCCGGACAGGTCGAGCTTGTACATGGTCAATCCTCCTCCACAATGCCAATGAATTCCCAATCGCGGCTCCAGCGGGTCAGGGGGACGGGGCTGCCCGGGGTCATATGGCCGATGACCCTTTCGCCGACGGACTCCGCCGGGGTCGCGGTGCACATGCGGACGGCGTCCTCCGGGGCGATGCCGAAGAGGTGGATCAGCCCATGCAGCGCCTGACGCATGGTCAGCACCGAACCGGCCAGCGTGCCGTCATGCAGACGCGCCTGACCGGCCTTCACCGTGACGGGCTGTCCGCCCAGGGTGTATTCGCCATCGGGCATGCCGGCGGCCTCCATGGCATCGGTGATGGCGACGGCGCGTTCCGCCCCCTTGGCGCGGCACAGAAGGCGCACGATGTCCCCATGCAGGTGGATGCCGTCCGCGATGAACTCCGCATACAGCCGATCATCCGTCAGCGCCGCGCCGGTCAACCCAGGGGCACGGTGATGCAGGGGCGGCTGAGCGTTGAAGGTGTGGGTCACATGGGTCGCGCCCAGGTCGGCGGCATGGTGCGCCTGTTCGGCAGAAGCGGCGCTGTGCCCGAGGGAAACGACGATGCCCGCGTCCGACGCGCGGCGGATGAAATCATCCGCGCCGGGCAATTCGGGGGCAAGGGTCAGCATCCGCACGGCGGACACATCCCCGCCCGTCATGGTGAGGAAGGCCGACCAATCCGGCGGACAGAGGCATTCCGCGCGCTGAGCGCCCGCCTTTTCCGGACTGAGGAAGGGCGCTTCCATATGCGCGCCGAGCACCCGGGCGGCGCGTTCCTCCGGACGCGCCATCACCGCGCGGATGCCGGATACGGCGCGGGCCGTGTCCTCCGGCGACGCGCTCATGGTCGTCGGCAGGAACGCCGCCACCCCCGCCGCGTACAGGTCGCGGCTCATCGCGCGCACGGCTGACTCGCCCTGCATGGCATCCCGGCCGCGATAGGCATGGATATGCACATCCACAAAGCCGGGCAGGAGATAGTCCCCCGCCAGGTCGAGCAAGTCCTCCCCCGGCAGAGGCATCAGCCCCTGCGAAATGTCCGCGATGCACCCGTGCGTCAGCCGAACGCGCATCCCCGGCACGAATCCCCCGTCCATAAGCACCCTGGCATTGATGAGCAGCATGCTTTCATCCTCCATGACAGCGATTTTGTTATTATTATACGGCGAATCCGCGCTTTTTTCAATGAAGTTTCTGATTCTGTTCATATTCGGTTGAAAAACCTCAACTATACTTTATCATTGATTACGGATCACAGTCCGGGCAGACCCGGATGGAAAGAAGGACACCAATCATGTGGACACGCATTAAAATGGCGCTGACACGCTTCATGCAGGGGCGCAACGGTGTGGACAACCTCGGCTATCACGCCCTGTGGGCAGGGCTGATCCTGGTGCTGGTGAACAGCTTCATCGGCTCGCTCCTCCTGAGCCTGGTGGGCAATGCGCTGTATATCTATGCCATCTTCCGCATGCTCAGCCGAAATGTGCAGAAGCGTCAGGCGGAAAACAGCCGCTATGTGCATTTCACCGCGAATTGGCAGAAGGAAGCAAAGCAGTTCTTCCTGCGCGTGCGCGGGACGAAGGAATACAAGTACTTCCGCTGTCCGGCGTGCAAGAACCGCCTGCGCCTGCGCCGGGGCTGCGGCGAACGCCACATCACCTGTCCGGTGTGCAAGCACCAGTTCGACCAGAGGGCGTGAGAAGATGTTCGGATATGTCAGACCCAACCTGAAGGATCTGCCCGAAAAGGATCAGGCGCGTTACCGGGCGCATTACTGCGGCCTGTGCCACGCCCTGGGCGAAAGGTACGGGCATCCGGCGCGGATCGCCCTCACCTTCGACCTGACCTACCTGGCCATTTTCCTGGGCTCGCTGTATGAGCCGGAGGAAAGCGCCGGCGCGGGCAAATGCGTCCCCCACCCGGTGAAGCAGCACCAATGGACGCGCACCGCCGCCACGGATTACGCGGCGGACATGACCATCGCCCTGACGTACCACAAGTGCCTGGACGACTGGCAGGATGACCGCAATCTGGCAGCGAAGGGCTGCGCGGCGTGGCTGAAGAAGGCCTACACACAGGTGAAGGCGGAATGCCCGCGGCAATGCGAGGCCATCGAGAAGGGGCTGCGCGACCTGAGCGAGGCGGAAAAGCGCCGTGACCCCTCCCCGGATGCGGCGGCGAAGTGCTTCGGTCAGCTCATGGCTGAGGTGTTCGTCATGCACGAGGACTACTGGGCCAATGCCCTGCGCACCTTCGGGTATTCCCTGGGGCGGTACATCTACATGCTGGATGCGGTGTGCGATTCGGCCAAGGACGAAAAGCGCGGCGGCTACAATCCGGTGCTGCTGATGGACAAGAAGCCGGAGGACATGCGCGACAGCCTCGAAATGCTCCTGGGGGATGCGTCCGCCGCCTTTGAGAAGCTGCCCCTGGTGCAGGATGAAGTCATCCTGCGCAATATCCTGTATTCCGGCGTGTGGCAGGGGTATAATGAGTACCTGCACCGCAAGGACAAAATGCTGAAAACAGAAAGCGAGGTGGACGGCGATGGTGAGTAACCCCCATCAGCTGCTGGGCGTATCGGAAAACGCCACGCAGGAGGAGATCAAGCGTGCCTATCGCCGCAAGGCCAAGGAATGTCACCCTGACCTTCACCCCAACGACCCCGATGCCGCCCGCAAGATGAACGAGCTGAACGAGGCGTATGACATGCTGATGAATCCGGAGAAATACCAGAAGCGTCAGCAGCAGCAGAATCCCTACGGACAGCAGCAGAGCCCTTATGGTCAGCAGCAGAACCCCTACGGTCAGCGGCAGCAGTATGGGGGCTACAGCGGCCGGGGCGGATACGAGCGCGGCGGCTGGCAGAGCGACTTCGGCGGCTTCGGCTTCGGCTTCGACGACCTGTTCGGCTTCGGCGGATACCAGTCCGCGCAAGTCCCCCCGCCCTCCGAACAGCCCGGCGATTCCGAGCTCGTCCGACAGGCCATCCGCGATATGCAGCAGCGCGCCTATCATTCCGCCATCCTCCACCTGCAAAATGTGGTCAGCGCACAGCGCAACGCCCGCTGGTACTACCTGTCCGGCGTGGCGAACCATGGCGCAGGCAACACCATCCAGGCGGTAGAGCACATGACCCGCGCCTGCCAGATGGACCCGAACAACCAGGTCTACACCGCGCTGCTGCGGCAGTACCGCCAGTCCGGACAGACCTATCAGCAGAACGCCGGCGGACACAGCACCTCCTTCTTCGACCCCTCCAGGCTGTGCTACCTCTGCTGCATGATGCAGCTCTGCTGCCCCTACTCAAGGTTCATTTGCTGTTAACGCATTCCTAATGAATTAGGAATGATGAATTAGGAATTAGGAATTGAGAATGTTTTGCTGACGCTGCGCGGAAAAGCATGCAGCAGCTGCATTCATCATTCCCAATCCGTCCAGCCGCGCACGGCAGTCCCACAAACTAAATTCCTCATTCCTCATTCATAATTCATAATTCGCAGCAGTCAACTTCCACATTATTGCATATTGGGGGGATTCATCATGAGTAAAGTGATCGGTATCGATCTTGGCACGACCAACAGCTGCGTCGCCGTGGTGGAAGGCGGCGTGGCGACCATCATCCCCAACGACAAGGGGGAACGCACAACCCCGTCGGTCGTGGCGTTCACGGATAAGGGCGAACGCCTCGTCGGCACGGCCGCAAAGCGTCAGGCGGCGGTGAACGCCGGGCGCACCGTGTCCTCCATCAAGCGCCATATGGGCACGGATTGGCAGAAGGAGCTGGGCGGAAAGCACTACAATCCGCAGGAGATCAGCGCGATGATCCTCCGCAAGCTGCGCGAGGATGCCGAAAGCTACCTGGGCGAGAAGGTCACGGACGCGGTCATCACCGTCCCGGCGTATTTCAATGACATCCAGCGCCAGGCCACCAAGGATGCCGGACGCATCGCCGGGCTGAATGTCCGCCGGATCATCAACGAGCCCACCAGCGCGGCGCTGGCCTATGGGCTGAACAACGGCGCGGCGCAGAAGATCATGGTCTACGACCTGGGCGGCGGCACATTCGATGTGTCCATCATCGAGATCGGCGACGGCGTGATCGAGGTGCTGGCCACCTGCGGCGACAACCACCTGGGCGGCGACGATTTCGATGAGCGCATCGTCCAGTGGATGTGCGGCGAATTCATGAAGTCCGCCCGTGCCGACCTGTCGAAGGATGCTGCGGCCATGGTGCGCGTCCGCGAAGCCGCCGAACAGGCCAAAAAGGAGCTGTCCTCCGGCGAAATGGCGAACATCTCCCTGCCCTTCATCATGCAGGTGAATGGTCAGCCCGTCCATCTGGACATGACGCTGACCCGCACCAGGTTCAACGAGCTGACGCGCGATCTGGTGGATCGGACGGAAGGGCCGGTGCGCACGGCGCTGAGCGACGCGGGCATCGCGGCCTCCGAATTGGGTCGGGTGCTGCTGGTGGGCGGATCGACCCGCATCCCCGCCGTTCAGCAGAAGGTGCAGGCACTCACGGGCAAAACGCCCTCCAAGAACATCAACCCCGACGAATGCGTGGCACAGGGCGCGGCCATCCAGGGGGACACCCTCGGCAGCGACAGCACCTCCCTGACCCAGTCCACCGGCATCCTCCTGCTGGACGTCACCCCCCTGTCCCTGGCCATCGAGACCGTCGGCGGCGTCGCCACCCGCGTCGTGGAGCGCAATTCCACCCTGCCCGTGCACTATTCGCAGGTGTTCACCACCGCCGGCATGTTCCAGGGCAGCGTCGAAATTCATGTCCTCCAGGGCGAACGTCCCATGGCGAAGGACAACAAGACCATCGGCAAGTTCAAGCTCAAGGGCATCCGCAAGGCCATGGCGGGCGTGCCCAAGATCGAGGTCACCTTCGACATTGATGTCAACGGCATCCTCACCGTGTCCGCCCGCGACCAGGACACCGGCGCGGCGCAGTCCATCACCATCACGGCGAACGAAAAGATGTCCGAGGCCGAGATCCAGCAGGCCATCCGCGATGCCGAGCAGTACGCCGCACAGGATGGCTTCCGCCGCGACCTGATGCAGACGCTCAACGAGGCGCAGATGCTCTGCAATCAGGTGTCCGCCGCGATGAGCAAGGCGGGCAAGCAGCTGGACAAGGAGGAGAAGAAGCGCGTCAAGGACGACGAAGCCGCCCTGCGCAAGCTGATCTCCCGCGCCAAACCGGACAAGATGGCCGAGGCCGATCTGGCGGACATCAAGGCCGCCATGGAGGTGCTGCGCTCCAGCAGCATCCATGTGGTACATCTGGCGGACAACATGGGCGAGGGACAGTCGTCCCCCCAATGACAGATAAGGAACTGATACGACAATGCAAATGCTGATCTCGTTTATCGTGTGCGTGTTCGCGGGTCTGGGCGCAGGCTTGGGCACGGGCTTCGCGGGCATGAGCGCCGCGGCGGTCATATCGCCCATGTTAGTGACCTTCCTGGGCATGGAGCCCTATGCGGCGGTGGGCATCGCCCTGGCCAGCGATGTGCTCGCCAGTGCCGTTTCCGCCTGGACCTACCACAGGAACGGCAACCTCGACATCCGAAACGGACTGACCATGATGGTCGCCGTCCTCCTGTTCACCGTGGTGGGCAGCTGGGTCTCCAGCCTGCTGCCGTCCTCGACCATGGGCAGCTTCTCCGTGTTCATGACCATGCTCCTGGGCATCAAGTTCATCGTGAAGCCGGTCATGACCACCAAGGAGGCCATGGCGCAGGTGGATGCCAGGACCCGCACGCTGCAAAGCATCGGCTGCGGCGCGCTCATCGGCTTCATCTGCGGCTTTGTGGGCGCGGGCGGCGGCATGATGATGCTGCTCATCCTCACCAGCGTGATGGGCTACGAGCTGAAAACCGCCGTGGGCACGAGCGTGTTCATCATGGCCTTCACCGCGCTGACGGGCGCAGTCAGCCACTTTGCCATCGGCGGCGCACCGAACTGGTGGGTGATGCTCTGGTGTGTGGTGTGGACGCTGGTGTTCGCGCGCATCGCGGCGAAATTCGCCAACAAGGCCAAACCGGAGACCCTCAACCGTGCCACGGGCGTGGTGCTGGTGGTGCTGGGTGTGGTCATCCTCTGCGTGAACCTGTTTTCCTGATAACGAAAAGTCCGCCCTGTCCATGTGGATGGGGCGGACTTCGTTTGTCGGCTGTGTTTTTTCGGTCATTGGAGGACGGCGAGGTAGCGCGGATACTCCGCCACGGGGATCTCGTAGAATTCCAGCGCCTGTTCCTTCGTCCAGCCGAGCTTTTTCATGGACAGAAGAATATCGTCCGCTTTCGTCTTGAAGCTCGCCTGTTCCGCAGCCTGATTCCGCATCTCTTCCATCGCTCTGCACATATTTTCCACTCCCTCCACGTTCTCCTTGAAGTAGCGCACCCGTTCCGCCAGAATCCCATAATGCATGTCCTCCGCCTCGACGCACCACATGTCGTGCATCAGCTTGCCCAGCGCGGTCTCGTCCCTGATCTGCGCGTTCACATAGAGGATATGCTGCTCATCGCCGAAGGACTTCCCGGTTTCCCGGATGATGCGCTCGGCATGATAGATCGGCAGACCTGCGCCGATCACATCGTTCTCGGTGATGAAGATCACATAGCATTCGTTGAGCGCCTGATACTCATCGCCCGGCTCGGTGATGTTCGCATCGATCAGCGCCGCGTTGTATCGGGCGCGCTTGGCGACTGCGCCGCGGTCGCTGCGCTGGACTTCGATGTCGTAGACCTTGCCGGTGCTGTCCACGGCGAACACATCCAGCCGCGCCGAACGTCCCTGGAGGTTCTTCAAGGACAGCTGACCGTGCACCTCCCTGACCATGAGGTCGTTCTTCTGCAAAATGATGCGCAGGAGCAATTCGGCACAAGCCTTGTCCTCGAACACCTTCGCCATGAAGTCGTCATCCAGCAGGCGGAAGCCCCGCAAACGCTGCAAGTCCTCCTCTCGCTGCCGTCGGAGTGCGTTTTTGTCCATCGCCGTCACCCTCTTCCCCAGCTTTATCTTACCACAAAAGACCCGGCTTATCAAGCAGAAATCCGCCCGATCCATGCGGACAGGGCGGACTGCGGCGAACAGACAGGGGACGCGATCACACCGCGCCCTGGGCGAGCATGGCATCGGCGACCTTGAGGAAGCCCGCGATGTTCGCGCCGGCGACGTAATCATCCTCAGTGGCGTATTCCTTCGCGGCCTCGGCGACCTTGGCGAAAATGCCGGTCATGATGTCGCGGAGCTTGGCATCCACCTCCTGCGCCGTCCAGGACAGGCGCATGGAATTCTGCGTCATTTCCAGTGCGGAACAGGCCACACCGCCCGCATTGGCGGCCTTGCCGGGGGCGAAGAGCACGCCCGCATGCTGGAAGGCGGCGGTCGCCTCGATGGTGGAGGGCATGTTCGCGCCCTCGCCGACGGCTTCGGCACCGTTGGCGATCAGCGTCAGGGCGGACGACTCGTCCAGCTCGTTCTGGGTGGCACAGGGCAGCGCGATCTGACACGGGATCGTCCAGATGCCCCGGCAGCCCTCGGTGTACACCGCACCGGGCACACGCGCCGCATATTCGCGGATGCGTCCGCGCTCGACCTCCTTGATCTGCTTGACCACGTCCAGCCGGATGCCGTCCGCGTCGTACACATAGCCGTTGGAATCGCTCATGGCCACGACCTTCGCGCCCATGGCGGTGATCTTCTCCGCCGCGTAGATGGCCACATTGCCCGATCCGGACACGATGACGGTCTTGCCGGACACATCCTTGCCGTGATGCGCCAGCATCGCCTGCACCAGATAGCACAGCCCGTAGCCGGTGGCCTCCTTGCGCCCCAGACTGCCGCCCCAGGTCAGCCCCTTGCCCGTCAGCACCCCCTCGTACAGCCCGGTGATGCGCTTATACTGCCCGTAGAAATAGCCGACCTCGCGCGTGCCGACGCCGATGTCACCGGCGGGGACATCCATATCCGCGCCGATGTACTTGTACAATTCGGTCATGAAGCTCTGACAGAAGCGCTGGATCTCGGCTTCGGACTTGCCCTTGGGGTCGAAATCCGAACCGCCCTTGCCGCCGCCGATGGGCAGGCCGGTCAGCGAATTCTTGAGCACCTGCTCGAAGCCCAGGAACTTGAGGATGCTCTGGTTGACGCTGGGATGCAGGCGCAGTCCGCCCTTGTACGGGCCGATGGCGCTGTTATACTGCACGCGGAAGCCCCGGTTGACGCGGGTGACACCCTGATCGTCGATCCACGGGACGCGGAAGGAGATGATGCGCTCCGGCTCGACAAAGCGCTCCAGCAGTCCCGCCTGTTCGTACTTTGCTTCGTTGCGATCCACCACGGGCTTGAGGGTCGTCAGGATCTCCGTGGCCGCCTGGATGAACTCCGGCTCATGGGCGTAGCGCTTCTTCAATTCCGCCAGGACACGTTCGGCATAACCCGCCATATGCACAGCTCCTTTCAAAATGCGGCGCACCGTCATGCAACCTGCACGGGTACGTCCGCCGGAAAACAATTCAACGCCCCCTATTTTACAGGGCTTTTTGCAGGATTTCAATACCACGCCCTGCACTTGCTTTGTTTTTTGGGGAGGACTTCGTCATGCTGCTTCCGCGCGGCGCGGCAATCGGAAATTAGGAATTATGAATTGGGTTACTGCGCTCTGGGCGCGCGGCATTGGCTGCACAAACGAAATTCATAATTCCTCATTCATAATTCATAATTCATTCTTGACAGATGGGTCGATTGGGGTAAAATGTAGGTAGCAAATATGAAGGAGGAATCCTCCCATGGCGATCACAAGCAAGGTATTCGGGACGACCCATCACGGCGAGCAGGTCAGCCTGTTCACCATGACCAATCATGCCGGCGCGTCCGTCAGCATTCTGGAGCTGGGCGCGATCATCACCAGCATCATCGTGCCGGACAGGAACGGCACGCTGGCCGATGTCACCCTCGGCTTCGACAGCCTCGACCGGTACGAGGGCGATCATGCCTTCATGGGCGACATCGTCGGCCGGTATGGCAACCGCATTGCCAAGGCCGCCTTCACCCTGGACGGCGTGACCCATCATCTGGCGGTCAATGACCACCAGAATCACCTGCATGGCGGCAAGGAGGGCTTCAACACCAAGGTGTGGAAGCTGGTCAGCGCGACGGAGGGGGCATCAGCCGACAGCGTGAAGCTCCATTATCTTTCCCCCGATATGGAGGAAAATTACCCCGGTGCGCTGGATGTGAACGTCACCTACACCTGGGATGACGACTGCAACCTGTCCATCCGCTATGAGGCCACCACCGACAAGGCGACCCCCTGCAACCTGACCAACCACACCTATTTCAACCTCGCCGGACACGACCATGGCACGGTGCTGGATCATGTGGTGTTCATCGATGCGGACGTTGTCACGGCGGTGGACAGCGAGCTGATCCCCACCGGCGGATACATGCCCGTGGCGGGTACGCCGCTGGATCTGCGTGAGGGCGCGCTGCTGGAGGACGGCATCCGCGAGAAGGACAGCTGCACCTCCATGGTGTGGGCGGGCGGATACGACCACAACTACGTCCTGCGCAAGGGCAATGCCATGGCACTGGCGGCCTTCGTGTATCATGAGGAGAGCGGCCGCTCCATGGAGGTCATCACCGATCAGCCCGGCGTGCAGCTCTACACGGCCTGCACCACCGATTGCCACGGCGGACGCGGCGGCATGCATTACGGGCATTTCTCCGGCCTGTGCCTGGAGACCCAGCATTTCCCGGACAGCCCCAATCACCCGAACTTCCCGTCCGCCATCCTGCGCCCCGGCGAGAAGTACGACACGACCACCATCTACGCCTTCCGCGTGGAGGAGGACGACGAGTAAGTCACCCGATTTCCCGATGCCCTGCGGACTGCTGCGGAACGATGCTTTCGCGGCAGTCCGTTTTGTTTGTCAGGCGAATTTCCGCCGGATTCCCGTCCGCATGGGGGACAAATCCGCAAAAGTCAGCCGGATCAGCGAAAATGGGGCGAACTCCCCCGTGACAATTCCGCGAAAGGGTGCTATACTACAGTCAGCAACATCAAAGGAGATGCTCATGAAGCCCTATCACCCCTCCGCACGGCGCATCCCGGAATTGAACGGCCTGCGCGTCCTGCTGGTCTTCATCGTCAGCTGGTATCACATCTGGCAGCAATCCTGGCTGACCCCCCATGTGGGGTCGTATTCGCTGGATTTCCTTGTCCGCGCGGGCTATGTGCCGGTGGACGGGACGATCCTGCTGTCCGGCTTCCTGCTGTTCCTGCCCCATGCGCGTGCCATGCTCCTGGGCGAACCCGTCCCCCGGACGCGCGTCTTCTATCAGCGGCGCATCATGCGCATCGTCCCCTGCTATGCCCTCACCACCCTGGTGATGCTCTTCGCCGTGGCCATCCCCTATGATTCCTACCACGGGAATGCCTCCGCGATGTGGAAGGACGTCCTCATGCACCTGACCTTCACGCAGACGTTCAGCTACGCGACCTACATCGCCACGCCCATCGGCGTTGCATCGTGGACGGTGGCGATCGAGATGCAGGCGTACCTGATCTTCCCCCTGCTGGCGAAGGCCGCGCGGCGCAATGCCCTGGGGACACTGGCCGGCATGGCTGCGGTGACGCTGCTCTTCCGCTCCTGGGCGGTATGGGCGCTGGATGAATACAACATGGTGGTCAACCAGCTCATCAACTTCCTGGATGTGTACGCCATCGGCATGGGTGCATCGATCCTGTATGTGAAGCTGACGACGCTGTATCCGTCGGGGAAGCGGCGCTTCCTGTGGCAGGCGGCGGCAACGGCGGCGGTGGCGGCGGCGATCTGGGGCTTGCAGGCGCTGCTGCGGGATCAGGCGCGTTCCAGCGGTCAGGCCATGATCCAGGCCGGACAGATGATCCGCCGTCCGGCCTTCGGCGGGCTGCTCGCCGTGCTCGCCGTCGCCCTGCCCTTCACCGTCCGCCCGATCCGCTTCCTCATGGGCAATCGCCTGATGGGCTTCCTCGCGCTCATCAGCATGAACTACTACCTCATGCACCAGAACATCGCCGTCCACCTCAAGCGTGTGGGCTTCCCGCCCTCAATCAGCGAAACGCCCAACATGGTCTCCGGCGGCCCGGAAAAGCCCTGGGTGTACCAGTACACGGCGCTGTGCTTCGGCCTGAGCGTGCTGACGGCTATCGCCATGACCTTCCTGGTGGAAAAGCCCGGCGCGTGGCTGCTGAAAAAGGGCTTCGACCGGCTGGACAAAGCCCAATCCCGCTGGAACGCGCAGCACGGCAAGGCCTGATCCCCCACCGAACTCACATCCGAAAGGAGCAATACACATGTCCACCTTCTATCGTTTCCCCCACGGCCTGCGCAAGGCGCTCACCCTCTCCTACGACGACGGCGTGGAGCAGGACATCCGCCTGATGGACATCCTCGACAGGCACGGCATCCGCTGCACCTTCAACCTGAACAGCGGCTGCTGGGCGGCAGAGGGCACGGTCTACCCGGCGGGACAGGTGCATCGTCGGCTGACGGCCTCTCAGGCGGCGAAGCTCTACGCGAATCCGAACCACGAGGTGGCGGCGCACTGCCTGACGCATGCGTCGCTGACGGAGATCAGCCCGTCGGAGATCAGCCATGAGGTGCTGGCCGACCGTGAGAACCTCGAGCGCATGTTCGGCGGACTCGTCCGCGGCCTGGCGTACCCCTTCGGCACCTATTCCGATCAGGTCGTCGAGGCGCTGCGTGCCACGGGCATCGCCTATGCCCGGACGGTGGCCTCCACCAACCGCTTCGACATCCCGAATGAGTGGCTGACCCTCCACCCCACCTGTCACCATGGTCAGCCGAATCTGATGGCACTCTGCGACGCTTTCCTGGCGGACAGCGTGCCCTTTGGCAGCAAGCTCTTCTACCTGTGGGGGCACAGCTACGAATTCGAATCCGCCGACAACTGGCAGGTGATCGAGGACTTCTGCGCGCGCATGGGCGGTCGGGAGGACATCTGGTACGCCACGAACCTCCAGATCGTCGACTATGTCAACGCCTGCCGTGCCATCCAGGCCAGCGCCGACGGCAAGACCCTGCACAACCCCACCGCCACGGACGTGTGGGCACAGGCGGACGGCAGGCTGGTGCACATCCCCGCCGGGGAAACGATCCGCATATAAATCAGAAGGGAACGGTGCGCATGAACAAATCGGCGAATCCAATGCCACACAAGCCTTCGCCCGGCGAGGAAGAGGAATACATCCCGATGCCGGAAAGCTATCCCCGGCGAAAGCTCAACGCGCTCTATCGGGAGATCCCGCTGAAGGACACGACCTTCCGGACACTGCGGAAATACTTCGATGCGATGGCGCTCCTCTACGGCATCATCCCGCTGCGCAAGGCGCTGGAGATCATCCAGGCACAGAATCCGCAGCTCGTCACCGAGGCGGAGTTCTGCGCATTTGCGGAGATCGCCCGCCACGAGCTCGGCTATTACTGCATTCTTGGCGCGGAGGAGCTGTTCGTCGACAATCGAAAGAAGCATTCGCCGCTCGACCGCGAGATCATCGACCTCTGCCTGCTCGATGATGATGCGGAAACATACTGCAAGGTCAAACGAGCACAGCAGGGGAAGCCCTACTACATCCCCGACAAGCAGGAGCTGCTGCGCCATGCGGACATTGACTACTTCGATGAAACGCCGGATGCCGCCGCACTGCGCGCCTTTCTGACGGATACGCTCGCCCTGTCGGACGACCAGGCGGCAGCGTTCCTGGAGGACGTTCTGTTCAGCGCGCGCTGTCTGGAGAACGGATTGCAGAAGCATTTGGATCAGCTGGTGTCCTGGGACGTCACCTTCGGGTCGGATGCGCAGCTCCAGCGATTCGTCACCCTTTATCAGAATTTCCACAACACGACGCGCCTGCCCTGCAACTGCGGTCACACGCCGAAGGAGCTCCTGAAGCTGATGCCGCCGCAGACGCTCACGTTCGGGCCGAACATCCGCAAATTGCTCGCGGATGGCACGATGAACGCGGATGACCTGCGCCGGGGCATCCTGGCGGCGGACATTCCCGACGATGCGTTCCGTCTGAGCATGCTGAAGGAGCTTACCGCCGCGGAAAAGGCATCCGCCGGGAGCGCCCGTCCGCAAAAGGCGGGCAGGAACGATTCCTGCCCCTGCGGCAGCGGGAAGAAGTACAAGCACTGCTGCGGACGGCTGCACTGATGCAAGCAGGAAACGGCTCTGTGCCCCGGAAGGCACAGAGCCGCTTTTGATGCATGTATCATTATCATACTAATTTTCATCTAAACCATATCATTCGCACAGTGTCTTTTCCGCCCTGGCTTTGCTTCGTTCCGCTCGCGCGTACATCCAGTACGCCTCGCTGCACTCAGCTTTGCCAGAACAAAAAATCCACTATGCTCGGTGCTATGTTTTAGACGTAAATTAGTATCAGTACGTCCCGGCGGTGCTGGAGATGACATCCTCGCCCGTCTTGATGCGGGAGGTCGCGATGCGCTCGTCCAGCAGGCGCTTGAACTGCACCTCGTCGATGGGCAGCGTCACGGGCTGCCCCAGCCAGGAGGACAGGTGCATGGCGTTGGAGAGCATCAGCCCGTTGATGCCCTCACGGCCGTCGGCGATGAGCCGTCCGCCGTGGAGGATGGCATCCGCAAAGGCATTGAGCACCCCGGAATGCTGCTCGTTGCGGCCATCGGTCTCCACCTCGGCCTGGGTGTAGCCGGGGGCTTTGAAGCCCTCGGGACAGGTGCGGCACCATTCGCGCTCGTCCTGCTCCAGCCTTTTCAGGATCAGCCTCCCGCCCTCGCACAGGAGGGTCGCCTTCGTGCCGGTGATCTCCAGGCGATTGTCCCCGGGGGCATCCGCCGTGGTGGTGATGAACACCCCGGTCGCGCCGTTGGCGTATTCCAGATAGGCGGTCACATCATCCTCGACCTCGATGTCATGCCACTTGCCCTCATGGAGGTGCGCCTGCACCCGGACGGGCAGACCCGTCAGCCACTGGAGCAGATCCAGCTGATGCGGACACTGGTTGAGCAGCACGCCGCCGCCCTCCCCCGCCCAGGTGGCACGCCATGCGCCGGAATCATAGTAGAACTGCGTGCGATACCAGTCGGTGATGATCCAGCTGACGCGCTTGATCTCGCCGATCTCCCCGCCGTCGATCAGCTCCTTGGCCTTGCGGTAGATGCAGTTGGTGCGCTGGTTGAACATCATGCCGAAGACCCTGTCGGGATGTGCGTCCGCCGATGCGATCATGTCGCGCACCTGCAGGGTATACACGCCGGCGGGCTTCTCGCACATGACGTGCAGGCCATGGGCGAAGGCCTCCTGCGCCAGCGGCGGATGCTGATAATGGGGGGTGGCGATGAGCACCGCGTCGCATGTGCCCGACGCGATGAGCTCGCTGCCCTCGCAGAACACCGCCGCCTCCGGGAGCGTCTGACGCACCCAGTCCCGCCGCGCCGATTGTCTGTCCGCCGCCGCCGTCACCTCGATCTCCGGGCATTTCCCCGCCACGATGTTCCGGATGTGGTCGCGTCCCATGTTGCCAATGCCGATGATGCCCAGCCTCACCTTGTCCATCGCTCAATACCCCATTTCCTTCACATTGTCATAGCTGCACCGGAGACAGGCGAAGGGGTCTTCGCCATAGCAATCGTCCTGCTCGACCAGCATATACTCGGTCGTGCCCAGGCGCTTGAGGGTCGCGAGCACCCTGGCAAAGTCGATATTGCCCTCGCCCACGGGGGCGAAGCGCTGCGTAAACCCCTGGACGGCCATGTCCTTCAGGTGGACGCAGTGGATGCGATCCGCCAGGCGTTCCAGGGTCGTGATGATGTCCGCGCCCGCCGCCTGCACCCAGTAGGTGTCCAGCGTGATGCCCAGGCAGTCCGCCGGCATGCCCTCCAGCAGCACATCCAGCACCGTGGTGTGCCGCCCGATGTGCTCCCACTCCAGGTTGTGGTTGTGGTACATCAGCAGCTTGCCGCTGTCGGCGATTTTCTTTGCGGGGGTGATGAAATCCTGCACGAACCGGCTGACGCGCCCGTCCGCGCGGTAGCATTCGGGCATGATGCCGATGCCGATGTAGCGGCAGCCGAGCATATCATGCTCGCGGATGACGTTCTCCGTGTCGTGGAGGATGCGTTCGGGGCTGGTGTGGGTCAGGACGATGCGCAGGCCGTTCTCGTCGCAGACCTCCCGGAGCAGCTCCGGCGGGAACGTCCCGATGCCGGAGAGCTGCACCGCCGTGTAGCCGATGTCCGCCACGCGGCGCATGGACGTGCGCAGGTCTTGCTCGGTCTGGCAGAGGCTGCGGAAGGTATAGCTTTGTGCACCCAGGATCATGCGGATTCCTCCTTTGCTCTCATCTTAATAAAGCTTGCCGATAAAGTACTCAGCTCATCAAATTGCATCACAAAAGAATGACAATGGGTTATCCGAAACGTCGGGGGGCAGACGGGTGAGGCGGCTGCATCGAAACCTCAAAGGGGATGACGCGGCGACTATGCTTTTCGGCCTGTGTCAGGGATGAACCCTGCCCCAGGCTTCGCGGGGCGATTGCAA
>CAZJOA010000044.1:0-18401 GCA_964547515.1 uncultured Faecalibacterium sp.
CTCCCTAAAGGGACGAAGACCCCACACAAAAAGGACTGCCGCATGATCCGCAGCAGTCCTTTTGCATTTTGTTCACACCGTCCGGGCGAAGGTTCGATAGTAGGCGTTGGTCGTCAGCAGCTCATCCGGCGTACCGGCGGCCTCCACGCGCCCCCTGTCCATCACGATGACATGATCCGCATTGCGCGTCGCCGCGTAGCTGTGCGCGATCATGATGGTCGTCCTGTTCTGCATCAGGTGTGCCAGAGCATCCGTCACCTGCGCTTCGCTGACCACGTCCAGATTGCTGGTGGCCTCATCCAGCAGGAGGATGTCCGCATCCCGGAGCATGGCGCGGGCGATGGAGATGCACTGCGCCTGTCCGCCGGAGAAGTTCGATCCGCCCAGCCCCACGTCCTCATCGAAGCCGCCGGGCTTGGCCATGATGCAGTCGTAGCAGTTGGCACGCTTGCACACCGCGATCAGCTCGTCCTCCGTCACCTCGCGATCCAGCCCGTAGACGATGTTCTCGCGAACCGTCCCGCTGACAAGGGGTTCTTTCTGGAACACATACGCGAATCGGTCGCGCCATTGGGTCAGCTGGAAGGCGGCAATGTCCTCCCCTGCAAAGCGGATCGTACCCGATTTCGGCTCGTACAGCCGCGTCAGCAGCTTGAACAGGGTGGACTTGCCCGCGCCATTGCCGCCGACGATGGCCGTCACCTTCCCCATGGGGATGGTCAGGGACACATCGCTGAGCACGTCCCGCTCCCCACTGTACGCGAAGGTCACGCCGTCGAAGGTCAGATCGGCACACACCGCCGGGACATCCGTGCCGTCCATGCGCTCGTCCGGCGTGTCCAGCACCTCGGCGATCTTCTTCATCGTGCCGAAGGTCGCCAGCAGCGAGCCCGCGTTGATGAAGAACAGCCCCAGCTGGATGCCCACCACGCCGGTAATCATGTAGAAGCCCGTCAGGTCGCCCACCGTCAGCACGCCCGCAGGGATCAGCTGTCCGCCGATGACGAAGACGATGACGATGAACACCACGGAGGTCAGGCTGTTGATGATCTGGAAGGAGGTGACGGACAGCCACGACAGGAATTCGGCGATGTACATGCGCTTGAAGGTGCGTCCGCCCAATTTCGCCTCGACCTTCTCGGCCACGGCGCTCTTCATCAGGCGGAAGCTCCGCACGCGCTCGGCCAGATAAGCCAGGCTGCCCGCCGTCACCCGCGTGCTGTACACGCCCAGCTTGAATTGCAGCACGCTGTATCCGATGAACACCAGCATGATGATGGGCACCATGATGAGCGAGTAGTTCGCCAGGGTGACATTGGTGGCGTACAGGCGGATGAAGGCCTGTACCACCGTGACCACGGAGGTCAGGCAGGTCACGGCGATGGAAAAGAGCGCCGCCGGGGATGACGCATCGGAGGTGATGCGGCTGACCAGCTCATTGCCGTTGTCCTCGTCATAGAAGCTGGTCGGCAGATGCATGATCTTGCGCCACAGCTTCACCCGGACGCGCAGTGTCAGGACATTCTCCATCTTCCGCGTGAAATAGCTGGTCAGGATGGTCAGCACGGCGGTGTAGGCCGTGATGCCGATATAGGAGGCGAGCTTCGCGCCATTGATGGCGTTCTGCGTGCCGTCGATGATCTCGCCCGTCATCTGCGCCACGGTCAGGGAGGCCATTCCCTCGGCGATGGAGAGACCTATGCTGATGACGATCAGCACCCACGGCAGCCTGACCCCCTTCAGGATGCGGAAATAGCTGCCGATGCGGTGCAAAAGGCTCTTCGTCCTGCTCATGCGTCCTCCGCCTCCTCTGCATCCTCGTTCATCCTGCGGTAGATGTCGCAGCTTGCCATCAATTCGTCATGCGTCCCCTCGCCCACCAGTTCGCCGCGATACATCACCAGGATCTTCGCATAGCTGCGGGCAAAGCGCAGGTCATGCGTGACCAGAATGCGCGTCTTCCCCGCGAAGACGGTGTCGATGGTCTGCTGGATCATGGCGGACACACGGGCATCCAGGGCGCTGGTCGGCTCATCCAGGAGGATGATGTCCCCGCCGCGCAGCACCTCACGGGTCAGCACCAGGCGCTGTGCCTGTCCGCCGGACATGGAGCTGCCGCCCGGGGCGACCTGCGTCTCCAGCCCATCGGCGCACAGGGTCAGGTACTCCCCGAACCCGGTCTTCTCCGCCGCCGCAAGAATCTCGGCATCCGTCACGCTGCGCCCGATGCCGTAGGTCAGCAGTTCCCGCAGCGTGCCGCTGAACATGTCCGCGCCCTGCTGCACATAGGCGATGTGCTGACGGTAGTCCCCCAGGGTCAGCGTGCGGATGTCGGTGTCACCGATGGTGATCCGCCCTTCGTCGGGGCGGTAGAGCTGCTCCAGCAGGCTCAGCGCGGTCGTCTTGCCGCTGCCGCAAAGCCCCACGATGGCGGCGCTGCTGCCCCGGGGAATGGTGAAGGACACATTCCTGAGGGCGGGCTCCTCCGTGTCGGGATAGGTGAAGGTCACGCCCTCGAAATGGATGTCGCCCTGCGCGGGCATTTCGCCGTCACCGCCGGACACCTCCGTTTCGCCCTGCATGATCTCCACCACGCGGCGGAAGCTGCCCTGCAGCCCCTTGATGCGCGTCCATGTGTCAAACACCTGATCCATATAGGGGAAGAGGTTCTGGCTGAACAGGAAGAACATCAGCCAGGTAGCCAGGTCGATCTCGCGGCGCTGCAAAAGCACCACGGCCACCACGACCACGACGAACTTTTGCAGGATGTCCATCACGGAGATGGCCGCCATGGCGATATTATCCATGTGGACGATGCGCATGTTGGCCTTGAGCAGCTCGTTGCAGGTGCTTTCGCCCTGACGCTCCTCGGCGGACTCGTTGGTGTAGGTCTTGATGAGCGCCAGATGGGCGATGCGGTCGGCCAGGAAGCCCGTCAGCGTGCCGATGCGCTGATACATCCGCGCGCTGCTCTTCTGGAACGCGCGACCCATCACCAGCGCATACACATACTTCAGCGGCAGCAGCGCAAAGCAGGACAGCGCCATCACCCAGTGGTACTCATGGATGGTGAGCATCGCGCCCACCACATAGTACGCCGCCGGGACGAGGTTGAGGATGATGTTGACCAGATCCAGCGCCGCACCGGAATCGCTGGTGATGGCGCTGATCAGCTCGGAGGGGTCGTTGCGGTCGAAATAGGCCATGGGCATCCGGAGCATCCTGCGCCAGACATTCTCCCGCGTGCGGCGGACGCTGAAGGACTGCGCCCACACCATTGCCGCCACCGCCACCACCGCCACCACGCCCGTGACGATATAGTACACGATGGCCTCGGTGAGCGCCGCACCGGTGATGTTGCCGCTCATCAGGCTGGAGGTGGTGACGGGCAGCTTGAGCAGCAGGGTGGTCTCCGTCACATTGAGCACAAGGCTGACGGCGATGAGCAGCCACGGGAGCTTCAAGTCCCGGATCGTGCGCAGCATCGCCGACCAGCTGTCCCCCAGGGGCTTTTGTTTCACTTGCTTGGCCATGCTTCCTCCTGTCAGCAAAGGCGGATGCAGTACACCCCGGGGCATACCGCATCCGCACAGCGCTTCATCCTCAGTTTTCGTAGCGCATCATGAAGAAGGACTCCTCCACATTGGTCACATAGCTGTCGTAGCTGTCGTCCGTCATCACCTGATAGCCGATGTAGAGGGAGATGGTGTCCGTCAGCTCCTGGCCGACCATGGAGTCCATCACCACCGTGTCGTTCAGGCGCTCCGGCGGCGCAACGAAGGCCACGCTGCTGTTCTCCATCAGCTTGTCAGCGCCCTCCTTGGTGTTGTACTCATAGTAGGTGTAATGCGCCACGGCCTTGCCCTGATAGCCGTAGATCACATCGGTACGACCCTTCATGCCGCTCTCCAGGGACGAATCGGCGAAGGAATACGCACCGGAGGAGGTCAGCACCTGCTTGGTGTCATACTGGATGTCGGTGGGGTCCTTGGCGGCGCTGGTGGGCTTGAAGGGGTTCACGCCATAGAAGCGCAGCCCCAGCTCCAGCTGCAGGATCTCCGCATAGGCGGACGCATCCTGCGTGGGCGTCGCCATGCCATAGAGCTCGGCGTACTCGGTGAACCTGGCATTCACCGCCACCTCGTCCTGCTTGCAGACCAGCACGGTGTCCTTCTCCGCCGTCATGCTCAGGCCATAGAAGCTCTCCAGGCTGGTCTTGACGGCCTCCTGATCCGCCGCGTCGGTCAGGAAGGCGTACACATACGCGCACACGGCCTTGTCCTCATTGCCGTAGACCACGCCGCCCAGCAGCACATCGCCCGACAGCTTCAGCATCAGGCTCTCGTCCGGCAGACCCAGATCGGTCTCCTCGGCGATGAACTCGCCCGTCTCCATATCCGTCCAGCCCATGGACTTGCCCGTCGCGGGGTCATAATCGTACATGCCGATGATGTTGCCCTGCTCGTCGTACTTCATGTTGTCGGGATAGGCCATGCTGTTGACCATTTCCGTCAGCATCGTGCCGAAGCTCTTGTTCATCAGGGTCTTCCGCTCGGTGTACTTCAGCCCGGACGGGTCTTTGTGGGTGTACAGCTCCTCGAATTTCACGATGGACGTGTCGCTGAACAGGCTGCACGCCGACAGCGTCAGCGTTAGCACCAGGGTCAGAAGCAGCGCAAGCACCTTTTTCATATCCATATCCTCCCGATGTCCTTATTTTTCCTTGTAATACAGCATGCAGTGGCAGTAGCCTTCGAAGTCCGGATCGGCGCACTGCGCCTTGAATTCCTCGCAGATGCACTTGTACTCGGGCTTCTGCTCCAGCCGGCAGGGGCAGTATCCGCCCGTGCGCCTGAGTCCCTCGCGGACATGCGCCACGATCTCCTTGTCCTCATTGAGCCTGATCTTCGCCATGGGAATCCCCTCCTTATTGGTAGAGCAGCTTGGCCATTTCCGCCAGCAGCTCCTCACGCTCCATCGATCCGGATGCCTCATGCACCTTCTCGCCCTTGCGGAAGAAGAGCATGGTCGGGATGGCTTCGATGCCGTACTTCCCGGCGATCTCCGGCGCGTTGCTGATGTTGATCCGCCCGAAGGCCACCCCGGGCATTTCGTCCGCCACGGCATCGAAGACCGGCGCGAGCATGACGCAGGCCACACAATGGTCGCCGTAGCAATCGGCAACGGCAAAATCCGCGTGGGTGAATGCATCCCACTGGCTTGCCGTCAGTTCCACCGTACCCATGTTTTCAGCCTCCCATCTTTTCCTTGACGAGCTTTTCCAGCCCGGTGAACAGCGCCATGGTATAGGCATTGCGGAGCGAATCCTCCAATGCGGACGCGCGGTCGGGGACGCTTTCGCCCATCAGGCGCATCATCTCCAGCATCTGATCGGTCTCCTCCTCGACGGCGGCGCGGTCGATGTCGATGCCCTGCTGCCCGCAATACGCCTCGGCGAGCCAGGTCTGCTTGAAGTGCTCGGTCATTTCGGCGCGGATGTCCGCCTCGGTGGCTTCCATGCCGTAGGACTGGTATTCCGCCTGGATCTCCGCCATGTGCGCGGACAGATAGTCCTCCAGCGCCGCTTCATCATATGCGAAGGTGCTGCCCTCCAGCATCTGCGTCACCAGCCAGCCCACGGCCATCTTGCTCTTTTCGGTGATCTGGTCGGCACGCAGCTTCTCCCAGGTGTACCGGCGGTAATCCGCCACGGTGCTGACATGCTCCAGCCCGATGGAGGCCACCAGCGCATCGGTGATCTCCGCGGGGATCAGGTGGACATTCTCCGTGATGGTCAGGTGAACGGTCTTCCCGGCCAGCGCGGCGCAGAAGGACGTGCCGACCTGCTGCCCCAGCACGGCCCGGACGGCCTCCTCCGCACCGGGGATGTCCAGCGCGGTATACAGCAGGATGCTGCGTCCGTCGGGGTAATCCGCCGCATCGGCGCGGCAGGTGACGACATCGCCCTTTTCGACGGTCGGGGTATGGGTCTGGGCGGCGTACCGCAGGGACAGACGGCGCAGCGCGTCCTCCACCGCAGCGGGATCGACCTCCACCGACAGCATCTCATCGGGGATGCAGATATTTTCAGGGCTGCAAAGCCGGGTCACAGTTCCCTTCATGGCGTGCTCCTCTCACCGCCGACCCTCCTGGCGGGGGGACGGCGCTTTATTGCGACTATTCTATCATACGCGGCGGAGGGTTTCAACTCATTTCGGACGAAACTTCCCCGAAATCGCCGGGAAAACAGGAAGAATACAAGAAAAGGAGCGTCCCGGTCGGGCGGGGCGCTCCTGCTTTGCGATTCGATGCGATTCTCACTGTCCCCGCAGCTTCCGCGCGGCTTCCTCCCGCTGACGGCAGATGTCCGCCCATTTGGGGATGGTCTCCAGCTTTGCGGTCAGCTCCCTCATCACCCCGGGGATGTCGATCCTCTGCGGACACATCCTGGCGCATGCCCCGCAGCCGATGCACGCCGAGGGCTGCTTGTCCGCCGAGAGGAATTCCAGGCGCATGGCCGTGTTCGTCGTCGCCGAGAAGCGCAGCTCGCTGCAGGTTTCCATCATCAGCGGGATGTTCAGCCCCCGGGGACAGTGATCCACACAATACCGGCAGCCCGTGCAGGGAATGGTGTCCTTCATGCCCTCCGCGATGGTCAGCAGTGCCTGCGTCTCCTGCTGTGTCAGGGGCTTCTTCTCCTCGAAGGTGCGGATGTTCTCTTCCATCTGCTGCATGCTGGACATGCCCGAAAGCACCATCGTCACCCCGGGGACATCCTGCACGAAGCGGAAGCCCCATGCCGGGATGCTCTCCTCCGGACGCAGGCCACGCAGGGTCGCTTCGTCCTGCGCGTCCAGCCTGCACAGGCGGCCGCCCCGCACGGGTTCCATCACCCAGATGGGGATGTGACGCTCGTTCAGCAATGCCACCTTGGCTCGGGCATCCTGGAGCGTCCAGTCCAGATAGTTCAGCTGGATCTGACAGAATTCAAGCTCCACCAGGGGCGCTGCAAGATCCAGGAATTCGCGGAGGTTCTCCACCCGTCCATGGCTGGAAAAGCCCAGATGGCGGATGCGTCCCCGGCGCTTCTGCTCCCGGAAATAGTCGATGATGCCCCATTTCGGGTCAAAGTAGGTCGCCATGGAGCTCTCGTACACATTGTGCAGGAGATAGTAGTCGAAATGCTCCACGCGGCACTTGCGCAGCTGCTCCTCGAAGATGGCCGCCGGGTCATAGGAGGCCATCACCTGATGTCCGGGGAATTTCGATGCCAGCTGCCACTTTTCGCGCGGATACTGCGCCAGCACCCGCCCGATGACCCGTTCGGATTCACCGCTGTGATACGGCCAGGCCGTGTCGAAGTAGTTCACGCCGTGGTCCAGGGCGTATCCCACCATGGCATGCACCTGCGCCTCATCGATCGTGCCGTCGGGCAGGGTGGGCAGACGCATCGTGCCGAAGCCCAGCAGGGAAAGGGCTTCCCCCTGAAAATCGCTGTACAGCATGTGCCTTCCCCCTTATTTGAGCTGTGCGCCGTCCGCAAAGGCATTGCCGACCTTCTCGCCCAGGACGAGGTAGGCGTGGTTCATGCCGTCATAGGTGATGGGGCGGAGCTTGGCGGGGTCAATGCGGCCATCGGTCAGGACGGCTTCCTCCGCGCAGACATTGACCACCTCGCCCACCATGCGGCAGCTTTCGGGGTCATAGCTGATGAGGCAGCACTCCACCGCCATGGGCAGCTCCCGGATGACGGGCGCGTCCACGAATTCGCTGCGGACGGCGTGGAAGCCGGCCTTCTCCAGCTTGGCGGGCTCTTTGTCCCCCGACACAAGACCCACATAGTCACACGCGACGACGGTGTCCGCCGTGCCCATGCTGACGGTGAAGGCCTTGCGCGCCAGCACGTTCCTGGTCGTGCGGTGCTCCGCGCTGATGCACATGGTGATCTCGTTGGCTTCGCTGATGCCGCCCCACGCGGCATTCATAGCGTCCGCCGTGCCATCCTCGTTGTAGGTCGCGATGATGAACACGGGCTGGGGGTACAGGATGGGCTTCGCACCGAAATTCTTGCGCATGATATTTCCTCCTTCATCATCATGGATAAAGCCTTTACACTTCGCGCCCCATTTGCCGCGCCTGCGCCAGACAGGATGTCGCCTTCACCGCACCGGCCTCATACACGCCGCCGGCACAGAGCACGCCGCGCTCCTGCGAGCCCTCCAGGCAGGAGGCGAATCCGCGGAAGCACGCCAGGGACGTTTCAAAGGTGGACGGCTCGTCCTCCGCTGCGGTGAGAATGTAGTAGAACTCCTTGTCCGGCAGCTGCGTCCACTGCGCCAGCGTCCGGTCGATGACGGCCTTCATCTGTGCGTCGATGGCGTAGAAGTACACCGGGCTGCTCAGGACGATCACATCCGCCTGACGCATGCCGTCCAGCACCTGCTGCATGCCATCCCGCTGGACGCAGATGCCGCTATCCCGGCAGGCATAGCAGGCATGGCAATAGCCGATCTTCAGGTCGCGGACGAAGAGCTTCTCCGCCGCATGGCCGCTCTCCTGCGCCCCCGCCAGGAAGGCATCGCACAGCAGGTCGGAATTCCCGCCCCTGCGCGGACTGCCCGACAGGATCAGTACCTTCTTGCTCATTGGCATTTCCTCCTTATCCAAGTCAAGCCGCGCGGTCATGTCCGCCGCTTCCGGGCTTGCAACGCGGTACACCGCCATTGTAGCATCCGGTTGTAACAACCGGTCAAGGGGCAATCGGCATTTTTTTCGGCAGAAATCGGCGCAATGGGGGGGCATCCGCCGTCACAGGCAATGCTGGAGCGGCTGGAGCACCTCGGCGATCATGGCGGCATGCCTGACCACGGTGTTATGGTCGAACCGCGGCGACGGCCCGGACACGCTCACCGCAGCCATGACCTGTCCGTTCGCGCCGAACACCGGCACGGCCACGCAACGCACGCCGAACTCATGCTCCATGTTGTCCACCGCGTAGCCATTGCGGCGTATCTCGTCCATGTGGTCGCGCAGCACCACCGGGTCGCAGAGGGTGAAGGAGGTGTACGCGGTCAGCTCGCCGCCGATGATCCTTTCCGCGTCCTCCGGGGGCATGTAGGCCAGCATCGCCTTGCCCAGACCCGTGCAGTACAGCGGCGCACGTTCGCCCAGGATATTGCGCGTCTGCTGCTGATGGGAGGGGTACACCGCCTCGATGTACAGCACCTCATCATTGGAGAGGATGCCGAAATAGCAGGCCTCCCGCGCCTCCTCGGCGATCCGGTGCAGATAGGGCAGGAAGATGTCCCGCAGCCCCAGATGACGGTTGACGATGTAGCTCAGGTGGAGGATCTTCGTCCCCAGATGATACTTGCTCGTCGCCGGGTCCTGCACGACATAGCCCGTCTTCTCAAATGTGCTGAGGATATTGCAGATCGTGCTCTTCTGCATCCCCAGCGCCTTGGCGATCTCCGTCACCCCCAGCTCCGGCTTCTGCACTGAGAAGCATTCCAGCACCTTCATTGCCCGTGCGAGGGACTTCACGCTGTAATCCTGATCCATCCTGCTCTTCCTTCCAATTTATATAGCTCCACCGCCGCACCGGGCGGACACATCTGGCGCAGCGATTTGTTCCGCAATGCTGAACACATGGATACATTACCATGTTTTTTGTGTACTGTCAACCGTCCGCCGCAAAAATTGAATGCGCAAAACGGGGGAAAAGTGCATTTCTTTTTCCATTTTCGCTTGACAGGCGCGGAGAAATCCACTATAATAATAACCAAGAACCGTGTTCTGTAATTCAGAACACCTACACCGTACCCTATCCCTTCGTCCGCCGAAGGGGAATTGAACAAGGAGGATCACCCATGAAGAAGCTCTTGGCAATCCTGTTGACCCTGTCGATGCTCCTGGGCATGTGCGTCATCGCCCATGCGGAGGATCGCCCCACCATCACCTGGTACATGCGCGGCGCGAACAACGAGTACATGGCCGCCCGTACCCGTGAGCTGGTCGGCCTGAAGAAGATCATGGACATCGCGAATGTCGACATCGACTTCACCATCGCCAACGGCAGCAACGACGAGATCGATGCGCAGTATGTAGCCATGCTGGCCAGCGGCAACTACCCCGATGCCATCCACTGGCTGCATGAGGAAGCCTACGCGGGCGGCTGGACACAGCTGTACGCCGACGGCATCGCCATCGAGCTGAACGATGTCATCGACAAGTACATGCCCAACTACAAGGCGTTCCTGGAGGCGAACCCCGAGATCGCCAGCTCCCTGATGAACGACGCGGGACAGTACCTCTACTTCCCCTGCATCAACCCCATGGAGACCATCGAGGACATCATGGCGGTGACCTACTACGGCCTGCTGATCCGTGCGGACTGGCTGGAGAACGTCGCCAAGGAAGTCCCCACCAACATCGACGAGTGGTATGACGTGCTGACCGCCTTCAAGGAGGGCGACCCCAACGGCAACGGCCTCCAGGACGAAATGCCCTTCGTCGGCGGCGGCGCGGGCGTTTCCCTCTTCCAGCCGGCATTCGGCTTCTCCAGCGGCGTGTATATCGACCCCGACACCGGCAAGGTGGGCTACGGTCAGTACACCGAGAAGTACAAGACCTATCTGGAGACCATGGCGAAGTGGTATGCCGAGGGGCTGATCGTCGACCTGTATGACGAGAACGGCAACGGCACGTCCGACACCGATTCCTGGATCATCGCCGATCTGGCCGGCTCGTGGAAGGGTCTGGCGAACGCCTGGGGTCAGCATCTGCCCACCCTGCAGGAGAAGAACCCCACCGCGAACTACGCCGCCGTGCCGTGGCCGACCGCTGCCAATGGCGTGTCCTACGGCGGATACAACAGCATCAGCTACACCAACCGTTACAGCACCATCATCACCACCTCCGCGTCCCCCGAGCATGTGGAGGCCGTCGCCCGCCTGATCGACGTGATGTACACCGAGGAAGGCAGCCTGCTGACCACCTGGGGCACCACCGCCACCGATGACGATCCCGGCTCTTACTATGTGGACGAAGAGGGCAAGCGCCATCAGACCGAATGGGCCATCGAGCGTGTGGAATACCACGGCGGCAAGTTCCAGCGTCAGCGCCTGTACGCGCATCCCGGCAACAACTTCCCCCGCATCGGCATGAACGACTTCGAGGCATCCGCCCGTGCGCAGGACTATGTGGATGCCTGCATCGTCTGGTCGCAGGCCGAGCGCGTGATGGGCTTCCCGTCCGCCGCCACCCTGTCCACCGATGAGCAGAAGGCCGTCGGCGTCGCCGTGGAGGAAATGGGCACCTACATCGAGGACATGGCGCGCAAGTTCATCACCGGCGAAGAGCCCCTCATCAACTTCGACAGCTACATCGATCAGCTGCAGAAGATGGGCATGGACGAGCTGATCGCCGCCTATCAGGCCGCGTATGACCGCTATGTCGCCCGCACCCAGGCCGCGGTGAACAAGTAAGACTGACTTCCTGCAACGTCCAGCATGCGCTGCGGGAAGGGATGGAGCACAAACACCGGGGAGGTTCGATGAACGAGCCTCCCCCTTTTGATACGGCTGACAAAAGCGCCATGCTCCCCCATCAGGGAACATGGCGCACTGACTCAAAACGCAGCATTATCAATCAACCATGCTTTTTTCCGAAACATTGGGAAAAGACGGGTGAGGCGGCTGCATCGAAACCTCAAAGGGGACGGTGCGGCGACTATGCAGGCGATTGCTTCCTGTTATCATTCCAACTATGGAGGAAAAGACAACCATGCTATTACATTCAATTCAAAGCAATCGACTGCATCCAGAGCCGCCAAGATATGCAGCCGCCTTTACTGAGAGCAACCGGTTACGAGGGGTCCGGGGGGAAAGCCACAACTTGCTTTCCCCCCGGCGGCTTTGCGCCGCTTTCGACGCGCGAAAGCGGCCTTCGATTATGTCAACGAATCCTGTGTAGAAATGACAAATCAGCTATTGAATATTCATCCGGCTGACACATCATCCGCCGCAGAGCTGTGCCTGCACATACCGTGCGGCGCGATCCATCTGGTGCACCTCGTCGCGGAAGACCGCGCTGAGGCCGTCCGCCGGTTTCGTCCGCGCCTCGAAGGTGTCCAGCACCCCCTCGATGGCGCTGAGGTGATACTTGGCGTTGACCGGGTAGTATTGGCGCTCGATCTGCGCGAACGCCGTCAGGAAATCCTGCACCTGACGCGCCTGTTCCGGCTGTGTCCGCCAGCTGCGCCAGAGCCAGTCGTACAGCCCCATATGGAAGTTCATCATCACCCCGGAGAAGCCCGCCGCCCCGGCCATGAGCGAATCCAGCAGCGTCGCCGTGTTGGCGTTGAAGAGCTGCAAACGGCTGCCCCGCAGGACATCGATGCGGCGGCGGAGGGTCGCCAGGTCACAGCAGGTGTCCTTCATGAACGCGAACCGCCCCGTGTCGGCGCACCACGCCAATTCCTCCAGCGTCAGCAGGCGCTTCTGCGGGTAGGGGCATTCGTAGAAGCCCAGCGCCACATCCGCCGGCAGCCGCTTCAGCATGACCTCCATGCGCGGGATGAGGGAATCCGCCGGATGACCCGGGGTGCACAGGCGATTGCTGATGAGGATGAGCGCATCCGCCCCCGCGCGGTGCATTTCCGTCAGCTCCGCGATCTGATCCTCCATGGCGTCGGACACATGCCCCGAGGCGATCACCGGCACATGCGCATGCGCCTTGACAAACGCCACGAGCGCCTTTCTCTCCGTCAGGCTGAGGCAGAAGATCTCGCTGGACTGACAGGCCGCGAAGAGTCCCGCCGCGCCCCGCGCCTCATACCACGCGATGAGCCGCTCCAGCGAGGCATAATCGATCTCGCCGTCGCGGGTGAAGGGGGTCAGCATGACCGGCCAGAGTCCCTGTGCCTTCCAATATTCCATACGCACTGTCCTTTGCTCCATATTGTTGTACATCTTTCACCAATTCTGAACATCTATATCATATGCTACTTTCCCCCTTTTGTCAAGTCAGCCTGTCCTTTTTGTGCGAATTCTTTCCTCTTTATGCACTGTATGCTGACTTTCCCGCCATTGACAGCCCTGCGGCGGGTATGATACAATCGGATAGGCAAAACATCGTTCATTATTTATGAACATTCCGGTGTATTCCTTCCCCATGCAGGAGAATCCCCCCTGCGCAAGGAATACATAGGGGAGCACATCGACCAAGGAGGTACGCATATGACCGATGCACGGCGCATACTGCCCTTTTTGTGGCTGCACGGGGAGGACGAGGCGACCCTGCGCGAGGGTGTCCGCCAAATTGCCGCGTCCGGCTGCGGTTCGCTCTGCGCGGAGAGCCGCACCCACCCGGATTATCTGGGGGACGGCTGGTGGCGGGAGCTTTCGATCCTCACCGACGAATGCCGCCGTCAGGGCATGACCTACTGGGTGATGGACGACGCGCATTTCCCCTCCGGCTACGCCAACGGCGCGGCACAGGGCACGCCCTGGGCACGCATGCTGATGACCGAGCGCCACATGGACGTGTCCGGGCCATGCCGCGGCGGGGCGATTCTGGCCGTACCGGACGGCAAGCGCGGCATGCTCACGGCGGTGGTCGCCGCAAGAAGAGTCCACCGGGACGCATTGGTGGAAGCCCATGTGGACATCGGCGGATGGGCAGTCCGCGACCCCATCGACCTGACCGACCGCGTGGCGGACGGCCTCCTGCACTGGGACGTGCCCGAGGGAGACTGGCGGGTCTTCGTGCTGACGGCGGACTATGTGTCCGAGCGCAATCCGCCCCGGGTTTTCGTCAACCCCCTGCTGCCCCAGGGCGGTCAGCTGATGCTCTCCACGGTCTACGAGGCGCATTATGCCCATCTGGCGGACGCATTCGGCACGACCCTCCGCGGCTTTTTCTCCGATGAACCGGCGCTGCGTGCGGGTCGGGGCTGCCGCGCCGTCCTGGGGGAATATCCGCAGCTGCCCATCCCGTGGCGACCCGATCTGCCGGAGCTGCTCTCCGCCCGCCTGAGCGAACCGGCACGCCACCTCCTGCCCGGGCTATGGTACGACATCGGCGACATGACCCCGCGCATCCGCTATGCGCTGATGGACACGGTCAGCCGCCTGTACGCGGAGAACTACGCCCGACCCATCGGCGAATGGTGCCGTGCCCACGGGGTGGAATACATCGGGCATGTCATCGAGCAGAACAATGCCCACGGCCGTCTGGGACAGGGCGCGGGGCACTTTTTCCGCGCCATGAGCGGTCAGGACATGGCCGGGATGGATCTGGTGCTGCACGAGCTGAAGCCGGAGTTCCGCGATGCGTCCCATGCGTGGCATGCCCAGGATTTCGAGGCGGATGACGACTTCTTCCGCCACATGCTGCCCCAGATGACCGTGTCCTGCGCGCAGCTTGACCCGCACAAGCGCGGACGCAGCCTCTGTGAGCTGTTCGGGGCATACGGCTGGCAGGAGGACGCGGCGGAGATGCGCTACATCGCCAATTTCCTTCTGTCGCGCGGCGTGAACCACTTCACGCCCCACGCCTTCACCCTCAAGCCCTTCCCCGATCCGGATTCCCCGCCCCATTTCGGTTCGTTCAACCCCCTCATGCCCGCGCTGACCCGCCTGCACGGCCACATGGCAAGGGTCGGGGCGCTCATCGACGGCGGACGCATGCTCACCCGTGTCGGCGTATTGTACCATGCCGAGGCCGAATGGGCGGACGGCAAGTCCTGCATGAAGACCCAGCAGCTCGTCAAGGCGCTGGAGCAGGCGCACATCCCCTGCGAGGTCGTCCCCATCGACCTGCTGCAGCCCGGCCGCTACGATGCCCTGTACATCCCCCGGGCGAAGCACTGGCCGCAGAAGCTCTTCGATCGGCTGACGGCGCTTTCGGCGCAGGGGTGTCAGGCAGTCTTTGTGGATGCCGCGCCCATCGCGCTCAGCGAGGGTCAGGGGGACATTCGCCGCCTGACCGCACCCTATCCGGTGCTCCCGCTGTCCGGAATCGCCGATCACGCCGCACGCTGCACCCGTCAGCCCGTCCGCGCGCTGACCGTCAGCCGGGACATTCACCTCTACCTGTACGAAAAGCACGGCGAGGTCTTCGCGCTGCTGTTCAATGAGGATGTCCGCGCGACACATGCCATCACCCTGACGGCGGATGCCTTCCATCAGCCGGTGCTCTGGGACAGTGAGGGGCAATGCTGCCATGCGCCGGAGGCCGCGTCCGCCGTGGAGGTCACGGTCGAACCGGGGCAGCTGCTGGTGCTGGGCGAGCATCAGCCGGACTGGCCTGCTATCTGTCCGCCCGTGACCTATGCGGATGCGGCGGCCTCGTCCCCCTGCTGGACGATCACCTTTTCGGATGCCGCCCTTCCCGCCCTGCACACCGACGCGCCCCGGAGCATCAGCCTGATCCACCCGCGCTTCTCCGGCACGGTGCGCTACACGGCGGACATCGCGCTGACGGAGGGCTTCGATGCGTTCGAGCTGCGCGAGGTCAGCGGTTCGGTGGGTGCCTGGGCGGATGGTCAGCCCCTCGGCTGGCGGGATGCACCGCCCTATCGCTTCCCCTGCCCGCTGGACGCAGGGTCACACCGGCTCACCCTGGAGATCACCGTGCCGCCGGTGTTCACCCTCCGCGACCCGCTCTCGTTCTACAGCTACCTCAAGCCCGCCGGGCTGACCGGGCCGATCCACTGGCTGAAGCGCCGTCCCTGACGCACGAAAGGAGCATCCCCATGCAAGAGCTGATCCATGTGGCGCAGTCCCGCCGGGCGGACATCCGCTTTCAGGACGGTGCCCTCCCCCATTTGAAGGGCGTGAAGAGCCATCAGGTGCTGCGCTGCAACCGCAGTCACCCCGAAATGGCTGACGGCCTGGGCTGGACATACAATCATGCCCCGGCGCTGGCCTGGGCGTATGGCTATTTCTTCCTGGAGTACCTCTCCAACCCCGTGGACGAGCACCAGACCCCCGGACACACCCTGCTCGTGAAGTCCCACGACGGCATTCACTGGGACAAGCCCGTCGTCGCCTTCCCGGAGGTGGCCGTCCCCACCTGGCAGTACCGCGGGCCGCGCTCCGACATGCTGCAAGACCCCCATTGGACCTGTCCCCATCAGCGGATGGGCTTCTTCCTTGCGTCCAATGGCGTGCTGCTCCTGCTGTCCTTCTACGGGCTGGTGCATGACAGGCGAATGTCCGCCCCCTGCGACGGCTGGGGCGTGGGACGCGCCGTCCGCCAAGTTCGCCCCGACGGCACCCTCGCGGAGGACATCTACTTCCTGCTCTACAACGAGCCGGCCGGGTACACCGCCGAGAACACGGGCGTGTTCGCGCCCTTTCGGGTCAGCGGGGATGCGGCATTCGTCGCCGCGTGCGAGGAGCTGCTGCAAAACGGCGCGGCCATGCGCCAGATGTACGAGGAGCAGCGCTTCGACCGGGAGCGCTTTCCGGGTCGGGCGGGCGAGGCGCTGTCCTTCTACACGGTGGACGAGGGCGAGATGCTGGGCATGTACAAGAAGGGGCTGGTGTCCGTGTCCCGCGACCAGGGACGCACCTGGAGCGATGCGGAGCGTCAGAGCACCATCTGCACCTCCACGGGCAAGGTCTGGGGACAGCGCACCTCGGACGGGCGCTTCACGCTGATGTACAATCCCTCGCCGGATGGGCAGCATCGCTGGCCGATCGCCGCCGTCGTGGGGGCAGACGGCCACCATTTCGGCAGCATGGCGGCCATCACGGGGGACATGTCCCCCCAGCGCTACGGCGGACGGGACAAGAACCTCGGCCCGCAGTACATGCGGGGCATCGCCGAATGCAATCAGCAGACCCCCGACGGGGATGTCTGGCTGACGTACGCCAACAACAAGGAGGACATCTGGATCAGCCGCATTCCCGTGCCGCTGACGGCGGAGGGTGCGTCCGCCGGGACGCTTCGCTGTCAGCCGGGTGTCCTTCCGGCGGACTGGTCGGTGTACGCGCCGCTCTGGGCACCCGTCGAGGCCGAACGGGACGCACTGGTGCTGCACGACCGCGACCCCTACGATCAGGCGCGGGTGGAGATGCTCTTCGCCCCGGCGAAATCGGGGCTGATCCGCTTCACCCTCACGGTCATGGCGCTGAGCCCGGCAGGAAGCATCACCTTTGAGGTGCAGGATGACGCCGGACGCACCCCCATCCGCCTGGTCATCCGGCCGGACGGCATGCTGTGCATCCGGCACGGCGGACGCACCGACCCATGGCGACCCGTACCCATGGGCAAGCCCGTCGACGTGGAGATCGCCTTCGACCTCGTGTCCGCCCGGTACACCGTGAAGGCGCAGGACGGCGAGAAATCCGGCGATGTCAGCGAGGCGGCGGAGCACCTGACCCGATTCCGCCTGATGACCAAGGAACAGATTCCCCGCCTGTCCACCCTGGATTACTGCGGCAAATGGGGCACGCGGGAGCAGATCCTCCCCGGGGCGGACGACCCCACCGACGAAACGATCGTGCGCCTGAGCCGCACGGAATGGAGCGTGAACCCCTGATGCTGCATCAGCGCATTTTGCTTGGCACCGGCGCACCCATGGATGTGTACGCCGCGCCGTCCTGCCTTGCACCGACCCTTCCCCTGCCCGCCGTGGTCATCTGCCCGGGCGGCGGCTATTCCCACCTGTCCCCGCGCGAGGCCGAACCGGTCGCCCTGCGCTTCGCCGGGATGGGCTTCGTCGCCTTCGTGGTGCACTACCATGTCGCGCCGTCCCGCTTCCCCGCCGCCGTGCAGGATGTGGGCGCGGCACTGGCGCATGTTCGCCTCCATGCGGCGGAATACCATGTCGCCCCGGAGGCCATCGCGGTCATGGGCTTCTCCGCCGGGGCGCATGCCGCCTGTTCCCTGGGGGTGATGTGGCATCGCGCTGACCTCTTCCAGCCGCTGGGGCTGGACTGTACGCAGGTTCGCCCCAACGCCATGGTGCTCTGCTATCCGGTCATCAGCAGCGGTGCATTTGCCCATCGCGGCTCATTCGAATGCCTCACCGGCAGCACCGACCCCGCCGATCATGCGGCGTACTCCCTGGAGACCCTCGTCACCCGCGATACGCCGCCGACCTTCCTGTGGCACACCTGGGAGGATGCCGCCGTCCCCGTGGAGAATTCGCTGCTGATGGGCATGGCACTCCGCCAGCACGCCATCCCCGCCGAGGTACACATCTACCCCCACGGGCCGCACGGCGGAGCGCTCTGCGACGCGACCACGGCCAGCTCCCCTGCCAAATGCATCCCGGAGGCGCAGGAATGGCCCGTCAAGGCCGCGCGCTTCCTGCGTGATGTGATGCCATGCTGAGCAATGTCCTGTTTTTCTTGCAAAACGCTCTTTTCGTTCCGCCCGGGATATGG
>CAZJOA010000045.1:0-17906 GCA_964547515.1 uncultured Faecalibacterium sp.
CGCGCACGCATGCCCGATGCCGAGCTGCTGCTCCAGCTGCGGCTCTATGATGCATACAGCGGCGTGGCATTGCGCTGCGGACTGGTGAACAGGAGCGGCGATGCCCGGCAGATCACGCGGATGGAGGTGCTCCATGCGGCGGGGGAGAATGCCTGTGTCCGCCTGGGGGACGATCCGGCGCAGGGGCATCGGATGCTCACCGGCGAGGGCGGCTTCTCCTATGCGCACCTGATCGACGGCATCAGGGGGCGCACCCTCAATGTGATGACCTGGCTGTACGCCCGGAAACCCGTCAGCGCCGTTTTGCTGATGGGTGCACTGACCACCTACGAATTCCAGACGGAGATCATATCGGGGGAGGACAGCGCCTGTCCGGGCGGTTTCTCGGTGACGGCGCGCATGTTCGACGCGACGGGGAAGCGCGTGGACGACGGGTGCAGCTTCTGGGGGGACTGGCTCTGGGTGGACGGCGGTCAGGATGACCCCTACGAGGCGCAGCGCACCTATGCGCAGTGCATGGCGCGGGCGATGGATGTGTCGCTGAACAACTACAACGATTACATATCCGTCTGCCTGTGGTATGTGTTTGCCTTCAGCTGCGGCGACCGTTCGGCGAACACCAGCAGCGGCGCAGTGGCCGAGGCCGAGGCCATGATCCGTTCCGGCATCACCCGGTATGCCCCGGCCATGGTGCGGCTTGTGCCGGATGAATACGTCAACCCCAACGAGCAGCTCTGGTGGGATGAGGCGCACTGGCAGCGCTATGTCCACCTGACGCAGCCCTATGAGACGCTGCAAAAGTGGATCGCCCGCATGACGGAGCTGGGGTGCATCGGCGGACTGTACATGCAGCCGACCTTCCGTTCGGAGGACTACTGTGCCGCCCATCCGGGACATATGCTCTTTGATCGCGCGGACAACGAGGCGGACTACACCGACCCGGATTTCGTCCGCCATATGCGCCAGGTCTATCAGCGCATCCGCGAGGCGGGCGTGCGCTCCATGTTCTATGACTATACCATGCTTGTCCGCGGGGACATTCGCCTGGATGAGAATGCCCTCCTGCGTCCCGGCGGATTTGCCGATCCCTATGCGACCAATGTGTCCGCCTATCGGAGCATGTTCCGCATTGCCAAGGAAACGGCGGGGCGTCAGCTGATGATTACCGAGAACACCTGGAACTACTCCGGGCAGGAGCTGGCCACCGGGCTGATCGATGCGCAGCGCTCCAAGATGGACAATGTGGGCATGAACCGCGAGGTGGTCAAGAGCGGCGTGCGCCAATGGTATCGCAACAAGGCCACGAAGCTGATCGATCCGGACGTGAAGAACTTCACCACCACCGATCGGGACATCCGTCGCAAGGAGATCTCCCTCATGGGACTGCTCTTCGGCAAGACCATGCTCGGTTCGTCCATCACCCGCTATGACGGCGATGCCATCCGCGACATCGGCCGCATCCTCCCCATGCCCATGGACGGCCTGACCGCCGTCCCCCTTGATCTCTTCCTCTCCGACGAAAACGGCAATGCTTCTCTCTTTGATTACCGCCTCCCCGGCGATGTGCATATCCTCGCGCTGCTCAATGAAATGCATCATCAGCGCACGTTCCGCGTGGGGCTGGGGGAAAAGCCCGTGTTTGGCGGCGTGGGGCTGGACGCGGGGACGACCTACGACCTGTGGGATTTCTGGAATGAGGGCTATATCGGGCGCATGCGGGGCGATGCCGTGCTGGAGCAGACCCTGCGGAAGAACGAATGCCGCGTCATTGCCATCCGCCCCGTCGAGAAAGGGCTGCATGTCCTCTCCACCAACAGGCACATCCTCCAGGGCACGGTGGAGACCGAGTGCATCCAGGCCACGGAGAAGCAGATCGTCCTGAAATGCCGCGTCATCGGCGGCGACCCGATGAAGGTCGTCATCGCACTGCCCCGGCAGAGCATGTGCATCATTTCCGCGCAGACCCTCACCCCCGGTGTGGCCTGCGAAGCCGAAAAGGATGCCTTTTCGCCCACGGCGACCCTTTCGCTGTCCTGCGCGGAGAACACCGAGGCACTGGTGATGCTCACCGTGGCGGACTGTCCGGCGGACACGCCCGCAACGCCCGAGCCCTGTGCGGCGCTCACCGCGACACCGGATGCGCTGCAAGGCTGTGTCCGGCTGACCTGGCGGACGATGCCCCTGACCCGCTATCGCCTCTTCAAGGATGGCGTGCTCCTGTGCGTCACCCGGGACGGCACCTATGCGGACTTCTCCGCCGAGGAGCATACCGTCATCACCTATACCGTCGCGGCGGAGAACACCGCGCATGTCCTGAGCGCTCCCGTGTCCTGTACGGTGGATACCGGCAGCTATCTGCCGTCATTGGCGCATGGGCTGGGCGGAGATTGCGGCCGCTTCGGTCAGGCGGGTCATGTGCTCTTCAACATGGGACGGACGGGCACGGATGCAACCGCGCTGCCGGAGTATGTCAGCGCCGTCCGCGTGCAGGATCGCAGGGATTATTGCTTCGCCTGCAAGGGGGAGGATCACCGTGCGCTGACCGACCCCGTGACGGGCACACGCGCCCTGGGCATGGTCTGCGACGACAAGGCGCTGCGCATTGACATTGACTTCCGCGATGACGCGCCCCATGCCGTCACCCTCTACAGCGTGGACTGCAACCGCGCCGGACGCACCATGGACATCGAGGTGCACGACGCGCAGGGACGGATTCTTGTGCCCTGCCGGAACATCCCGGAATTCGGCGAGGGTGTCCACATCACATTCGTCTGCCGGGGGGCGGCGCGGATCTGCCTGACCAACCATGCGGTCAATGCCGTGGTCAGCGCCATCTATTTCGACTGATGGGAGGGACGGACATGGAGGTCATCCGGCTCGGCAAAACGCAAATGCGTCTGGGGGAGGGCGTGATCTGGGATGCCTGTCGTCAGCTGATCCACTATGTGGACATCGAGGGCTGCTGCATCTATTCCGCCCGGACGGACGGTACGCTCGTCCACCGGATGCAGACCCATGATCTGGTGGGCTGCATCGTCCTGGATGGCAAGCAGGGTCTGTGCTATCCCATGCCGGACGGACTCTACCGCTATCAGCCCGAGGATGGGAGCGTCCGGCGGCTCCATGCCTGGCATCTCCCCGATGCGCTGCGCTTCAACGACGGGAAGGCCGCGCCCGACGGCTCGCTCTTTGTCGGCGCGATGTACCGCGATCAGCACGATCCCCTGGCGCATGGCGGGGGCATGCTCCTGCGCTTCACGCCGGATGCGGGGCTCGTCCCGGTTCGGGAGGGCATGTCCATTCCCAATGGGCTGTGCTGGAGCAGGGACGGGCGCACCATGTTCCACATCGATTCCGCCACGGGGCAGGTCATGGCATATGCCTACGAACCGCGGCGGGGCATGACGGACGACGGGAGAGCCATCATCCGTCTGCGGGAGGACGAGGGCGTTCCCGATGGCATGACCATCGATGCGGACGGGCAGCTCTGGGTCGCGCGATGGGGCGGCAGCGCCGTCAGCCGGTATCGTCCCAATGGGGAAAGGCTGGCGGACATTCCCGTCCCGGATCGCAATGCCTCCTGCTGCTGTCTGGGCGGCAGCGATGCCCGAACGCTTTTCATCACCACCGCCATGGATGAGGACGGCAGCGGCGGCTGGGTCTATTCCGTCCGCACGGACACAAGGAGCAGCGCGGCATATCCCCTGCGCTGGGAAAGGGAGGAGCACGATGCGTAAAACGGTTCTGATAACGGGCGCGGTGCGGGGCATTGGCCGGCAGACCGCGATCACCATGGCGCGCGAGGGCTATGACGTATTGGTGAACTACCACGGTTCGCGCACGGAGGCGCAGCAGTTCTGCGAAGAGATCATGCAGGAGCACGGCGGACGCGCCTGGCCGGTGTATGCCGATATGGGCAGCGTGGCGGACATCCGCGCGATGTTCGCGGAGATCGAGGGTCTGGTCGATCATCTGGATGTGCTGGTCAACAACGCGGGCATCAGCAGTGAGGTGTACTTCCTGGATGCCACGGAGGCGGACTTTGACCGCATGACTGCCATCGATTGGAAGGGCGTGTACTTCTGCTCCCAGCTGGCGGCGAAGCACATGATCGCAAAGGGCGTGCATGGGGTCATCGTCAATGTGGCGTCCAATCAGGTGGAGGGCTGCTGGCCGCGTGCGACGATCTATGGGCCGACCAAGGCGGCGGTGGCCAAGTTCACCCGGAATGCAGGCATGGAGCTTTGCCTGCACGGGGTGCGCATGGTGGCCATCGCGCCCGGATACACCAACGTGGGCTGGCCGGAGGGGGACATCCGCCTGGAGGCCGCTGCCCGACTGCCCCTGCGGCGTTTTGCCTCCACGGAGGAGATCGCCCAGGGCATCCTCTACCTTGCCAGCGACAAGGCCGACTACATGGTCGGCAGCATGCTGACCATCGACGGCGGCGCGACGCTGCCCGTGGTGGCGGCGAATGACTTTGTGGAGTGAGCCGCGATGGAAAACGAGTATTTCAACCCCTTGCTGCGGGGGGATCAGGGGGCGCTCAAGCGTGCGCTGTACAAGTCCACCGGATTCACCGATGGTGCCCTGCGCAAGCCGATCATCGCCCTGGTGAACACCTACACCAACGCCTCCCCCGGACACAGCATGCTCAACGACCTTTGCCGTCAGGCGGAACGCGGGGTGGAGGCGGCGGGGGGAACGGCCATGACCTTCTCCACCATCGCCCCCTGCGACGGCATCGCCGAGGGACACGCCGGCATGCGCTACATCCTTCCGGCGCGCGACCTCATCGCGTCCACCGTGGAATGCATGGTGCGTGCCCACCGCTTTGACGGCATGGTGCTCATGGGCTCATGCGACAAGATCGTCCCCGGATTGCTCATGGCGGCGGCACGGCTGGACATTCCGGCGGTCTTTGTCAGCGGCGGACCCATGCTCCCGGCGGACTACTGCGGCAGACATTACGATGGCAACATCGTCACCGAGGCCATCGGGTGGAAGCAGCGCGGCGAGATCGACGAGGCGGAATTCCGCCGCATCGAGGAGCTGGCCGAGCCCTCCTGCGGCTCGTGCGCCATGCTGGGTACGGCCAACACCATGGCCTGCATGGCGGAGGCACTGGGAATGGCGCTCCCCGGCAGCGCGGTCATCCCCGCTGTCCATGCCCAACGCCTGCGCATGGCCTATGCCAGCGGCGAGGCGGTCATGCATCTGGTGCGCAAGGGCATCACCGCGCGGCAGATCATCACGCGCCCTGCGGTGGAGAATGCCATCCGCGTGCTGATGGGCATCGGCGGATCGACCAATGCCATCCTGCATTTGCAGGCCATCCATCGGGAGGCCGGGCTGGGTGATCTGCCCCTGGCGGACTTCGATGCCCTGAGCCGCATCACCCCCCAGGTCGCATCGGTCTACCCCGCCTCCCCCCATGACATGGCGGACTTCCATGACGCAGGCGGCGTACCGGCGGTGATGCATGCCCTGCGCGGCCATCTGGACACATCCGCGCTGACCGTCACGGGGGCGACATTGGCGGAGAACATGGCTGATTTTGCGCCGACAACCCGTCCGGAGGTCATCCGAACGGCGGATGCCCCCTTCTCCCCGGAGGGCGGCGTGGCGGTGCTCAGCGGGAATATCGCCCCCCTGGGCTGCGTGGTCAAGCCCGCAGCCGTCCCCGCGCACATGATGCACTATGAAGGCACGGCAGCGGTGTACCACAGCGAACAGGAGGCCATCGATGCCATTCTTGCGGGGGAGGTGAAGCCCCACACGGCGGTGGTGCTGCGCTATGAGGGTCCCAAGGGCGGTCCGGGCATGCCGGAAATGTATCGGCCGATGAAATCCCTGGAGGGAATGGCGCTGTCGGACACCTGTGCCATCGTGACGGACGGACGCTTCTCCGGATCGAATCGGGGCTGCTTTGTCGGCCATATCTCCCCCGAGGCCTATGAAGGCGGCGTTCTGGCGCTGGTGGAGGACGGCGACCGCATCATCATCGACATCCCGGGCCGCACCATCACCCTGGATGTGCCGGACGATGTGCTATCCGCCCGCCGTGAACGCTGGACACGTCCGGAGAAGGACATCCCCGACGGATATTTGCATACCTACCGCCGTCTCAGCCGCTCAGCCGCCGAGGGCGCGGTGGTGGATTGACGTAGAAGGAGGGTTTCCCCATGCTGACCTGGGAAAATGACGATGCGCTCTTCGCCCTGATGAAGGAGCACCTGTATTCTGCCGTCATTGGCGACATCCTTGACCAAAGGGGCTGTTATCACCAGTTTCTGCCCCAGCGGGTGCAGCCCATTCGGGAGGACATGGTGGTCGCCGGACGCGCCATGCCCGTCCTGGAGGCGGACACCGTTGCCGGAAGCTGCCATAACCCCGTGCTCGGGGCATCCTTCGGCCTCATGCTGGACGCGCTGGACGACCTGAAGCGCAATGAGGTGTACATCTGCTCCGGTGCGTCACCGACCTACGCCCTCGTGGGGGAGCTGATGTGCACCCGCATGCAGCATCTGGGCGCTGCGGGCGCGGTGGTCAACGGTTTCCACCGGGACACCAAGGGCATCCTGGCGCTGGACTTCCCCTGCTTCTCCTACGGGCGCTATGCCCAGGATCAAGCGCCGCGCGGCAAGGTGATCGACTACCGCGTGCCCATTGACATCGAGGGTGTTCATGTCGACCCCGGCGACATCGTCTTTGGCGACCTGGATGGCGTGGTCATCATCCCGCGAAAAATGGAGGAGGAGATCATCCGCCTGGCCTATGAGAAGGCCACGGGCGAAAAGACAGTGGGCGAAGCCATCCGCGCGGGCATGTCCGCCCGGGAATCCTTCCGGAAGCACGGCATTATGTGATGCCGAAGCACCCATATCGACCCTTTCCTGCAAAAGGCTGGCAAAGACTTTCACCATCTGCATCAAAAGGAGGAAAATCATGATGAAGAAACTGTTCGTGCTGCTCATGGCCTGCATGCTCATGCTGACGGCTCTCCCTGCGCTGGCGGGCGTTGAGCCTGCCGAGAATTACCCCAACACGACCTACACGGCCACCGAAACGAAGACTCCCATCATCATCGATGGCGTGATGGACGAGGCCTACGCGACGGCGGAGGTCATCCGGATCGAGAACAAGATCATGGTCGATCTGCTGTATGACGAGTCCGAGATCGCGGTGGGCGAGATGCGCCTTGTGTGGGATGCGGAGGCGCTCTACGCCTACATCACCATCCAGGATGCGACCTATGCTCCTGCCTACGCCGAGCCCGGCTGGTTCAACAATGTGGACAGCGTATGGTTCGCCACCGCTGCGTCCGACGATCTGTCCGTGACGAACTGCTACGCCATTCCCCGCTGCGGCACGGCGTACAACAAGATGAACGCTGCGTCCCCCGATGTGGAATTCGTCGTGCTGAACCTCAAGGACGGCGCGGAAGTGCCCATGGGGAGCTATGGCAATGCGGCGGGCAATTACCCCGAGAACGCCCCCAAGCCCGAGGGCGCGGTGGATGGGTATGTCATTGAGGTCAAGATCCCCTATACCGGCGCTGTGGCCGGCGGTGAAGGCTGGTTCGGCGCATTCCTGTGCGACGATGTGGATTTCGCCAACACCGATGTCATCAACCTGGTCGATGGCCGTGCCCGCACGTCCGAGGCGGTCTCTACGCCCAATGACAACGGCATCTGGAATGTGACCGGTCCGCTGGAGGAGGGGAAGGTCCCCGATGCCCGCCTGTTCTTTGACAAGCTGCTGTTTCAATAAACGGTAAACGGTAAACAGTGACCTGTCCCGCTCCCGGTGCGTGCCGGGGGCGGACAGGGAGTCTTTCCGCCTTTTGCAGGAATCATATATCTTTTGCCCACCGGGCGGCCTGCCGGCTGTCCGCCCGGATGCATCAAGGAGGAAACCATGCTGCTTCATAAGTTTCTGCCCTTTCTGCTCTGCCTGATGCTCATGTCTGGAGGTCTTGTGCCCATGTCCGCTTTTGCGCAAGAGAACGGCGCCACCTTCACCCAGGGGCTGTGGCGCGGTCAGGATCCACGTGTGTCCTTTGATGCCCTGTCCGGATGGTACTACTATGTGGAGGACACCGCCGCCGGGATGGTGCTCTTCCGTTCGCATTCGCTCATCGTGCGCGGGGGCGAGGAGGATCGCCGCGTGCTGCCCCGGGGATTCCCGCTTTGCGCGCCCGTCTATGTGGACAGCATGAACGGCGTGGACTACAACAAATGGTACGCCTTCGGTTCGTCCGTCTGGGAATGCGACGGGGATCCCTTCACCGGTGAATGGCGCTGCATCGGCAGCTACGGCCTGGCGGGCTGGACGCTGGATCATTACGCCTTCCGCGTGGCGGAGGGTGAACATGCGGGCGAGTGGTACTTCATCTGGGCCGCGGGTGAGGACAAGAGCAACACCACGGGCTTCTCGGCGGAGAACCTGCACATTGCGAAGATGCTCTCCCCGACGGAGCTGACATCCACCGCGGGCGACCGGCATGATCTGCTCCTGCGCTGCGGGAAGTCGGGCAGCTGGACGGGCTGGGACGTGGAAGCCCCCGCCGTCGCCCAGAAAAACGGCACCGTCACCGTCATCTACTCCGCGACGGACTGCAAGACCAACCACTACGCCATGGGACTTCTGGTGCATACCGGCGGCGACCTGCTGGACAGCGCCAACTGGGTCGACCTGAGCAGGGATGCCCCGGCGTTCGCCCAGACCGTCAGCAGCGATGTGCCGGGCATGCCCTATGGCACGGGTGTGGCATCCGTCACCGTGTCTGCCGATGGCACGGAGGACTGGATGTACTACAACGCCAAGCTCTATCACGACATTCCGGCGGACATCACCGGCAACCGCGAGGCCTGGACGCGGATCATCAACCTGAAGAAGCTCGGCTGGGTCACCATGGAGCTGAACGGCCGGGTGGTGACCGTGCCCGACCTGGGCACGCCGGACTTGATGGGGACGGCAGTGCCGCTGCCCTCGGGCGATCCGGGCATCACGGAGACGGGCTATACCCTCTTTGAGGCGGAGCATGCCGTGCCCTTCGGCTGGATCTACACAAAAGAGCTGCAAAGCAAATTCGGCGATGACAACGAGCCGCTCAACCTCATGTTCGAGGCGAGGCGCACCGCATCCCTCTACGGCTGCATGAAGCATTTCGACTGGTTCGCGGCCGATCCCAAGGGCGACGGCACATCGGGGCTGCATTTCCGCAATGTCCCGGCGGCGAAGTCCCTGCTCATCCGCGCGGGCACGAATGACCCCCATGGCGGCTTTCACATCCTCGTCAACGGGGAAAAAACTGCCACCGTCACCTTCCACCAGAATTTGAAGGAGGATGGCAGCCCTGCGTCCAATTATATCTTCCACGACTATCGTGTGACCCTGGACATCCCGGCGGGCGCAACGGTCACGCTGCAATATGTGCGCGGCGAATTTGACGATGCGGCGGTGGACTTCCTCGTCTTTGAGAACGAGACGCTCTACCCCGGCGAGGACGTGACCCAGGTGAACTGATGCAGGTGCATAGGAGGTGAGCGGAATGACGGAGGAACTCTTCTGCATTGGCGATTCGGTGGGGAATCCCAGCCCGCAGCGGGTCAAGGTGATCTATGATGTGCGGGCGGACGGGAATTACCGTGTGACGCGCTGGTTCTTCAATTCGGTGGACTACATCGTCGTGCTGACGCGCATGGGGAGCGGGACGCTTTGGTTTCGCGACGGCGCAGGGGAAGTCACCCTCGGCCCGGGGGAAATGATCGTCGTTCCGGCGGATCAGCTGAAGGCCTATGCCGCCGATGCGGATGGCTGGAGCTTCCTGTGGTTCGAGTTCGACAGCGATGATCTGCCCCTTTCGCCCATGACCTGCTACCATGTCGACCGGCGGAACTGGCAGGACGACCTCTGCCGGGAATGCCTCCAGCAGATGCGCGCCAAGAAGGAGGAGCTGGCCTCCGCACTCTTCACCGCCGTGCTCTACCTGTGGAGCAATGCTGCCGGTGCGGAACGCCGCACGGACAGCCATACCCTCATCAACCGCTCGCTGACCTACATCCGCGAGAACATCGCCACCGTCACCGTCAAGAGCCTGGCCGATCAGTTCTTCGTCAGCGACAGGACGCTGCGGAATCTCTTCGGCAAGTATATCGGCTGTTCCCCGTCTCAGATGCTGCGCAAGATCCGCATCAAGGAGGCGCGCAGCATGCTGGAAAGCTCCAGCTACACCGTGTCGGAGATCGCCGAAAGGCTGGGCTATGGCAATCCCTTCTATTTCAGCAGGATATTCATCGGTCAGGTGGGCATATCCCCCACGGAATACCGGCGGCGTGCCAATGAGTTCCGCGATATGCACCGATCCGCCGCACCCGAAAACATTGAATGAAGAAAGGATAAGGAGCATGAAGCATCATCATCTGTCCATCATCCGTCTTGTCGCGCTGCTGGCGGCCTGCCTGATGTGCCTGAGCAGCTGCGGACAGGAGAAGCAGCCCAACGCCCCATCAGCCCCCACCGCCGAGCCGATCAGCCTGGTGGATGACAGCGATGCCTTCGCGCTGAAGGCGATCCCTGCCGAACTGTTGCCCACGGACAAGAAGATCGTCGTGTGGATGTGGGGCGACGGCGAGGAGTATCAGAAGTACTACGACGGCTTCCTGGCGGACTATCCCGAATACGAGCTGGAGTTCAAGGTGCCCGCCACCGGCGACCATGTCCAGCTGACGGAGGCCGTGCTCTCCGGCGTGGGCATCCCCGATGCGGTGCTTGTCGCGCCCCGTCCCGCGGATGCCTACTACACCGGGCTGTATCAGCCGCTGGACTTCTATATGGACAACGACCCAAACTATCAGCGGTCGGACATCAATGCGATGGCGCTGGCGGGCAACACCTTCGCGGGGAAGACGTATTTCGTCTGTGAGGATCTGGAGCTGTGTGCGATGGGGTGGAACAAGACGCTCTTTGCCCAGGCCGGGCTTGATCCGGAGAAGCCCCCGCGCACCTACAGCGAATTCGAGGCGGCCTGCAAGGCGCTGACCAAGTACAACAGCAGCGGCGAAGCCACCCAGGTCGGCTACAAGGGGACGATCGGCTATTGGGCGCTGTCCTCCGCGATGGGACGCTATGTCACGGGGAGCAACGGCTTCACGGTGGAATTCGATACGCCCGAGATCCGCAATGCCTTTGAGTTCTCCAAGTCCGTCCCCAACTTCTACAACAACAAGCTCGCCAATGCGGATGATGCCGAATACTGGGCACCTGCCGCCGGGCATGTGGGGCTGTTCTATGTCAACCTCAAGCAGATCAGCTCCTTCATCAGCGAGGATCTGGATATGGGCATCGCGCCCTGGCCCGTGGCGGATGACTACACGGGCGAACAGAACATCTGCGTCTACTCCTCCCAGCAATACGGCATCCCCGCCGCCGCCAAGAACCCCAACGGCGGCTGGCTCTTCATCCGCTGGCTGGTGACCAAGGGCATCGGCGATGTCTTCAATGAGGAGCAGTTCGCCGCCAATCCCAATGGGTACATCCCCCAGTATCAGTCCAACAAGGCCCTGCGCGACGCGGTGAACGAGAAGTTCATGCCCCTGGTGTCCAATGCGCGCATCATCGACCTGTGGAAGCTCCGCGACGAAATGTATGACAAGGCCACCATGTTCCTGTGGTCGGACGTGATCGAGAGCAAGTTCCACCCGTCCATCTGGGCGAGCGAGAGCAAGATCTACGACGGCCTGGTGACCATCACCGACCAGTGCGCCAAGATCCAGAAGCTGGGCGACCGCCTGCATCAGGAATGGATCGACGAGAAGCTGGCGGACGGCTGGACATGGACGGAGGATCAGTCCGCGCTGATCCCCCCGGCAAAATGATACCCCACCCGGGCGTCTGGCTTTGCAGTCCGGCGTCCGGTCTTTGTTTTCTTCTGACGAAAGGATGCGCAGCGTATGGTGACATGCATGCTCAAAAATCATGATCTGACCCGCCTCGCCCGGCGGATGCTTTCGCTTGCGCTCTGCGTCCTCCTGCTCTGCATGGCGCAGCCTGCCCTGGCCGCGCCCGGACAGAAGATGCGCGAGAAATACGATGTGAGCACCGGCCTGGAGAGCCGCTACACCGCTGCGGAGGAATACGCCGATGTGCTGGCGGACTATGAGGCAGCGGGCCATGCCCCCGGCAGCGATGCCCTCATGACCGACCAATGGCTGGATGTGCCCCTGATGCATGGCTATCAGGGCTATGCGGGGGAGGTCTTCCTCTGGTGTGACGCGCAGCCCCGGGTCAGCGCCGAGATCACGGTCACATCGCCCGGACTGTACGTCCTTGCGGCGGATTTCATCGCCGATCCGGCGGATGTCGCGCCCATCCAGCGCGGCGTGTGCATCGATGGAGTCTCGCCCTTTGCCCAGAGCGAGAACTGCCCCTTCCTGCGCATCTGGGAGGAGGCCGGCGAACCCGTCTTCGATGCCAATGGCGATGAAAAAGCCCCTGCCATGCGCCAGATCGCCCGCTGGCAGAAGCAGTACCTCTGCGACACCAACGCCCTGTACGCACAGCCCCTGCAATTCTACCTGTCCGCCGGGACGCACACCGTCACCCTGACCCATGTGTCGGGGAATATGGGTCTGGGGGCGCTCTATGTGGAGCCGCTGATCCTCCCGGCGGACTACGCGGCGTACCGTGCCGCACATGACGCGCCGGACTATGCCGGAGCGCCCATCGTCCTGGAGGCCGAAACGGCTGCCGAGCGCTCCGAGCGCACCATTCGCCGCAGCTATCATGCGGATGTGGCCGCCACGCCCCATGACGATCATGCCATCCGCCTCAACACCATCGGAGGCGACCGTTGGAAGAGCGGCTGGCAGGGCATCACCTGGACGGTGGACGTGCCCGAAACGGCGTTTTACCGCATCGACCTGCGCTTGCTGCAAACCACAGGCGAGGGGCTGACGGTGTATCGTCAGCTGCTGGTGGATGGGGCGATCCCCTTCCGGGAAGCGACCGCTCTGCCCTTTGCCTACGACCGGAGCTGGCAGACCGTCCCCCTGGGCGCTACGCAGGACATGCCCGTTTTCCTCACGCAGGGGCGGCATACGCTCACCCTGCGGGTCGTCAGCGGCGAAATGAGCGAGAGCATCCGGGCGCTCAAGGCATGCAGCGCCGATCTGTCCACCCTGCTGATGGATATTGGCGCCATTGTCGGCACGTCGCCGGATACGAATTTCGATTATGCGCTGGACAGCAAGATCCCGTGGCTGCTGCCCACGCTGACGACTCTGCGGGATACGCTGCGTCAGGAGGCGGAACGCCTTCATGCGCTGACGGGGAAGCAGACCACTCTGGTGGCCAATCTTTACAGCGCCGTAAGGGAGCTGGACGGCTATATCAGCGCACCGGATACCATTCCGACCGCCAGCGGCACCGATGGAGAGCTGACCGTGATGCTCAGCGACCTGTCCACCTGGTATGGCGAGCTGCTGGAATGCCCGATGACTCTGGACACATTGACGCTCTCCGCCCCCGGGAGCGAGATCGTCAGCCGGAACAGCACCTTCCTCCAGCGTGTTCGCGCCACATGGCTGAATTTCCTGGCCTCCTTCGGCAAGGATTACAACAGCATCGGTGACACGGGGGCACAGGCGGACAAGTCCATCTCCGTGTGGATCGCCCGCGGACGTGAGTGGGGCGAGATCCTCCAGGAGATGTGCGACGAGGAATACACCCCCCGTACCGGCGTGAAGGTGGAGGTCAACATCCTTCCGTCCGGATCGGTGGGGGTGATCGGCGGGGTGAGTCCCATCCTGCTGTCGCTGGTGTCGGGGGACGCGCCCCACATCGCCATCGGCAGTGACAGCGGCACGCCCGTGGAGCTGGCCATTCGCGGCACGGTGGTTGACCTGAGCCAAATGCCCGGATACGACGCGCTGGCAGAGGCCTTCGTCGACGGCGCACTGGAGCCCCTGCGCTATGACGGCGGTGTCTATGCCCTGCCGGAAACGATGGACTTCCAGTTCATGTTCTACCGCAAAGATGTGCTGGAGCGCCTTCAGCTGACCATCCCGGACACCTGGACGGAGCTGTACAGCCGCGTCCTGCCCACGCTGAAGCAGAACAACTGTGATTTCTACATCCCCATCACCACCAGTGCGTCCTCCACCTATCAGTACTGTGCGTTCTACACCTATCTGTATCAGCGCGGCGGGGATATTTATTCGGCGGACGGTCTGTCCACCACGCTGGATACCGAGGAGGCCTATGCTGCCTTCAACCAATGGGTGCAGAGCTACACCCGGTATAACCTGCCGCGTGAGGTCAATGTGTTCAACCACTTCCGCACGGGGGACATCCCGCTTTTCATCGGCGGACTGAACGACTATCTGGCGCTGAAGGTCGCCGCGCCGGAGCTGTATGGCAAGTGGGACATCGCCCTTGTGCCCGGTACGGTGCGTCAGGACGGCAGCATCGACCGATCCGCCATCGGGGCGCTGTCCACCTGCATGATCTTTGACAAGGGCGATGCCGAAAACCGTCTCGCATGGGATTTCCTCCAATGGTACATGAGCGCCGACGTGCAGTATCGCTACGGCGATGAGGTCGAGGCGCGGGTGGGTCTGCAAGCGCGATGGTTCACCGCCAACACTGATGCATTCCGCCTCCTGCCCTGGGAGAGCGCCGATCTGCCGCTCTTTGAAACGGCCATGCGGTGGATGCGCAATCCGCGCAATGTGCTGGGCGGATACATCACCGGGCGGCAGCTCAACAATGCCTGGACGCGCGCGGTGATGAACGGTCAGAGCGCGATGGAAGCGCTGGAGGATGCGGTGCGGGAGATCGACCGGGAGCTGCTGCGCAAGCAGGAGGAATACGGAACAGGAGGCCAAAATGAGAAGTGACCGCAAAAGAAGGTGGACGCGGCGCGATGCGGAGGGCTATCTGCTGCTGGCGCCCTTTGCGCTGCTCTTCGTGCTCTTCGTGCTCGTCCCCATCCTGTGGAGCGCCGCCCTGAGCCTGACGAATTACAACATCGTCCAGCCCATGACCTTCGCAGGGCTGAAAAACTATGTCACCCTCTTCACCGAGGATGACCTCTTCCTCAAGACCGTCACCAACACGCTGTATTTTGCTGCCGTGTCCGGCCCGGTGGGATTCATGTGCTCCTTCTTCTTCGCATGGGTCATCAACCAGCTGCGCTTCTCCAAGGTGTATTCGCTGGCCTTTTATGCGCCGAGCATCGTCAGCGGCGTAGCCATCAGTGTCATCTGGCTCTATCTCTTCTCCTCCGACCGCTATGGCCTGGTCAACACCCTCCTGCTGGACGTGGGGTTGATCCAGTCTCCCATTCTGTGGACGAAGGATCCGGCCTACATCATGCCGCTCATCATCCTCATTTCGGTGTGGATGAGCATGGGCTCGGGCTTCCTGACCAATCTGGCGGGACTGACGGGGCTGAATCCGGAATTGGCGGAGGCTGCGGCGATCGACGGGGTGAAGAACCGCTTCCAGGAGCTGATCTTCGTCGTGCTGCCCCAGATGCGCCCCTACCTGCTCTACAACGCCATCATGGCGGTGGTCAATTCCCTCAATGTGTATGACATCATGGTGACGGTGGCGGGCTTCCCCAGCCCGGATTACAGCGCGCATACCATCGTCACCCATATGTATGACTATGCCTTCATCCGCTTTGAGCTGGGCTATGCCAGTGCCATTGCGGTGGTGCTTTTCGCGATGAACTTCATCTGCGGACGCATCTGCATGAAGGCGCTGTCGGACGACTGAGGAGGTGCGCAGGATGAAGCTGTCGAAGTCCCTTCGCCGCTGGTGGCGGAAGGTCACGCCCGGCTGGGTCGCGGTGTATGCCTTCATGACGCTGCTGGCACTTGTCACCTCCCTGCCGCTGGTTTACATGGTGGTCACGGCGTTCAAGCCCATGGAGGAGCTGCTGCGCTTCCCGCCGCGCTTCTTCGTCGAGCGCCCCGTCATGACCAATTTCGCCGACCTCTTCCAGTCCCTGGACGGGCGCAGTGTCCCCTTCACGCGCTATCTCTTCAACAGCGTGTTCACCACGGCCGCATCGGTCGTGCTGACGCTGACGATCTGCGCGATGGGTGCCTTTGCGGTGGAGAAGGTGCGCATGCGCGGCAGCAAGGCCTTCTCCAGCCTGATCGTCTACGCCCTGATGTTCTCCGCCCCGGCGGCGCAGATACCGATCTACATGTCCGTGGCGCAGGCCGGGCTGATGAACACCTATGCGGCGCTGATCGTCCCGGGGCTGGCGACACCGATGTACTTTTTCCTGATGAAGCAGTTCATCTCCCAGCTGCCCGAGCCGCTTGTGGAGAGTGCCCGGCTGGATGGTGCGACGGAAACGCGCATCCTCGTGTCCATTGTCGTGCCGTCCATCAAGCCGGCTCTGGCCACCGTGGCCGTGTTTGCCTTCATCAGCAACTGGAACAACACCACGGGTTCGGCCATTTACATACAGGATCAGGCCATGAAGACCCTGCCCTATGCGCTGAGTACCATCTCCTCCGGCGGACTGGCCCGCGCCGGCGCTGCGGCTGCGGCTTCGCTCATCATCACCCTGCCCACCATTGCGGTGTATCTGCTCATGCAGACCCAGGTGATGAAGACGATGCTGCACGCGGGCATCAAGTGAGGGGCGGTGAAACGGATGAAGAAGACGAAATGCATGATCGGCCTGTGCTGGCTGATGCTGCTGTGCGCCGTCAGCGCCACGGCGGCGGAATACAACTGGACGGTGGATGCCCAGGGGAATCGCACGGCCATGCCCGTGGCGTATGTGGCCGTGGAAATGGCGGACTACTTTGGCACGGGCGTGGGGTCGCTGTCGGGCGCGCAGGACATATTCTACCGGGACGGGCTGCTGTATGTGGCGGACACGGGGAACAACCGCGTCCTTGTGCTGGACGGCGAGTTGCACGCACAGGCCATCTACACCGGCGGAGAAACGAAATTCAGTGCGCCCCATGGGGTCTATGCCGATGCGGACGGCGATGTATTCGTCGCCGACACGAACAATCACCAAATCGTGCATTTGGCGCCGGACGGCACCTTCGTGGAGGCCTTCGGTCAGCCGGATTCGGAGCTCTACGACACGGCCTATGCTTTCCGCCCGCTGAAGATCTGCATCGACCCCATCGGGCAGTTCTACGTCATCAACCGCGAGGATTACCATGGCTTCACCGTCATCGATGCCCTGGGGCAGTTCAAGGGCTATGTCGCGCCGACAAAGGTGGGTACGTCCCTCCTGGAGCAGCTGATCGACCTGCTGGCCACCGAGGAACAGAAGGAACAGCTGGACAGGAAGCTCCCGCCGGTGCACACCAATTTCTGCATGGATGACACCGGTGCGGTCTATGTGACCACCAGCCGCACGGAACAGGCACAGCTCAAGAAGTTCCTCTCCTACGGCAGCAATATCTTCCCCTACACTGGCGCATTCGGCACGGGGCTGGAGACCTCCGCCATCGTGGATGTGTCCGTCAGCGCCGATGGGGTCATCACCCTATTGGAACAGGATTCCGGCCTGCTCTACCAATACGACGCGCAGGGCACGCTCCTGTGCAGCTTCGGCGGCAGCGGCAACTGGCGGGGCAGCTTCATGCTGGCCAGCAGCCTGTGCGAGGATGAGAAAGGGCGCATCTATGTGCTGGATGCCGGCACGGGGGCGATCACCGTCTTCGAGCCGACCAGCTTCATCACCAAGGTGCATACGGCGCTGCGGCTCTTGCAGCAGGGACGCTACGAGGCATCGATGCAGCCCTGGCAGGAGGTGCTGACCATCGATCGGAACTACGCCGTGGCACGCATCGGCATGGGCAAGGCCTATATGCGTCAGGAGAAATACGCCGAGGCGCTGGAGCAATACACCATCG
>CAZJOA010000046.1:0-17781 GCA_964547515.1 uncultured Faecalibacterium sp.
CGACACACAGGAAAACCGCCGACTCCCCTTTCGGAGGATCGGCGGTCTTTGTATTTGTGATTACTTCAGCAGGTCGTTCACCAGGCCAACGCAGGTGGTATGCACGGTCTGTGCCATTTCCATGCTGATGGCGGTGGCAGCGGCCGCAGCGGCTTCGGTGGTGTCAGCCGCGGCGACTTCCGCCTGGAGCTTCGCATACGCTTCGTAGCACTGCTTCTGGAGATCGTCCATCGTGGTGTTCACGGCGGCCTTCTGCTCGTCGGTCACGTCGGTGTACTCGATCAGGTTGGACAGCGCATCCATCGTCCAGTAGTAGCCGTCCGCCCAGGCATCGGGCAGCTGGGTGAAGCCCTCGACCTTCACGCGCTCACCCTCGGCGTTGCGCTTGTTCTTCGTGGCGGCGTAGAACACACCGGATTCGGGCTTTTCCTCCACGAAGGCGGCAGGAGCGGTGCTGGTCTTGTACGCGGCGTACACATCGGTGGTCAGCATGGGGTAGTAGGGCACGAAGGCGTTGTAGCAGGCGTCATCCATGGCGATCCACTCAACGGTGTCGGTCAGGCTGTCCTCAGCAAAGATCTGGAAGATGTGGGTCTCCAGGTTGCCGGTCTTGCCGATGCCCGGGATGTGGTAGTAGCCCACCATGTCCTCGATGCTGTAGACATGATCCAGCACGATGTTGGTGTACAGGGGGACGATATTGCCCTCGGCATCCACGTTGGAGATGCAGAAGTCAGCGGGAGAAGGCTCATCCTTGGCCAGTTCGGCGTTGAAGTACTTCAGTGCGTCGATCATGCGGGAGCCGGGCTTGGCATTGTTGGTATAGGAGCTGGAGTAGTCGATGGTGTTGGCTTCCTTGTCGCCCACATAAGTGCCGGCCTTTTCAGCCACGGCGATCACATCGGCGGAAGCGATGACGTTCTCGGTGTCGTCCAGGTCGACCAGGCCGATGACGGACACGTTCGGCTCGGCAAAGGCCATGCTGGAATTCAGCTTCACGGCGACGTACTGCGTGCCGGAGGCGTTCTCCACATACCAGACCTCCTGATGATCCGCCAGGAAGATGCCCGAACCGTTGCAGCAGCCGGCGCTCTCGTAGATGCTCAGCAGCAGGTCGAGGGCTTCCTTCGCCGTGGCCGCTTCGCTCAGCAGCACCGTGGTGATCTCGGCCTCCTCGATGCCGGTATCCACATAGGGATCAACCTCGGCCATGGCCTGGGAATAATACAGCGTCTCGGTCGCGCTGACGGTCAGGCCCTTCTCGTTCGTGCCGCCCGCCTGATAGGGGGTGTGGGCATGTTCGCCGCCGCAGTCCGGGCAGTAGCCCTGGCCGTTGTCGTCACAGAAGGCCGTGTAGCCGTAGCTGTCCTTGGTGAAGGTGTAGGTGAAGCCGTAGCAGCCCACATACTCTTCGCCAGCGGTGTGCACACCAGCGGGGACGACGGAGTACAGCTTGTTGTAGCTGTTGGTGAGGTCTTCAGAACGGGCGAACATGGTCGAGCCATCCGCCGTCAGGTCAGAGCCAACGTAGATGGCCGTGCAGGCCAGCGCATTCACGGAGGAAAGGCACATGGCAGCTGCGAGGACGAAGAGGAAGAACTTTTTCATGTTGAAGTGGAACATTTGAATCAGCACCGTCCTTTTTGTTTTGTGTTTGGTTGACGATATGAAGTATACTGCATCTTTATTCATTTGTCAAGCGTTTTTCTGCATAAAATTTCAGTTTTTTCGCTTTTTCTTTGTATAAACACTGTTTTTCCTGCATGGAAAATCATTGACCAGATCGGACAAAAAAAGGACGACACCCCCATCGGGGCATCGTCCTGTCAGCCTGTTTCATTCACTTTTCGTCGATCCACTCGCCATCGAAGACGAATTTTGCCGGGCCTTCCTGATACACATGGCCATCCTCGCAGGACCAGTCCAGTTCCAGCGAGCCGCCGAGCAGGTCCATCGTGACCTGACGATCGGCGCGGCCGGTCAGCACCGCCGCCACGAGGGATGCACACGCACCCGTACCGCAGGCGAGGGTCTCACCGCTGCCGCGCTCCCACACGCGCATGCGCAGATGCTCCCGGCTGACGACCTGCACGAACTCGATATTCGCCCGATGGGGGAAGATGGGGTGATTCTCCAGCAGCGTGCCGACCTGCTCCACATCCACCTGATCGGGGTCTTTGACGAACACCACGCAATGGGGATTGCCCATGGACACGCAATGGATCTCATACACATTGCTGCCCACCTGCAGCCGATGCCCCATGACGGTCTCGCCGGGAAGGTCGACGGGGATGCGCTCCGGCCGAAGCTCCGGCGCACCCATATCCACCCGGACGGCGGCGACCTTCCCCTGCTGCACGCGCAGCCGGAGCAGCTTCAGTCCCCCGCCGGACATGATGGTGACATGGGTCTTGTCCGTCAGGCCGCGGTCGTACACATACTTGGCGACACAGCGGATGCCATTGCCGCACATCTCGCTGGGCGAACCGTCCGCATTGAACATCTTCATTTCGAAATCCGCCACATCGCTGGGGCAGATCAGGATCAGCCCGTCGCTGCCCACCCCGTAATGCTGACGGCTCATCTTCACCGCCAGGGCGGAAGGGTCGTCCACCCGCTCCTCAAAGCAGTTCACATACACATAATCATTGCCGATGCCATGCATCTTGCTGAACTTCATGCTGCATCCTCCTCACGTTCACGGCACATGATAACGGATTTTGCACCATTCGTCAATATGCATTCGTGGATCAATGCAAAAAAACTGCCCGAAGGGGGCAGGATCACAGGCGGACAGTGCTGTCCCCCCTGTCATTGACATAGACCGTGATCGCGTCACCGGGGGACATGTCCGGCGTGTCCCACACGAAACGGCTCTTGCGGCGGACTTCCCGTCCGGCGTGGTCGAAGCGGTACTCCACGCGGTAGGGCGAGGCATGGCCGAACTGCATCCACCGCTCGTGGGACACCTTGACCACCGTGCCCTCGACCTGCGCACCGTCAGCGAGCAATTCCGCATGGAGGGCGTCCGCCCTGCCGATACGCCGGCGCAGCCAGATCCACAGCACGCAGAACGCCGCACCGATCAGCAGGAACACATCGCCCATGACGCGCCCATCCTGCACGGCAGAGGCCACCGAGGGCTGCATCACGCCGCCGACGCACAGCGCGCCCATCAGCAGGAACACAAGGCTCAGGCACGCCGCAATATAATGAAGCAGGGCTTCAATGGAATCGGGTCTTTTCATATGGATGACACTCCTTTTGGCAGGTCAGTTGACATTCGGGATGACTTGCAGAACCTCCGGCTCGGGCAGGGCAGCGTTCTCCTCCACGCGGAAGTCCTCCTGCGCGGCGCGCAGCTGGGCATTCAGCTCCTTCAGGCGGCTGATGCGTCCCTGGACGCGCATGCCCGTCAGCGCCTTGGAGCGATACCGGTCAAACAGGGCACGGACACCCATGGTCACCGGGATCGCCGCCCAGAATCCCGCTCCCGCTGCCACCGCGCCGCCCAGTCCCAGCGCCGTGCCGGTCTTGACCATGCGGAATGCGCCGTCCTGCATGCCATTCGCCGCAGGCTTCGTGCCGAGGATGACCTTCGTGCCCTCCTGCACGGCGATGATGGCAAAGGGCAGCGCACCGCAGACGGACTCCGTCAACTCCGTCAGCAGGCCGGTCTCCTCCAGCAGACCGCTCTCCACCGCGATCTCGTCCACATAGGTCAGCCCCACGGCCAGTGCATCCACCACCGTGCTGCGCTGACGCTTGCGATAGCTCTCCAGCATTTCCTGATAGGATCTCATGCGTACCTCCGCTCACATAAACAGCTGCAAAACCGTGACGATCAGCCATGTGCCGCAGACGATGCCCGCCAGCAAAGTCAATCGGCCAACGAGGTCATTCCCCAGGCGGAAAACGGGCTTTTTCTCCTTCGGCGCGGGCTTTTCCAGCGCATCGATCCGCCGGGACAGCTCATCCATGCGCTGTTTGGCGGACTTCTCCTGTGCGTCCAGAAGGCGTTTCAGCTCCTGATAGTCCTGCTCCGCGCGGCTTTGCTGTCCCTCCGCCTCCCGCAGCAGGCCGTCCACCGCCTTGCGCAGCCGCGCCTGATCCTCGCACAGGCCCTCCGCGACCAGGGTCATCTCCTGCGTGAACTGCTCCACCAGCGCGGAGGTGGAATCCCCCTTGACCGCCTTCAGTGCCTGATCCCACAGGGACGGCTTCGTGCCGCCGTTCCGTTCATCCGTCAACAATGCCATGGCTGTCCTCCTGTCCGATAAGGGTCATAACACTCTGATTATAGCACACTTTCCCGCTGGACGCAAAGATATGGCGGATTTCTAATGGAACTCTCATCCGCATGGGCTTTCCGTCCGCCATGCAGGAAGCATTCGTCAGAACCTTGACAAATCCGCCTTTTCGTGCTATGATAAAGTGATTTACTTCAAATCCGACACTGGGAGCGCTTTCATTCCCGAGAGGAGCAGCCTGTGAAGATCTACACCATCAAGGACGTTGCACAGAAGGCAGGCGTCAGCGTGACCACCGTCTCCCGCGTCCTCAACAAGCGGCCGGATGTGAACCAGGCCACCCGCGAAAAGGTCGAGCGCGTCATCGCGGAATGCCACTTCACCGGCAACGCCAATGCCCGCAGCCTCAAGCAGACGGACAGCCAGCATGTGGCGGTCATCCTGCGCGGACGTGAGAACCCCTTCCTGAACAGCCTGGCCGAGGCCGTCCTCCGCCGCGCCCACGACCTGGATGCCGCCTTCCTGGTGGAATATGTGGACGAGAAGGAGGACGAATTCCAGGCCGCCATCCGCCTCATCCACGAGAAGCGGATCACGGGCTGCCTCTTCCTGGGCGGACGCATTGACGAGCGCGCACAGGTGCTTCGCGGGCTGGACATGCCCATGGTGTTCGCGACCATCAACGCGGAGAACGCCGGACTGCCCCGGGCGGGCAGCGTCTCCATCGACAACCGGGTCATGGGCTATTCGGCCATGCGGACGCTGCTGACGGCAGGTCACAGGCGGATCGCCATCTTCGGCGGTGTCCGCCAGAGCGACGACGGCTTCGGACAGCGCTATCGCGGCGCGATGGACGCGCTCCAGGGCGCACAGGTCCCCTTCGACGAGGATCGCTATGTGGACACGCGCTTCTCCCTGAGCGGCGCATACGAAACGGCACGCCGCTTCTTCGCGCAAAAGCCGGACACGACGGCGGTGTTCGCCATGTCCGACACGGTGGCCATGGGCGTCATCCGCGCGTTGCAGGACTGCGGACGGCGCGTCCCCGAGGACGTGAGCGTCGTGGGCTACGACGGCATCGAGATGGGCAAGTATTTCATCCCCCGGCTGACCACCGTGGCTCAGCCCATCGACGTGATCGCCCGCGAGAGCGTCGAGATGCTCATGGACATGCTGGTCAACGGCGCACCGCCGCGCCACATCACCGTGGAGGCCGAGCTGATCCTGCGCGAAAGCGTGGCGCTGGTCAGAAGCTGAATCCATTGAGGGCTCGTCCGCCGATGCGGATGGGCCTTTTTGATGCATATGCGGCATGCAAAGCAGCCATACTTCCTTGCAGAACCATGGATTCAGGGAGGTCTTGCACCATGAAGAAAGCCTTCGTTTTGCTGCTTTGCCTGCTGCTGACGGGCTGCACCGCGCCGCAGGAGGACAGCGCCGTTCCCCTTCGCGTCTGGGTCGGGGACAGCGCCGATGTCCCCTGGATGGAGCAGGTCATCCGCGATTTCACCGCCGTCCACCCGGACAGGCACTATGACATCCAGATCGGCGTGCAGAACGAGGGCGATGTCGCCAAGGTGGTGCTGGCGGATGTGCAAAGTGCGGCGGATGTGTTCACCTTCGCGGACGATCAGCTGAACAGCCTGCTGACCGCCGGTGCGCTCATGCCCATTCTGGAGGGTGCGGAGGACATCCGCAGCGCCAATACCGCCGCGTCCGTCGAAGCGGCCACCGGTGAGGACGGTCAGCTCTACGCCTGCCCCGCCACGGCGGACAATGGGTACTTTCTCTTTTACAATCGCGCGTTCATCAGCCCGGGTGATGCCGCCGCGCTGGAGAGCCTTCTGGACAGGTCAGCCGAAAATGGGCGGAAGTTCGCCTTCCCCATGGCCAATGCGTGGTATCTGTACAGCTTTTTCCGCGGTGCGGGGCTGGAGATGTCCCTGGACGCGGACGGCGTGACCAATCGCTGCAACTGGAATGCGGCGGATGCGCCCATCCCCGGTGCGGAGGTGCTGGAAAGCCTGCTGACGATCGCGGCGCATCCCGGATTCGTGGAGGCGGACAGCGATGCCTTCGTCGCGGGGCTGAAGGACGGGAGCATCATCGCGGGTGTCAGCGGCACATGGAATGCCGCCGTGGCCGCACAGGTCTGGGGGGAGAACTACGCCGCGGCGAAGCTCCCGACCTTCCGCGCGGGGGGCGAAGCGCTGCAAATGGCATCGTTCTCCGGGTTCAAGCTGGTGGGCGTGAACGCCTATTCCGCCCATGCGGGGGACGCGATGGATCTGGCGGCCTTCATGACCGGATACGACGCGCAGGTGGATCGCTTCGTCCTGCGCCGTCAGGGGCCGAGCAACCTCGCGGCGCTGTCCGCCCCGCAGGTACAGGCCGAACCCGCCATCGCCGCGCTGGACGCGCAGTCCCCCTATGCGGATGTGCAGCGCATCGGCAGCAAATACTGGGATGCCGCCGCGACGCTGGGCAAGATCATCGTCAGCGGAAATCCGGAGGGCATCCCGTTGCAAACGCTGCTGGACAACTGCGTCGCGGGGATCACCGCCCCCGCCGGTCAATGACGCGCCCCCGCCGCACAGAAGAGGGGGCATGGCGCTCCTTTTTGCAGGGGGACGCATGGGTGAAGGCCTCCGCGCTGATCTGGGGCTGCGGTGCGCTGGCGCATGGACAGGCATGGCAGGGCATCCTCCGCCTTGTGGAGGAAGTCGCCCTCCTGATTGGCATCGCGCTGACGCTGCCTTCTGTCCGCAAGCTGCCGACCCTGGGCACGGTGCAGGCCGAACGCATCTGGGATGCGTCCACTCGCCGCAATGTCTGGAACGACTACGACCACTCCTTCCTCATCCTGCTGTTCGGGGTGATCGGCATCATGCTGATGGGTACTTTTCTGGTGCAGTGCGTCCGCCAGGTGAAAAGCGCCCGGCGCATTGAGCTGGACGCGAAGGCCGGGTACACGCCGTCCCTGTGGGAGGCATTCAGCCGCCTGATGAACCGCGATTTCCACCGTGTGCTCCTCCTTGCACCGACCCTGGGCGCATTGCTGGTGCTGGTCATCCCGCTTTGCGTCATGGTGCTGGTCGGCTTCACCAATTACGACCGGAATCACCTTGTCCCCACGAACCTGTTCACCTGGGTGGGGCTGGAGAACTTCCGTCAGCTGGCCGGAATGACAGGCGGCTCGTTCGGGTACGCCTTCGTCCGCGTGCTGATCTGGACGCTGGTCTGGGCGGTGGGTGCGACGCTCTCCTGCTACATCGGCGGGACGCTGCTGGCCATGCTCATCCAGCACCGGCGGACGCGCCTTCGGCCGCTGTGGCGCACTTGCTTCATGGCGGCGATGGCCGTGCCCCAATTCGTGTCGCTCCTGCTGGTGCGCAATCTCTTTGCGGATGTGGGGCTGGTCAACACGTTGCTGAAGGACTGGGGCGTGACGGACTGGCTCTATCGCATCGGGGCGATCCCGACGGCGAACACCATCCCTTTCCTGACCCAAAGGGACTGGGCACGCCCGATGCTGCTGCTCATCAACCTGTGGGTGGGTGTCCCCTATCAGATGCTCGTTTCCACGGGGGTGCTGCTGAACCTCCCGCGCGACATGCTCGAAGCCGCCCGGATGGACGGCGCGAACGCATGGCAGTCCTTCCGCCATGTGACCCTCCCCTATCTGCTGCACATCACCGCGCCGAGCCTTGTGTCCGCCATGGTCGCCAATGTGAACAACTTCAACGTCATCTGGCTGCTGACGCGCGATGTGTACATCACCGCTGATCAGCAGATGGCCGCCGCCGGGGCGACCGAGGTCGATCTGCTGGTTACATGGCTCTATCGGCTGACGCAGGATCAGAGCAACTACAAGATGGCCTCCGTCATCGGGCTGTTAGTGTTCGCCGTGTGCAGCATGCTGACCCTCAGCACCTTTTCGCGTTTCACCCGCGCCGGTCGGGAGGAGGTGTTCCAGTGAAGAAGCAGCTCCCGCTTGTCCTCCACCACCTGCTGCTGACATTGCTTGCGGCGCTGTGGCTGATGCCGATCCTTTGGCTGGTGCTGTCCTCCTTCGGCATCGACGAAGGCCCGAATATCCGCAGCTTCTTCCCCGAGGGCTTCACCCTGGCGCATTATCGGGCGCTGCTCTTTTCGCCGGACAGCGTGAGTGCCTTTCCGACCTGGTTTCTCAACACCCTTCTGGTGGCGCTGTTCTCCTGCGCCATCTCGACGGTCTTCGTGCTGATGACCGCCTACGCCATGAGCTTCCTGCGCTTCCGCTTCCGCCGGGGGATGATGCACGGCGCAGTCATCCTGAACCTCTTCCCGGGGTTTCTGGCCATGATCGCGGTGTACTTCATCCTCAAGGAGGTCGGGCTGACGAATTCCCTGCCCGGGCTGGTGATCGTCTACAGCGCCGGGGCGGGCATCGATTATCTCGTCGCGAAGGGCTTCTTCGACACCGTCAGCCGTTCCCTGCGCGAGGCCGCCTATCTGGAGGGCGCAAGCGAGGCCACCGTCTTCCTGCGCATCATCCTGCCGCTCTCCAGGCCCATCGTGGTCTACACCGTCATCCAGTCCTTCCTCTACCCCTGGATGGACTTCATCTACGCCTCCCTCATCATGTCCTCCGGCGTGACGGCGGACAAGACCGTCGCCCTCGGCCTGTTCTCCATGGTGGACAAGGTGAACCGCAACCGCTACTTCGCCCGGTTCTGCGCGGGCGGGGTGCTGGTGTCCATCCCGATCTCGGTGCTCTTCGTGCTGATGCAGCGCTTCTATGTGGAGGGCGTGACGGCCGGCGCGGTCAAGGGCTGATGCACCCTCCTTTGCAGAAAAAGTCCGCCATCCTTGCAGGAATTTCTCCCTTCATCGCGAATATTCTAATTGAGCGGGAAATGCGGCATCCGATTCCCGCGTTTCTTTCAAATCGTTTCGGAAACGTTTCCATATCGCATGCACGAAATCGCCATGGAAAGGATGGATACAAATGCGCAAGAGCGGTCTGCTGCTCCACATTTCGTCCCTGCCCGGCAAGGGCGGCATCGGCACCCTGGGCAAGGAAGCCTATGCCTTCGCGGATTTTCTCAAAAAAAGCGGCATGAAGATCTGGCAGGTTCTGCCCATGGGACCCACCGGCTACGGCGAGAGCCCCTATCAGTCCTCCAGCGTGTTCGCGGGCAATCCCATGCTCATCTCCATCGAAGCGCTGGCGGACGAAGGGTTCGTCAGCCTGAACGAAGGCGACCTGTACACCCCCTCCCAGGAGGAGAAGGTCGAGTTCGACGGTGTCCGCGCGAACAAGGAGATGCTGCTCCGCCGTGCCTTCCAGCAGAGCGAGGGCAAGCTGTCCGCCGAGCTGGCCGCGTTCGTCCGGGAGAACGACTGGGTGGAAGACTTCGCCCTGTTCACCGCGGTGAAGCGCTCCTTCGGCAACGCCATGTGGACGAAATGGCCGGACAAGGCCATCGTCCTGCGTGAGCCGGAGGCCGTGGCGAAATACCGCGCCGAGCTGGACGAGGAGGTGCGCTATCACATCTTCTGCCAGTACCTGTTCTTCAAGCAGTGGTACGCGCTGAAGGCGTATTGCAACGAAAACGGCATCGAGCTTTTCGGCGACATGCCCATCTACTGCGCGGAGGACAGCGCCGACACCTGGACGCGGCCGGAGGTCTTCCAGCTGAACGAGGATCGCATCTCCACCCGCGTCGCGGGCGTTCCGCCGGACTGCTTCTCCGAGGACGGCCAGCTCTGGGGCAATCCCCTCTACGACTGGAACAGCCTCCATGAGGACGGCTACGGCTGGTGGGTCAGCCGTATGCGCGCCATGAGCCACATGTACGACCTGGTGCGCGTGGATCACTTCATCGGCTTTGCGAACTACTACTCCATCCCCTACGGCGCGACCACCGCAAAGACCGGCGCGTGGGTGCCTGGCCCAGGCAAGCACCTCTTCGAGACCTTCCGCAAGGAGCTCCCCGGCCTGCACATCATCGCCGAGGATCTGGGCGTGCAGAACAACCGCGTGCGGCGGCTGCTGAAGCTCGTGGGGTATCCGGGCATGAAGGTGGCAACCTTCGGCTTCGGCGGCGGCGGCGAGGACGATGCGAATCAGCATTTCCCCGGCAACTGGACGGAGAACTACGTCGCCTACACCGGCACGCACGACAACGACACCACCATCGGCTGGCTGAACACCATGGATGAGGCCACCATCCAATCCGCCAAGGACTTCCTGGGCGATTTTGACACGGCGGACGAGGGCGTGGAGCGCTTCATGGCCTGTGTCCTCAACAGCCCCTGCGACACTGCCGTCCTCCCCATGCAGGATGTGCTCCACCTGGGCGGCGAGGCACGCATGAACCTGCCCGGCACCACCGGCGGCAACTGGGTCTGGCGGATGCTCCCCGGTGCGGCCAATGACGAGGTCGCCGCACACCTGCACGCCATGAACGCCGCCGGAAACCGGCTCTGATCGCATTCGACAAATATCTTGGAGGGATCTTCCATGCTGACAGCATCCCAGCTCCTTTCGCAGACGGAAGCGCTGCTGATGATGAACGACCACACCACGCTGGAGAAGGCCAACGCCTCCCAGCTGCACAACGCGATCTCCACCGCAGCGATGATCGCGCTCTCCCCCACCTGGGCGGCCTGCGAGGAAAAGCGCAGCGGCCAGCGTCAGGCGTATTACCTGTCCAGCGAATACCTCATGGGGCGCATGGTGTACAACAACCTGTACTGCCTGGGCTACCTGGATGAGGTGAAGGAGCTGCTTGCCCAGCGCGGGGTGGACATCGCCGTGATGGAGGACATCGAGGACGACGCCTTCGGCAATGGCGGTCTGGGTCGTCTGGCGGCGTGCTTCCTGGACAGCGCCGCCACCATCGATGTGCCGCTGACCGGCTATGGCCTGCGCTACAAATACGGCCTGTTCAAGCAGTCCTTCGAGGACGGAAGGCAGGTCGAAGCCCCCGATGACTGGGCGAAGCTCGGCGACCCCTGGTCCATCCGCCGCCTCGATCAGTCCGTCATCGTCAAAATGGCCACCGGCGATGTCCGTGCCGTCCCCTATGACATGCCCATCGTCGGCTACGGCGCGAAGAACATCGGCACCCTCCGCCTGTGGCAGACCGAGCCCATCAAGGCGGTGGACTTCTTCCAGTTCAACGAGCAGCGCTACGAACAGGCCGCCGCTGACCGCAATCGCGCCGAGGACATCGTCAAGTTCCTCTACCCCAACGATTCCCGCCGCGAAGGCAAGCAAATGCGCATCAAGCAGCAGTATGTGCTGGTCAGCGCCTCCCTGCAGGACATGATCCGCGCCTACAAGCAGCGCCACGGGGACGATTACGCCTGGTTCGTGCAGGAGCATGCGGTGCAGCTCAACGACACCCACCCCGTCATGGCCATTCCCGAGCTCATCCGCCTGCTGATGGAGGATGACTTCACCTTTGAGGCGGCATTCCAGATCGCCCGCGAGACCTTCGCCTACACCAACCACACCGTCATGCAGGAGGCGCTGGAAAAGTGGGATGCCGACCTGATGGCATCCGTCTGCCCGGAGATCGTCCAGATCATCCACTGGATCAACGACAAGTTCAAGGCGGACATGGCCGAGAAGGGCTTCGAGGTCAAGAAGACCCGCTGCATCCTCTGGGACAACCAGATCCACATGGCACAGCTGGCGGTGTACGCCTCCTACGCCACCAACGGCGTGGCGGCCATTCACTCTGAGATCCTCAAGGACGATGTGTTCGCCGACTGGTACGCCGTGTACCCCGAGCGCTTCCAGAACAAGACCAACGGCATCACCCAGCGCCGCTGGCTGGGGCTGTGCAATCCGGAGCTGGTGCAGCTCATCGAGAGCCGCATCGGCGAGGGCTGCATGACCGACCTGTTCAAGCTGGAGACGCTCAAGCCCTGCATCGACGATGCCCTGGCGGAGGACTTCATCGCCGTCAAGCGTCAGAAGAAGGAACAGCTCGCCGCCGAGATCCTCAAAAAGGAAGGCGTTCGCCTCGATCCGGACATGATCTTCGACGTGCAGGTGAAGCGCCTGCATGAGTACAAGCGCCAGTTCATGAATGCGCTGTCCATCCTGAACATCTACTACAAGCTCAAGGACGGCACGCTGACCGACTTCACCCCCACCGCGTATATCTTCGGCGCGAAGGCCGCCGCCGGTTATGCCCGCGCAAAGGCCGTCATCCACCTCATCAACATGATCGCCGACATGGTCAACAACGACCCGGAGACCAGCCATCTGCTGAAGGTGGTGTTCGTGCAGAACTACAACTGCTCCTGGGCGGAAAAGATCATCCCTGCAGCGGATGTGTCCGAGCAGATCTCCCCTGCCGGCACGGAGGCCAGCGGCACGGGCAACATGAAGCTCATGCTCAACGGCGCTGTGACCCTGGGCACTTTCGACGGCGCGAACATCGAGATCGTCGAACAGGCCGGACGCGAGAACAACTATATCTTCGGCGCGACGGTGGATGAGCTCAACGCCATCCGTGCGCATTACGATCCCCGGGCGATCTACAAGGCGGACACGGACATCGCGCGTGTGCTGGACGCATTGGTGGACGGCACGTTCCCCGATGAGGACGGCATGCTCAAGGAGCTGGCCTCCTCCATCCTGGTGGGCGCCTCCTGGCATCAGCCCGATCACTATTTCGTCCTGCACGACTTCCGCTCCTACATGGCGCAGAAGCTCCGGTGCAACCGCGACTACCGTGACCGCATCGCCTTTGCAAAAAAGTGCCTGATGAATGTCGCCAGCGCGGGCAAGTTCTCCTCCGACCGCACCATCCGCCAGTATGCGGATGAGATCTGGCACGTCTGATCCCATGATACAGCGCGGCGCGTCCCCCATTTGCGGAGGACGCGCCTTTCATTTGTCCTGATTGCATACTGCCTTGCGCCTTCGCCAGCGCCCGGACATGCTGCATGCAGCTGCGGACGAACTGCCCTTCCGTCTTGAAGGACTTGATGACCGCGAATCCGCCCGGGCTGCCGCCGATGAGGTCGATCAGCCGCTGCTATGCATCCTCCCCGGGCATATCCGCCTTGGGGTACACCCCCAACAGGCGCAGACTGCCCGTCAGCGGCCTGGCTGCCGCCATGGCGCGGGACAGATGCGCCGCGTCCATATTGCCCTCAAAGTCCGCCGAGAAAAAGTACTGAAAGGGCGAATCCGCCAGCGGTCGCGACTCGATGCGCGACATGTTCAGCCCACTCTCCGCAAAGGAGGCCAGCACCCGCACCAGTGCGCCGACCTCGTTGTTCACGCGGAAGACGACCGTCGCCTTGGACGGCGTGCCCAGCGGGATGGGGCTGGCGGCGAGGATGAAGAAGCGCGTGGTGTTGTGGGCGCTGGTCTGGATGCTCCGTGCAAGGGGGACGAGGCCGTATTCGGCGGCGGCTTCCGCACTGGCGATGGCCGCGAAGGTCAAGTCGCCGCTGTCCGCCACCTCCCGCGCCGAGATCGCCGTATTGGCGGAGGTCTCGATCTGCACATTCTTCAGCCCGGACAGGAAGGCATCGCACTGCGCGATGGCCTGCGGGTGACTCGAAATGCGGCGAATGGCGGACAGCTCCGCCCCCGGCAGTCCCAGCAGATGATGGCGGACGGCCTTCATCCTTTCGCCCACGATGTGCAGGGGCAGCTTCTCCAGAAGGGAGTAGGTGGGCAGCACCGCCCCGGCGAAGGAGTTCTCCACCGGCAGCAGGGCATAGTCCGCCCGACCCGCTTCCACCGCCCGTGCCGCCTCGGGAAAGGTGGCATACGGCTCACACACGCCGTCCGGGAAGGCTTCCCGCGCCGCACCGTGGGAGAAGCTCCCCGCCGTGCCCGGATAAGCAATCACATAAGGCATCCCTGACGCTCCTTCCACATGTCCAGCAGAGCAATGGCCGCCACGGCCTCGATCACCGGGACGGCACGGGGCAGGATGCACGGATCATGCCGCCCGTGGATGGTCAGCGTCGCGTCCTCGCCCGATTGGAGGGAAACGGTCTGCTGGGGGACGGCGATGGAGGGCGTCGGGCGGATGACACACCGGAAGATCACGGGCATGGCATTCGTAATGCCGCCGTTGATGCCGCCGGAATGGTTCGTCACGGTGGTGACGCGGCCGTCCGCCATGCGGAAGGCGTCATTCGCCTGACTGCCGCGCATGGCCGCAAAGCCGAAGCCCGCGCCAAACTCGACCCCCTTGACCCCCGGCACGGAGAACAGCAGGTGGCTCAGGCTGCTCTCCACGCTGTCGAAGAAGGGGGCACCCAAGCCCGCGGGCAGTCCCGTGGCCATGCACTCGATCACGCCGCCGACGGAGTCCCCGTCCGCATGCGCCGCCAACACGGCTGATTCCATTTTGTCCGCCAGACCCGCCGTCAGCACCGGCAGGGCCATCTGCCTGAGCTGGGCATAGTCCGCCGTGCAGTCCGCCTGGAGGAAGGATGCATCCACCACATCCGCCAGCTGCTGGATATGCGCGGCGATGCGGACACCCTGCCGTCCGAGCCACTGCGTGCACAGCGCACCGGCGGCCACCAGCGGCGCAGTCAGCCGCCCGGAGAACGATCCGCCGCCACGCCAGTCCTCCTGTCCGAAATAGCGCACATGACCGGTGTAATCCGCGTGTCCCGGACGCACCAGATCCACACCATCGCCATAATCCTGACTATGCTGACCGGCATTGCGGATCAGGATGCAGATGGGCTGACCCGTTGTGCGCCCATGGAGCACGCCGGACAGGAATTCGGGGGCATCGGACTCCCTGCGCGGGGTCGTCAGCCGACTCTGACCGGGCGCTCGACGCGCCATTTCGACCCGGAGCGCATCCATGTCGATGTCCATCCCCGCCGGAAAGCCATCCAGCGTCACGCCGATCCCCTCGCCATGGCTCTGACCGAAAATGGACAGCTTCAGCGTCTGCCCATAGCTGCTGCTCATTCCGCTTTTCCTCCCAGCGAACGATATACCTCCACAAAGCCCGGCCAGGACTTGTTCAGCGCCTGCACGCCCCGCACCGTCACCGGCTCCTGCGCGACGCTGGCGGCAATCGCCCCCAGCATGACCATGCGGTGGTCGTTATCGTCGCGCAAGGTCACGCCGCCCCGGAGCTTCTCCACCCCACGGATGACGATGCTGTCGCCCTCCTCGCGGGCGCATCCGCCCAGACGATTCAGCATTTCCACCGTGGCGGACAGGCGATCGCATTCCTTCAGCCGCAGCCGCCCGCAGCCCGTCAGCCGACTCTCCCCCTGCGCATGCTGACACACCAGCGCCAGCATCGGCGCGATGTCCGGGCAGTCCGCCATGTCCAGCGTCGTGCCGATGAGGTGGCCGCCGTGCACCGAAACGCCATGGCCGTCCTCCGTCACCGCTGCGCCCAATTCGGACAGGCAGCGCAGTATGCGCCGGTCGCCCTGGGTGGTGTCCGCCGCCAGCCGGGTGACGGTCACGTCCTGCCCCAGCGCCGCCGCACAGAGGAACACCGCCGCCTGGGAATAATCCCCATCAAGCTCGCCATTGCGCGCCTGATACTGCTGCGCACCGGCGATCTGCCAGCAGAACGGCGCTTGCTCGATGACGCTGATGCCGCTTTGCGCCAGCGCCTCCAGCGTCATGCGGATATAGCCCACGCTCTCCACGGGCGGCTCGACCGCCAGGGTCGAATCCCCGTCCAGCAGCGGCAGCGCGAACATCAGCCCCGACACGAACTGGCTCGACACATTCCCCGGCAGCACATATTTGCCCGCCTCCAGACGCCCGCGCACATGAAGCTCCGCAGCGCCGTCACAGCCGATGCCCATGCGCCATTTCACCCCGCGCGGCACGAAAAGGTCGCGGTACACCTCCATCGGGCGCTGACTGAGCCGCCCATGCATGCGGAAGACCCCGCCGCCCGCCATCGCCAGCGCAATGGGCACAAAAAAACGCAGGGTCGATCCGCTTTCGCCGCAGTCCAGCAGGGGCAGCTTCTCCAGCCGATGCGCATTGCCGGTGACGGTCATAGTCGCGCCGGTCTTGCTGATGTGCGCACCCAGCGCCGTCAGGCAGCGCGCCGTCGCCGACAGGTCCTCCGAGTCCATAAAGCCCTCGAGCGTTGTCGTGCCCCGGGTCAGCCCGGCGCAGATCATCCGCCGATGCGCCTCGGATTTCGATGCGGGAGCAGCCATTTCCCCTTGCAGCGCACAGGGATAGAAGGTCATATCCATAAACAGAACCGGCTCCTTTGCTACATTCTTTTGCTACCTATATCATAGCATAATTTGCGGATGATTTGTTGTTTTCATTCTGTATTTCGCACATCGTATACAAGGAAAGAACATTTTTGCAGCAGAAAAGGCCTCCCGCATGGGGAAGCCTTGCAATGCTCACGCGGACGGGTGTCCGCCGTCACTCCCTGACCACCTCGCGGATGGCCTTCACCCGGCGCACCACATCGGCGAACTGCTCCGGCGTGAGGGACTGCGCACCGTCGCACAGCGCATGCTTGGGGTCATTGTGCACCTCGATCATCAGGCCGTCCGCCCCGCAGGCCGTGGCCGCCATCGCCATGGGCTTGACCAGCTTGGCGACACCGGTGGCATGGCTGGGGTCGATCAGGATCGGCAGATGGGTCTTCTCCCGCAGGACGGGCACGCTGGACAGGTCGAGGGTGTTGCGCGTGGCGGTCTCATAGGTGCGGATGCCGCGCTCGCACAGGATGACCTGATCGTTGCCGCCCGCCATGATGTACTCGGCGGACATGAGCCACTCCTGGATGGTGTTCGCCAGACCGCGCTTGAGGAGGATGGGCTTGCGGGTGCGTCCCAGCACCTTGAGCAATTCGAAATTCTGCATATTGCGCGCGCCGACCTGGATGACGTCCACCTCGTCGAACAGGTCGAGATGGGAGGCATCCATGATCTCGGTCACGATGGGCAGACCCGTCTCGCGCTTGGCGAGCTTCAGCAGGCGCAATCCGTCCGCATGCAGCCCCTGGAAGGCATAGGGCGATGTGCGCGGCTTGAACGCACCCCCGCGCAGCAGCGTCGCGCCCGCCTCCTTGACCGCCTTCGCCACGGTGACGATCTGTTCCTCGGTCTCCACGCTGCAAGGCCCGGCGATGATCTGGAACATACCGCCGCCCACCGGTACGCCGCCGCAGTCCACCACCGTGTCCTCCGGGTGGAACTTGCGGTTCGCCTTCTTATACGGCTCCTGAACACGGCGGACGGCTTCGACCGCGTCCAGCGAGGCGATCAGATCCGCATCCACGCGCGTGGTGTCGCCCACCAGACCCAGAATGGTCGAATGGTCGCCCTTGGATTCGTCAATGCGCAGACCCAGATTCGTCAGGAAAGCCTTTAATTTGTCGATCTGCTCCTGACGCGCCTGATCCTTCAGAATAACAATCATAACAGAAACCTCCAGGGGCTTTCGGCCCGTTCAGACTGTCAAAAAGTCGTGTTTTCAGCGTCAGTAATTCGCCGTCTGCAAGACTCTCATCGTATCGACCGGCTTTGCCGGTCGGGC